>JADLBK010000264.1 GCA_020847755.1 Flavobacteriales bacterium | reverse complement strand
CGGTACCCTCGCGGTAGGCCTGCTCGATGCCGCACATCCAGATGCCCTGCGCGTTGCGCTTGGCGAACACGCACTCCTGGTACTCGCCCACCAGCGGGGTCACCAGCTCGCCGTCGCTGTCCACCAGGCTGGTGTGGCCCTGGTCCTTCACGGCCTTGCGGCCGCGGGCGGTCATGTAGGGCTGTAGCGCGGCGTAGTGCTTCTCGATCAGGCGGGCCTCCTCGGCGGTGAGCGGTGCGCCGCTGTCGCCCTGCTCGCAGCAGGCGCCCTTGCACGCCGCCAGGTCGCACACGAAGCGCTTCTCGAACAGGTCGTCGCTCAGCAGGGTGCCGCGGTGCTCGATCATCGGGGGGCGAAGCTAGTCCGCGCGCGATATGGATCATGCGAGACCTCGTCGCGTGAAGAGACAGCGGATGCCGCCCATCTCCCGTCTTGAGTACATTCACATCGAAGCAGACCCATGAATAACCTCGCTGCACTCGCAGCCATGGCGTTGGCGCTTGGGACCCAGGCGCAATCCTGGTGCCCATCGTCCGCAGCATGGTACTTCGATATCCAGTTCGGCACAACCACGGGGTATGCGCTGTTCGCCTACAATGGTGACTCCGTCGTAGGCGGAAGGAACGCCAAAGTGATCGACCATGAAGGGCACTATTTCAACTCGAGCACGCAGGTGACCAACCACTATGACTTTCCGAAGGTGATCACCGCACTGGACAGTGGCGTGCTCTACATCTGGCATGGGCAGGGCGGGTGGTACGAGCCGTACTGGGACACCTTGGTGTGGTTCGGCGCCGTCCCGGGCGACTACTGGGAGGTCCTGCAGCCAGAGGACTTCTCCTGTTCATGCGGCTACACGGTCACGGACACGGGCCATGTGAACATCGCAGGGCTCTCGCTCCGTTATGTTCAGACCACAAGTGATTGCGTGGACCTGGGTCTGTCCGTTGGCCTTGAGGATCCGATGTTCATTGAACGCTTCGGGGGGTTCCATGACATCTTCCTCGACGAATGCCAGACCCCCCAGTTGGATACGACGCTCCGTTGCTACCAGGATGTCGACATCACGTACATGACCACCATTGCTCCGACGTGCGACCTGATCGTTGGAACCGGTCCTGGTGCATCGTCGGGTCCGGTGCCCCTGTTCACCTTTTTCCACGATCCAGTGGAGGCGATGTGCGAGCTGCGCTTGGGTTCACCCACGACCGACGACCTCCGGTGGCAACTACTGGACGCAAGTGGTCGCCAGCACGTGGAGGCGATCATCCCACGCGGAACCTCCATGCACAGGATCGGAACGGCCGGAATGGCTGCTGGGTTGTACACCTTACGGGTGTGCGACGCCAAAGCAGGTTGCCAGACCGTGAAATGGGTGCGGCAATAGGGGTGGGCTCCACCGTTGCACAAACTGTTTGGGATCCCAGTGCAGCTCGTAGTGCGAACCGCCCTCGCACGCCGCCAGGTCGCACACGAAGCGCTTCTCGAAGATGTCCTCGCTGATGAGGGTGTTGCGGTGGTGGATCACGATGCAAAACTAGGCCTCCAGCCTGGAGCTTCGAGCCGCCAGCTCATCCCGGGATCACGTTCGCGGCCGACTTCCGGCCATACCCACGTTATGAAAGACGTCAAGCTGCTTCAGATGGGGCGGAAGGCAATGGACATCACCGACATGGTCTTCGACCTGTATGAGGACCTTCCATGGCAGCGCGTTGCGGAATTGAAAAGCCGGTCCACAAGAGCAGCCGGTCAGGAGATGATCCATACCAGGGCGGGGACCATGGAGGTCGGGTGAGGGAAGTCGGCGCGATGGATGATGGCGATCATTGACAACACTCCGGCGGATGGCCTGCTTAGTATCCATGGATCCAGCGATCATGTGCCGGCAATACGCCCTCCTGCGCGCATCGCTCAACACTGTGTTACGGGCTGCCGCGCTGCTGATCCTTACAGCCCTTGGCACGGCGACCTCCTGGGGCCAGCCGGGCTCGAACGATCCAACGTTCGATCCGGGCGATGTCGGCAATGGCAACGGCGATGGGATCTATCCCCATGATGCCCATGCTTCGCTGATACAGCCCGATGGGAAGATCATCACGGGGCGATACCGGCTGAACAGCGACGGAAGCCTGGATGGCTCGTTCTCCACCACGTTCACCGGTTATGTGAACGCGAACGTCTTGCAACCGGATGGCAGGATCATCCTGGCCGGGGGAGAACAGAGCACCCCTTTTCTGGCGCGTGTGAACCCGGATGGAACGATCGATCGCACTTTCGATATCGGTTCCGGCTTTCCTGTGAACAGGTGGATCCGTGCGCTCGCCGTGCAGCCCGATGGCAAGGTGATCGTGGATGGTGGGCGTTTGAACGTGGACGGCAGCATGGATACGGGCTTCGATCCGGGAAGCGGGCCGAACAGTGAAGTATGGGCGATGGCGGTCCGCCCGGACAACAAGATGCTCCTTGCCGGGTTCTTCACCACGTTCGATGGTGCCTCGCACAGAGGTCTTGTCCAGTTGAACGTGGATGGAAGTGTGGACAACAGCTTCGACAATGGCGCCGCCTGGTGCGATCGGGGTCCATCGTGCACCGTGAAGATCAGCTGGACGCCGATGGCACCCTTCGCCGAGCCGCGTGGCATGGAGGTCTCCGAAGAGTTGGACGCTCCTGAACTTCTCCTTTATCCGAACCCGAACAACGGTGAACAGGTGCGGATCGCGATCACCGGTCTTGATCCGGCGTTGGAACAAGTAAGCCTGGATGTGTTCGACGTGAACGGCCGCAAGGTGATGGTCCGCGTGCTTCCGGTGAGCGCCGGATCCGTAGATCAGCTCCTCGAGCTAAGCAACGGCATGTCCAGTGGATATTACACCGTAAGAGTAGTTTCGGGTGAGTTCGACATGGCCACTGTTCAGTTGGTGGTGCAGCGCTGACGGTACAACGTTCCCGGGATCCCAAACCCACATGACCAATGAAACGCTCGATCCTCTTATCGATAGTCGCCTTGCTCACGGTGGCCGATGCATGGACGCAACCGAAGACCTGGGTGAATGCACCTGATGGTGCTCCGGCCTGGCACAATGCGCTCGCCTTTGCCCTGAACGGGAAGATCTACAACTGCCTCGGAACGGACCAAAGTGGCAACGTGCTCACCCAATTGCGGCAGTATGATCCCGCGAACGGCGTGTGGTCCATGAAGGCCGCGTTCCCCGGTGGTGCTCGGACCGGGGCCGTTTGCTTCACCGTGAACAACAAAGCTTATGTGGCCACGGGTGTGGCCGGAGCCGATACGCTGAACGATCTGTGGGAGTACGATCCGACGCTGGATGCGTGGAACGCACGCGCCGATCTGCCGGGGAGTGCGCGCACGCATGCGTTCGCTTTTTCGATCGATCCGTTGGGCTACGTGGCCACCGGCATCGGCGAGCCACTGCCCGATGATGGTTCCGGTTACATGAGTTATCCCATGCTCGGCGATCTATGGGTGTACGATCCCGTAACGGACATGTGGAGCCCGCGTGCCGATCTGTTCAGCTCGTACATCGTGTATGCCGAACCTGATCCGGAATGGACCGGATTCGCGCTTGGGGGAATGGGGTACATGGTCCGGGGTCAGCAGGTGCGTGCGTACGATCCGGTGCTGAATACCTGGGCCGTAATGGCCGATCTTGATGTCTTCACGCTCGGGCTTAATGGTCCGCTCACCGGGTTCGCACTGGGGGGCCACGGCTACCTGATCAACATGGGCCGGCCGATGGACCTGATCCACCAAACGCATCCGAACCGCATGGTGCGGTACGATCCGCCGGCGGATGCATGGCGCGTGGAAGCATTTTTCCCAGGCCTTACGCGTGATCATGTGGCGCTCGCCGTAAGTGGACCGGTAGCATACCTCATGGGAGGTTCGCACCTCTATCCCTGGTTCTATCTGGACGACGGGACCTCAACGGATGACTATCGCCTGGACCTGCCGCAGCTTTGGACGTATGACGTGCGCGACTGCCAGGGCACGGTGGATGGTCCCATGGTACCCGGTGATCCCTGTGATGACGGGAACCCGGGAACATTCAACGATGCCTATGATCTTACATGTACCTGCTCGGGATCGACACAGCCCGCGCAACCATTCCATCCCGACCAGATCGACGACACGTTCACCGCTGGTACTGGTTTTGATGGAGAGGTGCTCGCACTCTGCCTGCAGCCCGATGGCAAGGTGATCGCCGCGGGCAACTTCACCCAGTACAACGGCACGGCCTGCAACGGCATCGCACGCCTGCACCCAGATGGTTCCATCGACGCCGACTTCAACGGCGCGGTGGGCGGTCGGGCGCTCGCCTTGCAGCCCAATGGACGGATCCTGGTAGGCGGAAGCGGTATCACCCGGCTCATGCCCGATGGGAGCCCCGACCCGAGCTTCGATACCTATCTCAGCGGCATCGGCCTGCAGCCCATCCACGCGCTCGCTGTGCGACCGGATGGCTCCATCCTGGCGGGTGGTTTCTATGTCACGACCGACGAATGGGGTAATGAGAACAGCATTGGGCTGATGCAATTGATGCCTGATGGCAGCCGCGATCCCGCTTTCGTTCCTGATCTCGTCTGGAGCACGGCCAAGGTGCTGGCGCTGGTGCTGCGGCCGGATGGAAGGTTGCTGGTTGGAATGGATAACAACGACGGCACCGGCGGCAACTTCGCGTTCAACCTGGCCGAGCTGCTGCCCAATGGGGACCGTTCAGAGCCGTTCATGAACACCGTGGGCTTCTCGTTCTATGATCCTGTTCGTGCGATCGCCGTTCGGCCGGATGACTTCCTGGCGATCGGTGGCGACTTCAACATATGGGATGATGATCACCATGTGAACGACGGCGTGCCACGCGCGCATATGGCCTTGCTTGAACCGCAGGGCGCACTGCACTATGCCTTCGATCCCGGGCCTTCCACCGATGGCCCGGTGCGAACGTTGGTGGCAGGGCCTGAAGGCCGCATCATCGCTGGTGGTGATTTCTCCTACTATCGCAACGAGGCGCACAGCGGCATTGTACAGGTGAACGCATACGGGTATGCGGATCCCGAGTTCGATCCAGGCACCGGTTTCGATGCAGCGGTGAACGTGCTGCTCGCACTGCCCAATGGGGACCTCCTCGTGGGAGGAGCCTTCACCTCCTATGACGGCGTCGCGTGCGGCCACATCACACGCTTACGAACGTCAGGTCCGCTCTGCCTCCCCACCCAGCTCACCACCACCGCCGATCCCGTGATCAGCTGCGGCGCGGTGAACCTGAAGTTCAATGGCACGAGCACCATCGCCGCCACCGAAGTGCCCGGCGCGAACAGGTACCAGTTCCGCTTCACCAACACCCCTGGACAACCGGCCTATACGCGCCACATCGCCTTTCCGTCGCGCTCCTTCATCCTCCAGAAGTGGTACACCTTGCCGTTGAAGGCGGGCCGCACCTACAACGTGGTCGTGCGGGCCAGCTTCGACTATGGCGCCACCTGGTGCGATTGGGGTCCATCGTGCACCGTGAAGATCAGCTGGACACCGCTGGCACCCTTCGCTGAGCCGCGTGGCATGGAGACCGCATACACGGAGGAGCCCACGGAACTGCTGCTCTTCCCCAACCCCACGAACGGCGACCAGGTGCGCATCGAACTCGGCGGCATCGATCCGGAGCTCACCGTCGCATCGCTGGACATCACCGACCTCTTCGGCAAGCGCGTATGGAGCACCACCCTGCCGCTGCAGGACGGTGTGCTGAACACATCGCTCACACTGCCCGGTGACCTGGCCGGGGGCCTCTACGTAGCCACCATCGTTGCCGGGGAGCAGCTCTTCACGGAACGGTTGATGATAGCCCGGTGATCGCCGCACTACCGGTGCACTTGAACCGCGGATGATCCTTCCCAGGAAGGTGATGTAAAGGTCTCCAGCAGGCCCTCCGTTCCTGCCCGGACCGCCCTGGCCAGGAGCACGGATGGACTGCTCGTTCTCCACGCCGGCTGTACAGTGATCCGATCATCGTTCCGGTCCGGATCCGGATGGAGCGTGCGTGTCAACTTGCGATGGGCGCTCTAAGACGGGGAGAGTCCCGGGAACAAGTGCCTCCGTGTGTAGCATCGGAACGCCTCCAGGGGCTTGTCGAAAATGGCACTGACGAAATGGAGCGTGGCCAATGGGAGGTACTTGGCCTCGAGCAAGGCCCCCACGACCTGCTGATCCCCATGGTACCGCCTGCACGGCCGGATGTCCTCCACATCGCCCCGCTCGAACACGGGCTCGATGATGAAGCCGGCCTTGCCATCATGGTCCAGCTTCTCGAAGTCCACATCCCAGAACAGCCGGCGCATACACGGGCTTGGGTCGGGCGGTCATGCGGTGAGGATACCGGGCGTGTGACCCCACCAGGAGTCGAACCTGGATCAAGAGTTTAGGAAACTCCTATTCTATCCATTGAACTATGGGGTCGCGCCCGGCGCGGGGCCGCGAAGGTAACCCCATCGCCCGGCACAGACCAGCGGCCCCCCTGGCACGTTATTCGGTGGTAACACGCGCCTGTGGATGAGCCGCCCCCGCGGCGTGTCGGCCGGCGACCCACCCCCCGGACCTTTGTTGAAGGTGCTCTCCCGTTTCCTCCGCCGCGCCCTCCTGGTGGGCTGCGCGCTGCTGGTCCTCTTCGCCGGGGCCCTGGCGGTGGTGGCCACCCTGTACGAGGACGAGGTGAAGGCCCGCCTGCTGGGCCTGCTCAACGCGCAGCTGGCCACCCCGGTGCAGGTGGAGCACATCGACCTTACCCTGCTGCGCCGCTTCCCCAAGGCCAGCCTGCACCTGCACGGGGTGTTCGTGCGCGAGGTGCGCGCCGACAGCGCTGCGGCCGACAGCCTGCTCTACGCCGAGGACCTCTTCCTGGACTTCAACCTCTCGGAACTGCTCACCGGCACCTATGGCATCCGCCGCATCCACGGCGAGGGGGTGCGCGCCTTCATCGCGCACGACGCCCAGGGCCGGCCCAACTACCGCATCTGGCGCAGCGACAGCACCGCCACCGGCCGCCTGCCCCTGCAGAAGCTCACCCTGGACGACCTGTGGGTGCGCTACCGCCACGGCGGCAGCGCCACGGAGGTCATCGGCGCCAGCGAGCGCATCGCCCTGCGCGGCACCTTGGGCGACGGGCCCAACACCCTGCGCACCGAGGGCCATGTGCACCTCATCGACTGGCACCAGGGCCGGGCCCGCATCCTGGCCGACCGCCAGGCCGAGGTGCTGCTCACCATGACCTTCGGCGACACCGACGGCGCCTTCCGCATCACCAATGGCGAGGTGAACAGCGGAGGCGTGCGCCTCACCAGCACCCTGGCCGTGGTGCCCGAGGCCGACGGCCTCTTCCTGGACCTGCGCGCTGCGGGCGACCAGTGTGACCTGGAGCGCCTGCTGGCCCTGCTGCCGCCGGTGGTCAACCGCCCCATGCGCCCCTACGGGATCCAAGGCGAGGCCGATGTGGTGGCGCGGTACGCCGGCACCATCGGCGGGCGCACGCCCCCGGCGCTGGCCGTGCAGCTGGCCGTGCGCGACGGACGCTTCCGCGAACAGGCCAGCGGCGCCACCTTCGACAAGGTGCACGGCTGGGCCGACCTGGCCCTCACCGGCGATGGCACGCTGGCCGAACTGAAGGTGCGCGAGCTGCGCGCCCGCTCCGGCGGCGGCTCCCTCACCGGCCACCTGCACCTGCGCGGCGGCACCAAGGCCCACGTGGATGCCGGGCTCAAGGCCGACATGGACCTGGGCGAGCTGCTGCGCTTCGTGCGGCTGGACAGCCTGCAGCACGCCGAAGGCCGCCTGCGCGCCGACCTCACCGCCCGCGGACCCCTGCCCCGCCTCACCGGCCTGAAGGGGCGGGATCTGCAGGGCCTGGCCATCGGCGGCACCGCCAGCCTGCGCGGCGCCGCCCTCGGCCTGCGCGGCGTGGGCCTCGCCATCACCGCCGTGGACGCCGACCTGGCCCTGGACGGGCCCGACGCCCGCGTGAAGCGCATGGCCGCCACCGTTCAGGGCGACCGCCTGGACCTGAGCGGCACCCTGCACGGCCTGGTGCCCTACCTGCTGCTGGACGGCCAGCGCCTGGCCATCACCGCCACGGGTTCGGCCGCCCGCATCGACCTGGCCCGCTGGATCACCGGCGGAGGCGACGGACCGGCCCACCTGGCCCTGCCCGCGGCCCTGGCCCTGGACCTCGACGTGCGCGTGGACGAGCTGGTGTACGACGCCTTCACCGCCACCGGCATCACCGGCCGCGTGGTGCTGGCGGACCGCATGCTGCGCGCCGAGCCCGTGCGCTTCACCACCGCCGGCGGCACCGTGGGCGGGGCCATCACCCTGGACGGACGCACCGCCACCGCGTACCCGCTGGCCGTGCGCGCCTCCCTCAGCGGCATCGACGTGCACCGCCTCTTCGCCGAGTTCAACGACTTCGGCCAGGACTTCATCGGCCAGCGCCACCTGCAGGGCACCTGCCGCGCCGAGGTCCGCTTCGACGCCCCCCTGCGGCCCGACCTTCACTTCGACCTGGACCGGCTGACCTGCACGGCGGACGTGGT
>JADLBK010000263.1 GCA_020847755.1 Flavobacteriales bacterium | reverse complement strand
CGGAAGTCGCTCGCGTTCACCGCCTCCTGCTCCAGCGGCCGGAACTGGGCGATCAGCGCGTCGTCGTCGATGATGCGGTACTCCTCCCATTCCGCCGCGTAGGCCCCGCGCCCATCGCAGCAGACCTTCTTCGCGAGCCTCCGCTCCCGCATGCGCAGCGCCATCCAGGTGGCGAAGGGGCCGCGGCAGATGATCCCGGTGGGGCGCAGGAAGCGGCACACCCACGCCACGATCGTCGTGTTCATGCGCCAGCGCGGCATGGTGGGCACCATGGGCAGCACCCAGGCTGAAGGTGAATGGGCCTTGATCTTCCGGCGGGTGCTGCGGAAGTCGCGGCCGCTCACCAAGGCCACCAACTTCACTTTCGGGCCACCCAGGGTGTTCAGGTGCTCCACCACGTCCGTCACCTGGCTCCAGTACACCCCGCTGGGCTGGTCGTTGTAGGTGAGGTAGAGGAGCATGGAGCAGGATGGCCGCAAAGGCGCGGAGGCGCAAAGGAACACAGAGACTTGCGCTGCGTCGAACGACCAGCACATTCCACCTTCCCGGACCGCTTCGAGCTTTACTGTATCGTTCAAACCCGGAACTTCGCCCTCCTCCGTGCGCCGGTAGCGATAGACCATGAGAGCGTGGATCCTGCTCCTTTCGGCCCTGGTGTTCGCGCACTGTACATCGTCTGAGAGCCCGGCATTCACACCCATGCAGGTCCATCGTTCCACCGAACTGGTCGTGGAGCAGGTCACCCCGAACGCCTTCGTCCACACCAGCTTCAAGCAGACCCAGGACTTCGGCAACGTGCCGTGCAATGGGCCGGTGGTGCGCAACGGTGGCGAGGCCATCGTGTTCGACACACCGACCACCGACAGCGCAGCGACCGAGCTGATCCGCTGGGTGCAGGACAGCCTGCACTGCCGCATCACCGCGGTGATCCCCACCCACTTCCACGACGACTGCCTTGGAGGATCGAAGGCCTTCCACGCGCACGGGATCCCCTCCTTTGCCCATCAGCGCACCATCGCCCCGGCCGCGGCCGATAGCGTGGAGGTCCCGCAACACGGCTTCACCGAGCCGCTCATGTTGAAGGTCGGGACGGAGCGCGTCACCGCCACCTTTCACGGCGAAGGGCACACGAAGGACAACGTGGTGGGCCACTTCCCCAGCGAGCACGTGCTCTTCGGCGGCTGCCTGATCAAGGAACTGGAGGCGAGCAAAGGCTACCTCGGCGATGCGAATGTGTCAGCGTGGTCCGGCACCGTGGCGGCCGTGGAACAGGCCTATCCCAGGTGAAGGTGGTGGTGCCAGGTCACGGGCGGTACGGTGATGGTCAGCTGCTGGACCATACGATCGGGCTCTTCAGGGAGGCGCGGTAGTGCGGAGCGCTCATCGCGCCCGTTCCTGCAAATGCGCGCTTGTCCCTTACCCCCCCGGGCAGATGCCACGAACGGTCCGTGGATGATCTTTGTACCACCACCACACACCCCGCACCATGGACGCCGGCAAGGACTACTCGACCATGCGCCCGGAGGAGCTTGTCGTCGAGGAAAAGAGGGCCCACAGGGAACAGATCACGACCGCCGTGCTCATCGGTTTCCTCATCGGCGTCATCATCTACGGTTTGGCCACCAAAGGCTTCGGTCTGCTTCACACGCTGCTGCCTGCGGGCCTGATCGTCCTGATCGCGCGGAACACGGTCAGGACCAAGGAGCGGCTGGCAGCGATCAGGGCCGAACTGGGGAAGAAGCGGCCGGCGTAGGCACCTCGCCAGTTCCTGTGGATGAGCGCGGTGCGACTACAGCACCCGCTCCAACACCTCCACGATCCGCTCGGTGGCGTGGCCGTCCCACAGCGGGGGCACCTCCCCTTTCTTGAAGGTGCCGTTCTCGATCCGCGCGATGGCCGCGCGCACCGCATCCATGTCCAGGGGTACGAGCTCGTTGCTGCCGAGCGTGACGGTGATCGGGCGTTCGGTGTTGGGCCGCAGCGTGAGGCAGGGCACGCGGCGGAAGGTGCTCTCCTCCTGGATGCCGCCGCTGTCGGTGAGGATGAAGCCGCAGGTGGCCACCAGCTTCTGGAAGGCGAAGTAGTCCAAGGGTTCGGTGCGCACCAGCCCAGCGATGGCGTCGGCCTTGGCCTTCAGCCCAAAGGACTCGATGTTCTTCACCGTGCGCGGGTGGATCGGGAAGACGACCTTGCGGGTGCGCGCCACGTCCGCGATCAAGTCCAGCAATTCGCTGAGCCGCTCGGGCACGTCCACGGTGGCGGGGCGGTGGATGGTCATCAGGACATGCCCCCCTTCACCGAGCCCGAGCTCCTGCAGCACCGGCGAGGCCTGCACCTGCGGCTCAAAGGCCACCAGCGTGTCGATCATGGTGTTGCCCACGACATGCAGCGCCGCCTCGGGCCTCCCCTCCTTCCGCAGGTGGTCCAGCCCGCTCTGCTCGGTGATGAAGAAGTGGTCGGTGAGCGCGTCGGTGAGCACACGGTTGTGCTCCTCGGGCATGCTGCGGTCATGGCTGCGCAGGCCGCTCTCCAAGTGACCAATGCGCACGCCCATCTTGTTGGCGGTGATGGCCGCGGCCAACGTGCTGTTCACGTCGCCCACCACCATCACCAGGTCCGGCTTCTCCTCGTTGATCGCAGTCTCCAGCCCCAGCATCACCTGGGCCATCTGCGTGTTGGGGCTTCCCGCGCCGATGTTGAGGAAGCGGTCGGGCACCAGGCCGAACTGCTCGAAGAACACATCGGCCATGTTGGCGCTGAAGTGCTGGCCGGTGTGCACGATCCGCACGTCGAGCGTGCCGCGCTGCGCGGCCACCTGCTTGAAGCGCGTGACCTTGATGAAGTTGGGGCGCGTGCCGACGACGATGAGGATCTTCTTCATCCGAGGGATTTCAAGGGGCTGCGGGTGGCGATGATGAACTCGCGCGAATCGGTGTCGCTCACCTTGCGGGCCGGAGCGCCGGCGATGGTCATGTGCCCCTCCGGGAAGGAGCGGTTCACCACGCTGTTGGCGCCGATGGCGGTGTCGGGCCCGATGACGATGTCACCGAAGATCTTCGAACCGGGGCCGATGTAGCAGTTGTCGCCGAGGGTGGGCACGAGCTCGAAGGGCCCTGGACGCGTGCCGATGACCACCCCCACGTGCAGGCGGCAGTTGCGGCCGATGCGGGCATCGGGATGGACCACGATGGTACCGCGGTGCGCGATGCTGAGCCCGGGACCGAAGGTGTTCGGAGGGATGTCGAAGCCGCACCGGATGGCCTGCTCGTGCAGGCGGATCGAGTAGTACTTGTACACCAGCCGCCAGAAGAGACCCTGGTGCTTGCGGCAGTTCATCAGGTACTCCACCCGGCGCAGCAGCCGCTGGAACCTCCACACCTCATCGAACCACAGGATGCCGGGGCCGCGCCGCAGGGCGATGCGGTCGGCCTCCAGGTAGTCGCGGTACTCGGTGTACGAACGGATCATGCGTCGGCCTCCTTGCGCCCACGGGCCAGGCGCAGGGCCCGTTCCGCTCCGGCGAACCCGAGCAAGGTAAACAGCGCCACGTAGCGCTCGGTGATGGCCGGTCCCACCTCGGGACGGAACCCTTTGTCGATGCAGCTCCGGTACAGCTTCACCGCCAGCGCCCGATCGTACGTCGCCAGGATCCGCAGGGCCATGAAGAGGTACTGGTCGAGCGCGGCGATCTCATCGGCATGATGCGCGCGACCCAGCGACACCAGGTGCTCCTTGATGGCCCTCCGCAGCTCCACGTAGCGCTCCCAGTTGGCCCGCACACCGGTGCGGCTGATGCTTCCACTGGGGCGCTTGAGCACCTCCGTGCGCTCGCGACGGTCCCAGGCCACGCGCGCTCCTCGTTTCAGCAGCTTGAAGAGCAGGGCGTAGTCCTGGCTGCTGGCCAGGTCCTCCGGCCATCCGTCCACCGCCAGCAACGCCTCGCGGGCCCACAGGTTGGCGCTGGTCGTGCCCATGCGGGTGCGGATCAAGGCCATCCACGGCCGGTCGTACAGCGCCTGCACGCGGTCCATG
>JADLBK010000262.1 GCA_020847755.1 Flavobacteriales bacterium | reverse complement strand
TAGCTGTCCACGTTCTGGCCCAGCAGCGTCACCTCGCGGTAGCCCTGCGCCACAAGCTGCTGGCACTCGTCCACGATGGTGTTGGGATCGCGGCTGCGCTCCCGGCCGCGGGTGAAGGGCACCACGCAGAAGGCGCACATGTTGTCGCAGCCGCGCATGATGGTGACGAAGGCGGTGACGCCGTTGCTCCCCAGCCGCACGGGCTCGATCTCCGCGTAGGTCTCCTCGCGGCTCAGCAGCACGTTCACGGCCTTCTGCCCGCCCTCGACCTCGTCGAGCAGCGCGGGCAGGGTGCGGTAGGCGTCGGGGCCCACCACCAGGTCCACCAGCTTCTTCTTCTCCAGCAGGTCCTCGCGCATGCGCTCGGCCATGCAGCCCAGCACGCCCACGCGCAGGTCGGGGTTGCGCCCCTTCAGGTGGTTGAGCCCGTCGATGCGGTTCAGCACCGTCTGCTCGGCCTTGTCGCGGATGCTGCAGGTGTTCAGCAGCACCAGGTCCGCGTCCTCCGCCTTGTCCACCACGGTGTAGCCGTCCTTGGCCAGGATGCTCGCGACGATCTCACTGTCGCTGAAGTTCATCTGGCAGCCGTAGCTCTCGATGTGGACGCGCTTGCTCACCGGTTCGTCGGAAGGGCTGCAAAGGTAAGGGTTGGTCCCGTGGAACTGACAAGGTGGCAGAGGGTGCATGGCCCCTACATTTCGGCGACCTTTCGGCCATGCGTGCCGCCTTGTTCGTCCTGGGCCTGCTCACGATCGCGCAGGCCACGGCCCAGTACGCGATCGGCATCACGGTCGGCGCGGCCCATCTCGACCTGCAGGAACGGAAGCGCAAGAACACCTCCGGCCGGCTGCACTTCGACGGGGTCGACCAGCCCGCTTGGTCGATGGCCGTCTTCTACCGCGAGCATGCGCCGGGTCGCGTCCACCTGGGGGGCGAACTGCAGGTCGATCGACGCCGGTTCAGCGCTTCTTGGTCCGACGGCGGCTTGGGGCCTGGCGAGTCCACCACGGCTTCCGTGGAGCTCTACACCGTGCGGCTGGCCTTGCTGCCCGAAGTGGATCTGGACCGGGCCGGGACCACGAGGGTGCGCTTCGGGTTCGCGCTGGGTGCGGTGGTCGCGGGCCGGATGAACGGCACCCGCTCCTACTGGGGTCTCAACGGCTGGGTGAACGAAACGCTCGTGAATGCCGACCCCAAGGGCTTCGGCGGCGAGCTGCGGGCCCTGCTGGGCCTGGGCATCCGCCTTCCGCTCACCGCCGGCGGCGAACTGGTCATCGACCCCTTCACCGCCCTCAGCCTGGTGCCCATGATCCGCACCGGTGGCGGCTCGCGCTCCTGGGAGTCGGGGGTGCGCCTGGGTTGGGCGTTCACCACCAAGCGCATGGCCCTCACCGAATGGATGCGGCCACCGGTCCGGTGAGCCTCGTGCGCGCGCTCATGCGCACGCGTGCGCGGCACACGCCACCGCGCGAGGCCCCGGCCCTGTTGAAAAAAGTTTCCCCGTAGGGGAAGGAAGGGGAGCGGTAGCGCGGCATGGACCGCACCGCTCCGGATGATCGTTCTTTTGCGGCTTCAGAACGGCATCCCATGGCAAAGAAGAAGGAAGCAGCAAGCGGCGACCTGGTGATCGTGGAGTCGCCCGCCAAGGCAAAGACCATCGAGAAATACCTGGGCGAGGGCTACACCGTGCTGAGCAGCTACGGCCACGTCCGCGACCTGCCCGAGCGCGACCTCAGCGTGGACGTGGAGAACGGCTTCGAGCCCACCTACATCATCCCCGACGACAAGAAGGACCGCCTCAACGCGCTGAAGAAGGAAGCCGACAAGGCGGCCATCGTGTGGCTCGCCACTGATGAAGACCGCGAAGGGGAGGCCATCAGCTGGCATTTGAAGGAAGCGCTGAAGCTGCCTGAGGACAAGGTGCGGCGCATCACCTTCAACGAGATCACCAAACCGGCCATCCTCAAGGCCATCGAGAACCCGCGTTCGATCGACGTGCACCTGGTGGATGCCCAGCAGGCCCGCCGCGTGCTCGACCGCCTGGTGGGCTACGAGCTCAGCCCCATCCTGTGGCGGAAGGTGAAGCCCAGCCTCAGCGCGGGCCGCGTGCAGAGCGTGGCCGTGCGCCTCATCGTGGAGCGCGAGCGCGAGATCCTCGGGTTCGCCGAGAAGAGCGCCTTCCGCATCACCGCCCTGCTCACCACCGGCAGCAAGGCCACCGTGAAGGCCGAACTGCCCAAGCGCTTCGCCACCGAGGCCGAGGCCATGGCCTTCCTGCAGGGCTGCCTGGGCGCCACCTACACCGTGAACGCGGTGGAGAAGAAGCCCGGCAAGCGCACCCCCGCCGCACCCTTCACCACCAGCACGCTGCAGCAGGAGGCCAGCCGCAAGCTCGGCTTCGGGGTGGACCGCACCATGCGCATCGCGCAGGGGCTCTACGAGCAGGGGCACATCACCTACATGCGTACCGACTCGGTGAACCTCAGCGAGCAGGCCATCGGCGCCGCCGAGGCCGCCATCACCGCCCAGTACGGCGCGCGCTACTGCAAGACCCGCCGCTACCAGAGCAAGAGCAAGGGCGCCCAGGAGGCCCACGAGGCCATCCGCCCCACCGACCTCAACGTGCGCACCGCCGGCGCCGACCGCGATGCCGAGCGCCTGTACGACCTCATCAGCAAGCGCACCCTCGCCAGCCAGATGGCCGACGCCGAGCTGGAGAAGACCGTGGTCAACATCGCCATCAGCGGCCACCCGGGCGATGACCTCGTCGCCCAAGGCGAGGTGATCCTCTTCGACGGCTTCCTGAAGGTGTACCTGGAAGGCCGCGACGACGAGGGCGACAGCGAGGAGCAGGAGGGCCTGCTGCCCGACATGAAGCAGGGCGAGGCGCTCGGCCTGCAGGAGATGACGGCCACCCAGCGCTTCGAGCGCCCCGCGCCCCGCTACACCGAGGCCAGCCTGGTGAAGAAGCTCGAGGAGCTCGGCATCGGCCGCCCCAGCACCTACGCGCCCACCATCAGCACCGTGCAGAAGCGCGGCTATGTGGTGAAGGAGAACCGCGAGGGCACCCCGCGCCCGTACCGCATCCTCACCCTGGCCGACGGCGCCATCGCCGACCGCACCGCCGTGGAGAACGTGGGCGCCGAGAAGCAGAAGCTCTTCCCCACGGACATCGGCATGGTGGTGAACGACTTCCTGGTGGAGCACTTCCCCACCATCGTCGACCTCCACTTCACCGCCTACGTGGAGGGCGAGTTCGACCAGATCGCCGAGGGCACCATGAACTGGCGCGCCATGCTCAAGGAGTTCTACGCGCCCTTCCACAAGACCATCGGCACGGTGAGCGAGACGGCCGAGCGGGCCACCGGATCGCGCGAACTGGGCGTGGACCCCGCCAGTGGTCGCAAGCTGGTGGCCCGCATCGGGCGTTTCGGTCCCATGATCCAGATCGGCGACGCCGAGGACGAGGAGAAGCCCAGGTTCGCCAGCCTGCGCAAGGACCAGAGCATCGGCACCATCACCCTGGAGGAGGCCCTCGACCTCTTCAAGCTGCCGCGCACCCTCGGCGAGCGCGATGGCGAGGTGGTCTCCGTGGCCATCGGCCGCTTCGGACCCTACGTGCGCCTTGGCGGCACCTTCGCCAGCCTCACCGCGGAGGACGATCCGCTCAGCATCGACCTGGCCCGGGCCATTGAGCTCATCGACCTGAAGAAGGCCGCCAGCGCCACCCGCGATCTGGGCGAGTACAAGGGTGAGATGATCGTGGCCGGGCGAGGCCGCTTCGGCCCCTACGTGAAGTTCGGCAAGACCTACGCCAACATCCCCAAGTCGGAGGACCCGGCGGCCGTGACGCTCGAGCGCGCCATCGAACTGGTGGAGGCCAAGCTCGCCGGCGCCCGCCAGAACGTGCTGAAGGAGTTCGCGAACTCGGCCATCCAGATCCTCGACGGGCGCTACGGCCCCTACATCACCGATGGTGGCAAGAACGCCAACGTGCCCAAGGGGACCAAGCCCGAGGACGTGACCCTGGAGCAGGCCACCGAGCTGCTCGCCGCAGCCCCCGAGAAGAAGGGTGGCCGGAAAGGACGCGGACGCAGCGCTCCCGCGCAGAAGGCGCCAACGAAAAAAGCACCCGCGAAGAAGACCGCCGCCAAGAAGGCTCCCGCGAAGAAGGCAGCCTCCAAGAAGGCCTGACGCCGGGACAGCGCCTCGTTCACCGGGTTGCCAACAGCGGCTTGTGGGTAGCTCGACGCCACGCGGTGCGGCGGTCGCCCCCGTGCGTTGGACCTTCGCCGTGACCGCCTGCTGGTCAGGGCCACGCATGGACATCAGTCTCTATTTCCGTCCCAGTCCCCGCTTCGGCGCACAGCGTCCGGACCATGCGGCCCACACCTTGGGCGATGGGGCGCAGTTCCACGGGCCGGCTGGTTTTCCGGAGCTGGAAGGCGCCCAAGTTGCACTGCTCGGCGTGCTCGACGACCCCGGCCACGCCCGCCCAAGACGCTGTGTGGAGGCCCCCGACGCCATCCGCGAGCAGCTGTACCCGCTCTTTCGTCCCCAGGGTCGGCTGCAGTTGGTGGATCTGGGCGACATCCACCCCGGTGCGAGCGCGCAGGATACCCAGCACGCCCTCTCGGAGTCCATCGCCGAACTGGTGCGGCGCGGCATCGTGCCCATCATCCTGGGCGGCGGGCAGGGCCACACCTTCACCCAGTACCTGGCCTATGAGAAGTTGGAGCGCACGGCCAACCTGGTCAGCATCGACGCGCGCTTCGACCTGGGCGAGCCCGGCCAAGGGCTGGCGGACAGCAGCTACCTGAGCCACATCGTGCTTCGGCAGCCCAACTACCTCTTCAACTACAGCAATCTCGGCTACCAGACCTACCTGGTGGACCAGCCCGGGATCGAGCTGATGGACAAGCTCTTCTTCGATGCGCACCGGTTGGGCGAACTGCGTGACCACCTGGCCGATGCCGAACCGGTGCTCCGCAACGGTGATACCCTGAGCGTGGACCTCTCCGCCGTGCGTCGCAGTGATGCCCCCGGCACCACCCGCCCCGGCCCGAACGGATTCCACGCCGAGGAGGTCTGCCAGCTGATGCGCTACGCCGGCATCAGTGAGAAGATCTCTTCGGTGGGGCTCTACGAACTGGATCCCGGTCGTGATGAGCACGGGGTCACCGCCCAGCTGGCCGCCCAGATGATCTGGTGTTTCCTCGATGGCTTCCGATCGCGCACCAACGACCTGCCCTGGCTCGACCGCAAACGCTTCACCCGGTTCAGGATCCCCATCCGTGGGAACGAGCAGGAGCTCGTGTTCTATAAGAGCGCGGTGAGCGACCGTTGGTGGATGGATGTGCCCTACCGGGCCGAACAGGAGGCCCGCTTCGAGCGCCACCATCTGGTGCCCTGCAGCTACGCCGATTACCAGATGGCCTGCCGCGAAGAGGTGCCCGACCGCTGGTGGCGCACCTTCCAGAAGCTGGCCTGACCGCCTTCGCCCGCCCCTGCTGGGCTTGGGGAAATTTGGACGGTCCGGATCTTTGCTATATTGGCGCCGGGATCAACGCCGGTCCCGAAGGGATGTTCGTCCCATGACGGCCCGGCCCAGAACGGAACCAAGGATGAGGGGGAAACTGACCGCAGCGCTTTGCGCGGGCCTGATGGGTGTTGTGCACGCCCAACAGGAACCGCAGTACACCCAATACATGTTCGACCGCCTTTCGGTGAACCCGGCCGTGGCCGGCACCAGCGGCAACATGTGCGTCACGGCCCTCCTGCGCCAGCAGTGGAGCGGTTTCGATGGTGCGCCCAAGACCGGCCTCTTCAACTTCCAGATGCCGATCAGCAAGATCAGCAGTGGGGTGGGCCTGTCCGTGTACATGGACCAGCTCGGGCAGCAGAAGGGCACCGTCGCCCGCCTCAGCTATTCCTTCCACCGCAAGTTCGGCCCCGGCACTTTCGGTGTGGGCATCTATGCGGGCATGACCAGCCGCTCCCTGGGCAGTGATTGGGTGGCGGTGGACCCTGTGGCCAACGACGATGCCATTCCCGACGCCGGGGTGTCCGATGCGGGCTTTGACCTTGGTGCCGGCCTCTACTATGTGGCCCCGACCTTCTGGGTGGGCATCAGCAGCACCCAGCTGCCAGAGACCGCCTTGGAGGAGGTGAGCATCAAGAACGCCCGCCACTATTTCCTGCAGGGTGGTTACGACTGGGCCATCGGCGGCAACAAGAAATATGTGCTCCAGCCCAGCGTTCTGGTCAAGAGCGACGCAGCCAGCACCCAGCTCGATGTCAACGCCACCTTCCTGTACAATGACATGGTCTGGCTGGGCGTTACCTACCGGACCGAAGATGCCATCGCACCCATGATCGGCTACCAGTACAAGTTCCCCAGCGGCAACTCCAGCATCCGTTTGGGGTATAGCTACGACGTGACCACCTCGCAGTTGAGCAATTACAGCAGCGGCAGCCACGAGGTGATGCTGAACTACTGCTTCAAGATCATCAAGCCGGAGAAGCTGGAGATCTACCGGAACATCCGCTTCCTGTAAGTTCGGTAACCCAAACACCTGCACTGCCGTACGAAGTCTAGCCTGAAGTGTTCGCTTACCCGGACCCCAAGGCCCAACGTTCGAACGGCACAAACGGAGGAACCATGCAACTTCGTCCCATCATCTACATCGGCGCTGTCGGCTTGCTGGCCAGTTGCGGCGGCGGCGGGCAGGGGCAGCTCATCGGCGTCGTCGGACGTCCGGACTGGTACCAAGTGGACCCCTACGGGATGAACTACATCCCCATGGGCAGCTACACCATGGGCCCCAGCGAT
>JADLBK010000261.1 GCA_020847755.1 Flavobacteriales bacterium | reverse complement strand
TGGGCCACTTTCAGGGAACCGGCCTCAACCCGGTCGACCGGCTTCACTTGCTCAACGGCCGGATCCGTGTCACTCAGTTGCCGACCGATCCACCGGCCAATACGATGACCAAGGTGCTGGTGGTGGACGACTCGTTCACACCGGAGTACGGCGTGATCAAGTACCGCGACATCAGTACGATGCAGGACTGCGACTGGGAGATCACTGCGAGTGATGATGTGGTCACCGCCTGGCAGACCGGACCGATCAACGGGTGCCCGGATGAAGCGAACATGGTCGGGATCGGTACTGATGTGCCTGAGGCCAAGCTGGATGTGCTGAAGACCCGCAACACGGGGCTGGCGGAGGACATCGCGATCCGTGCGCAGAACGATGTGGTGGGTGGCACCAAAGTGGCCGCGGACCTCATCAATGTGCAGGAGGGCGATGCGAACTATGGCCTGCGGTCGGCGGTGGATGGGGCGTACCGCAACTGGGGCGTCTCTTCCTTGACCGGTGCTGGTGTGTTGAACGGATCGGTGGTGTCGGGCTATTTCTTCGCCGATGGGGAGTACATCACGCAGGACCCGATCGCGGTGTGGGGTACGGCCGTCCGGGATATGTCCGGTGGGCCGGGCTGGGCGGCATGGTTCGATGGCTACGGCTACCTCTCCCTGGGTCCGTGGGTCACGAGCGATGCCACGCTCAAGCAGAACATCGAGCCGTTGGGCGGTTGCCTGGATGTGGTGGAACAGCTGGCCCCCAAGTCGTATGAGTTCGCAGCGCAGGATCACCCGGAGATGAACCTGCCCACCGGCTACCAGGCGGGTGTGCTGGCGCAGGATCTTCAACAGGTGCTGCCCCATCTGGTGCGCGAAGCGCATCGCCCGGAGGTGACCGACTCGGCAGGCAACGTGATCTCCTCTTCGGCTGATCTGCTCACGGTGAACTATGAGGGCATCATTCCTTACCTCATCGGAGCGGTCCAGGAGCTGAAGTCCGCCAACGACGCGCAACAAGCCCAGATCAGTGCGCTGCAACAAGACCTCGCTTCGTGTTGCGCCGCAAACGGCGATGCGGATCTGCGCAGCATGGGTTCAGGAGCAGGGGCAGGGGCAGGGGCAGGCGAGGCCCTGCGCACCGACCTCTTCATCCTGCCCAACCCGGTGGCGGACCACACGCAGTTGCGCTACACGGTGGCCACGCCCGGCCGCACGCGCCTCGAGGTCAGCGATGCCAGCGGCAAGCGGCTGGAGGTGCTGGAGGAGGCCGTGCGGGAGGTGGGCACGTACACCCACGACTGGACCACCACCGATCTGGCGCCCGGCACCTACCATTGCACGCTCTACCTCAACGACAGCTTCGTGGTGAAGAAGGCCGTGAAGGTGGCGCGGTAACGTTGTGCAGAACCCTGGCCGAGGGCCGCTTCGCGTTCGCGGGGCGGCCCTTGGTGCTTGTGCACATTGGGTCATGTGCCCGTGTGAACATGTGCTCATGTGCAGGACGTGTCCCCCCTCATCAGGATGAGCACGACCTGACCCGAACCGCACCCCACGGCGGTGCGCACGGCACAGCTGTCCTGAGCGGGGCTCGCGGTCAGCCTTCGCCCGGATCACCGATGCGCAGGCGCGCCTTCAAGGCGTCGCGGTGGGTGCGCCCCACGGGCACGCGGTGGTCGCCCACCAGCACATGTCCGTCGTGGAGGGCGGACACGCGATCGATGTTCACCAGGTAGGAGCGGTGCACGCGGGCGAAGGTCGTTGGGCCCAGGCGCTCGAGCATGTGGGCCAGGGTGGCCACGAGCACATGCCGACGCTCGGCGGTATGCAGGATCACGTAGTTGTCGTCGGCTTCGGCGAAGAGCACCTCGCCGACGGGCAGCCGGAGCAGGCGGCCCTTGTCGCGCAGGAACAGGTCCGCGGCCCCGGTGTGGGTGCTCCGCGTGAGGGCCACGGCCAGTTGGGCGCGGACATCCTCCTCATCGAACGGCTTGCGGATGAAGCCCGCCGGACGGGTGCGGCCCATGTGGGCGAGGGTCTCGGCGTCTGTGTGCGAGGTGACGTACAGGAAGGGGATGCCCCGTTGTTGCAGCCGTTCGGCCACGGCGAAGCCATCGGGGCCTTCGCCCAGGCGGATGTCCAGCATCACCAGGTCGGGCGTGGCGGTGCTCAGCACGTGCAGGGCCTCGGCCGCATCGCGGGCGCGCCCGGTGACGGCATGCCCCAGTTCGCCGAGCATGCCGGCCAGGTCCTCGGCGATGAAGGGTTCGTCCTCCACGATCAACACGTGCAGCATGGGCTATCGGCTTCGGGGTGGCAGGGGAAGGCGCAGCTGCACGGTGGTGCCCGGTCCGCTACGCACGTGTTGTTCAGCCTTCAGCTTCTCGGCGAAGGTGCGCACGAGCACCAGACCCGAGCCATCGCCGCCCGAAGGGAGGGGGTCGGGCAGGCCCACGCCATCGTCGGCGACCGTGAGCATCAACGCTCCCTCCTCTTCGCGCAGGCTCACGGTGATGCGACCGGGGCGTCGATCGGGGAACGCATGCTTGAGCGCATTGGTGATGAGCTCGTTGATGACCAGGCCGAGCGGGATGGCCGTGTCCACGTCGAGCCACAGGGGTTCCACGTCCAGGTGGAGCGTCACGCGGTGCTCCTCCACGGCATGGCTGCGCAGCAGGCCCTGCGCGAGGCGTTCCACGTAGGGCGCCATCTCGATGCCCTGCACCCCGTCGTGCGGGTAGAGGTCCTGGTGGATGAGGCTCATGCTGCGGATGCGGTCGAGGCCGTCGCGCACGGCCATGCGGGCGGTGGGATCCTTGATGGCGCGGAGCTGGACGCGCAGCAGGCCGCTCACGATCTGCAGGTTGTTCTTCACCCGGTGATGGATCTCGCGCACCAGGAGGCTCTTGGCGTGCAGGGCCTCCTCCACGATGCGGGTGCGGTCGGCCAGGGCGAGCCGGTGGCGGCGTTCGCGGCGCAGCACGGACCACAGGGCCATGACGATGACGGCCAGCAGCAGCACGGCGGCGGCGATGAGGATGAGCTGCGCCCGCTGGCGGGCGATCACGGCACCGCGGTGCTCGAGCTCGGCCTTGGAGAGCGCATCGCTGGCGCGCCGTTCGAGGGCCAGGATGGCGGCGGCATCGGACTGCGTGTCCAGGGTGTCCTTCCATTGGATGGCGTGCCGAAGGTGCACCAAGGCACTGTCCGGCAGGCTGCGCGCCTCCGCGAGCTCGACCAGGGCCTCGTGCCCCCGGATGCGCTCCACGATGAAGCCACCGTCCACGGCCAGGTGGAGGGCGCGCCGCAGCAGGCTGTCGGCCTCGGCGTGCTGGCCATGTGCGAGGGACCATCGGCCCGAGCGGAGCAGCAGGCGGATGAGGATCAGGGGGGCCGTGGAACGGACGGATGCGGTGTCCGAGGACCGGAAGAGGTCCAAAGCCTGTTCAGTACGGCCGGACCGGAGGAGCGCGCCGGCCCCGTCGAGCCTGACCTCGCGGGCATGGTCGGCCATGCCGAAGCGTTCCAGGGCCTCGGCCGAGCGTCCGTAGTGCACGGCGGCGCTGTCAGGCCGGCCCAAGGCCTGCCATACATCGGCCAGTTCGCCTTCGACCCCGGCGGCCCATTTCGGTTCGCCACCCCGCTCCAGATCGGCAATGGCGCGCTGATACGCGCTGAGGGCCTCGGGCCATCGGTGACCATCGGCCAGGATGCTGGCCACGTTGGCCTGCAACAGACCCGCATCGCCAACGAGCCCTTCGGCACGGTAGATGGCCAGGGCGCGTTGGAAGTGCGGCAGGGCGCGCAGGCCGTAGCCGCCCACGTACAGTGCCTGGCCCGTCATGGCCTGCCCGAGGGCGCGCTGACGTGCGGTGCCTCCGGCATCGGCCAGCGCAGCATAGGCCTCGGCCCGTTCCAGCGCCCGGGCGGGCATGCGGAACACTTCGGCGCGGAAGAGCGCGCGCAGCACCTGCAACCGTGTGCTGTCCTCAGGCAACCCGGCCAGCACCCGCTCCAGGCTGTCCACCTGGGCGGCGAGCGCCGCGGAGAAGAGCATCACGATCGGCAGGACAAGGGTGCGCACCGGATGCAGAGCGCCCCCCCACGACCCGGCCGACCGGCGCATTCAGGGAAGCTGTTCGGTGCGTGTGCCGGTGGGCAGCGGCGGCCCGATGGTCGTCAGGATCGGGTCCCGGTCGTTGCCCGCTCCGGTGTACTTCACCACCCCGTCCATGGTTCCATCCTCAGGCCAGTAGCCGCTTACCGTGGCGGTGGGCACGATGCCGCCGATGCGCACCAGGATGGCATCGCGGTCATTGGCACCGCCGGTGTACTTCACCGTGTTGTCGAAGCGGGTGTTGTTGGGCCAGAGCACCATGGTGCCGTTCACGTCCTTGCGCGCATCGGTGCCGAACACAGGGGTGCCCGGCAGGGTGAGGTCGATGTTGAGCGGCGTGTTGCTCAGGGCGACGGGCGCAGCGGTCATCACCCCAAGGTGGTTGCGGTGGCGGAGCGCCACGTGGTAGGTGCCAGGGAAGTGGCAGAAACCGACAGGTGCCACGCCGTCCACCCCCACCACATCGCCATTGCGCTGCAGCAGTGCGGCCCGGCTGGCGAGCACCTGCGTGGGGTCCACCGGATCGCGCAGCTCCACCAACATCCAGTCCACGATGGCGCTGGAGAGGGTCCAGCCCAGCACCAACGGGGTGGTGACGGCGGGCTGCTCGAGGGTGAAGCCCATGGCCGTATACGGTTCGTTCATGGGGAGGAGGCCCAGCACACGGAGCTGGTCGGACATGGGCAGGAAGTCGGCGGGGGTGTGCGCCGCGCCCAGGATGGCCTTGAGGCGGACGAAGACGCCGGCGCAATCGGGCTTCTCGAACTGGGCGATGAACGCCTCGGTGGAACCGGCCGAAACGAGGAGCAGGGTGTTCGCCCCGGGGTCCGCATCGAAGGTGCCCAGGAAGGCGCCGGTGACGTGGATACGGCCATCGGTGCCGACGGCCACGCCGCGGCCGACGTCATTCTGCGCGCCGCCCAGGTTGAACCCTTGGAGGAAGTTCCCTGCGGCGGAATAACTGGCGACGAACACGTCCGCAGCGCCATTGGAGGCGATGGTGGACACCCCCGGGCCGGGGTCCAGGTCGAGCGGGTTGCCCGTGGTATTGCCGAAGGTGCCGGTGACGTGCGCGGCGCCCTGCGCGTCCACGTCCACGTCGAAGCCTTCGTTGAGGAAGCTCTTGAGCATGAAGGCCCAGGCCAAGGTGCCATCGCTGTTCAGCTTGGCCACGAAGGCGGGTTCGGTGAAGTCGCCGGCCAGGTTGAAGGTGCCCGGCCCGGGATCGAAGTCGGTGCTGCTGGTGATACGCCCGGTGATCACCGGTCCACCATCGGGTCCGACGTCCAGGGCCTGGGCGCGTTCGCTGCTGGTGCCGCTGAAGCTCGCGGCCCAGAGGACCGTTCCTCCGGAGGAGACCTTCATCACGAAGGCATCCTCGATGCCGGCGCTGGTGCGCGACAGGGTGCCCGGGCCGGGATCGAAGTCGACCGTGTTGCGGAACTCGCCGCACACGAACACATCATCCACGGCATCGGCGGCGACACCGAAGGCCTGGTCGTTGCCGGTGCCACCCACGGCGAAGCCCCAGACGAACTGGCCGGCCGGATCGAGCTTCAGCACGAAGGCGTCCTGCTGGCCGTTGCCGCCGGCGGTGGCCACGCCGGGCCCGGGGTCCAGATCACCGGCGGCGCCCAGCACGCCGCCGATCAGCACCCGGCCGCTGGCATCCACACTGATGTCGTTGCCCACATCGTTGCCATTGCCCCCGATGAGGTGGCCCCAGAGGTAGGCGCCCTGCGGGTCCAGCTTCACGACGAACACGTCGAACGAGGTGTTGGCGCTGGTGCGCAGGTCCACGCCGGGTCCGGGGTCCAGGTCCACTGTTCCGCTGGCGCGGCCGGTGACGTACACCTCGCCCTGTGCGGTGGTGGCCACCCCGAAGGCCCAGTCGGCGCCGCCCGCTCCGATGGAGCCTCCCCAAAGGAAACCGCCGGCACTGTCGAGGGCCTGCACGAACACGTCGTTGCTTCCGTTGCTGGTGACGTTGAAGGTGCCGGGACCGGGATCGAGGTCCACCGTCAGGGTAAAGTGGCCTGCAGTGATCACCATGCCGTTGAGGCCGGTGGCCACATCGTAGGCGAAGTCGACCTGGGTGGAACCGAGGGCGTGGGCCCACATGGGGGCCTGGCCATGGGCGTGGGCGGTGAACACGAGGCCCGTCGCCAGAAGGAGGTTGCGCAGGTGCATGGAGGGGGGGTGGCTGAACGGCCCGAACGTAGGCACACGAGCGGCCGGCTGCAAGACGGTCGGGGCGAACGACGCGGTATGGGGGGTGAACAGCACGGCATCATTCGGGCGCCGAGCACCGCCCTACCGCTGCTCCCACCTCCGGCGGAGCTCCTCCTTGTGGGTCTTGCCGACGGGCAGGACGAGCTCGCCCAGATGGGCCTCCCGTTCGCTCAATCCCGTGATGCGCCGCACATCCACCAGGTAGCGGCGATGGATGCGGACGAAGGACGACGAGACCAGGCGCTCCTCCATGCTGCCGAGGGAGCAGGCCAGCAGGTAGCGTCGATCGCCGGTGTGGAGGATCACGTAGTTGTTGTCGGCCTCCACATAGCGGACCTCCTGCACGGGCACCTTCACCAGGCGGCCCTTGTCGCGCACGAAGAGCACCTCGGCGTGGTGCCTGCCCTGCTGCCGGGCGTCGCCGGGGGACGCACCCGGATCGACCAGTGCGGCGTGGCGTGCAAGGGCGATCTCGATCTGGGTGCGCAGGTCGTCCTCGTCGAACGGCTTGATGATGAAGCCGGCGGGCCGGGTGGCCTTCACACGGTCGAGGGTGCGCTGGTCGGTGTGGCCGGTGATGAAGACGAAGGGCACCTGCTCCAGCGCGTTGATGCGTTCGGCGATGTGGACGCCATCGCGCCCCCGGCCCAGGTTGATGTCCAGCAGGACCAGGTCGGGCCGGTGCACACTGATGGCCTGAAGTGCCCCCGCGGCATCGGGACAGGTGGCCACCACGCTGTGGCCCAGGTCGTGCAACAGCGTGGCGAGGTCGGCGGCGATCACCGCATCATCCTCCACGATCACCAGGCGAACGGCGTCCATCAGGCACGGGTGAAGTTGCGCACGGCGAAGCGCACCGTGGTGCCTCCGTCGCTGCGGACGGTCCATTCGGCCCGCAGCGTCTCGGCGAAGGTGGCCAGGATGCCGGTGCCCGAAAGGCGCTGCGCATCGCCAGCACCAGTGCGGCCGCCGGCCTCGTACCCCACCCCGTTGTCGCGCACCTCCAGCACGAGCATGTCGCCCTGGTCGTGCAGCGCGATGGCAAGCGTGTCGTCATGCGCGTCCCGCCCGGGGGTCGACGGGAAGGCGTGCTTGAGGGCGTTGGTGATGAGCTCGTTGAGGATGAGGCCCAGCGGCACGGCGCTGTCCACCTGCAGGCGCACGGGTCGCACATCCAGCGCCAGCGTGATGCGCTGGTCCATGGCATGGCTGCGGAGCAGTCCCCGGGCCAGCTTCCCGATGTAGGCGTCCATGTGCACGCGGGTCAGTGCCGCGTCACGATACAGGTCCTGATGGACCAGGGCCAGGCTCTTGACGCGCATCATGGCCTCATGCAAGGCGGCGCGGGTGCCCTGATCGGACTCTTCGCGGGCCTGCAACCGCAACAGGCTGCCCACGGTCTGCATGTTGTTCTTCACCCGGTGGTGCAGCTCGTGGAGCAGCAGCTCCTTCTCCTTGAGGGCGGCACCGATCACCGCGTTCCTGTCGGCCAGCTGCTCGCTCGTGCGCTTCTTCGTGCGGTAAGCGCGCCAGGATAGAAGAGCGGCCAGGAGCAAAAGCACCGCTGCGGCGGCGATGACGCGGATGAGCATGGAGCGTCGGGCAAGCAGGGCCTGCTGATGGGCGAGGGCCACATCCTTGCGTTCGCTGTCGAAGCGCTCCTGCACCTCCACGATGGCCCGGGCGCGCTCGGCGGAGAACAGGCTGTCCTTCCACTGCATGTGCAGACGCAGATGGAACAAGGCACTGTCCGGTTCGCCGGTGCGTTCGTAGAGCCCTGAAAGCGCCAGGCCCAGATCGGCGAGCTCCTGGCGGAACGCACTGCGGTGGGCGATCCGGAGCGCTTCCAGGAAGAGGGGACGCGCCTCCTCATCACGCCCCAGGCGGACCAGGGCACGGGCGCGACCGGACAGGATGCTGCAGCGGGCGAAGTCATTGTCCGATGCGCCCAGCAGGGCGAGGGCATCCCGGTAGAACGCCTCGGCGAGCGAGTCGCGATGAAGGCCGAGCACGAGGCGGGCCTGTTCGAGGCGGGCCATGGCGGCATGCTCGCGGGCATCGATGCCGGCGAGCACAACCGCGGCACGACCGTAGAGGGCCTGCGCACTATCGGTCACCCCCATCCGTTCATACACCTCGGCCAAGCCGAAGGCGGCACCCATCTCCCAGGTCACGTCGCCCACCTCGCGGTAGGCCGCCATCGAAGCACGATAGGCCTCGATCGCCTTCTCCAGTCGGCCCTCATCGGTGTACAGGCTGCCGATGTTCGATCGCGTGGCTGCCACCGAACGCCGGTTGCCCGACCGCTCGAACCGCTTCAGGGCTTCCTGGAAACAGGCCAGCGCGGGGGCATGCGCGCCTTTCAAGTGATGGGCACGACCCATGAGGTTCAGCGCCCTGGCACTTCGCCAGCCCGCACCGAGCTCCTCCGCAAGGTCGAACATCCGCTGTCCATAGTGCAGCGCCGAGTCCGGATCCTTGAAGAGGTGGGCGCTCGTCAGCCGGTCGAGGAGAACGAGCCGGATCGTGTCCACCCTCTGCCCGTTCAGCGCCTCACGCAGGCTGTCCACCTGGGCCCGGACGGGCCCGCCGATCGTGAGAAGGAGGAGGAGGAGCGATGCGCGCACGTGGCCAAGTTCGACAGGAGCGCCGTTCCGGAGCGGTCGGGCCGGTCACGGAAGCTGCTGTGCCCGGGTGGCCGTGGGCACCGAGCCGCCGATGGTGAGCAGCACGCGATCGCGGTCGTTGCCGGCCCCGGCGTACTTCACGGTGCCGTCCATGTTCACATCCTCGGGCCAGTAGCCATTGAGGATCGCGGTGGGCACGAACCCGCCGATGCGCACGAGGATGGGGTCGCGGTCGTTGTTGGTGCCGGTGTACTTCACCACCCCGTCATAGCGCACATTGCCCTGCCAGAGCAGCTCCGCACCGCCCACCGCATGCCGGGCGTCGGTCCCGAAGACCGCCGTGGTCCCCAGACCGAGGTCGATGCTCAGGGGGGTGCCCGAGAGGACATGGTCCGCTGCGGTCATCACGCCCAGGTGGTTGCGGTGGCGCACGGCCAGCTTGTAGGGCACATCATCCTGATCGCAGAACAACACCGGGGAGGTGCCGTCCACGTCCACCACATCACCGTCGCGTTGCAGCAGGGCCGACCGAGCGTCGACCACCGTGGCGGGCAGTACCGGATCGCGCAGCTCCACCAGCACCCAGTCCACGATCGCATCCGGGCCGGTGACGGCGAGCACGCCCGGGGTCGTGGTGAGCGCGCCGGACGGAGTGTGGCCCATCGCCGTGTAGGGTTCCTGGAGCGGCAGGTGACCCAGGGCCCGCAGCGGGTCGGCCATCAGTCCGGTGCCGATGTCGTACGGGCCTTCGAGCAGCACCTTCAGGGCCAGCAGCCCCTGCCGGCATCCGGGCTGGGCGTACTTCGCAACGAACCCATGCTGGCCCGGTCCGGTGATGGTGGTGGTGCCGGTGCCGGGGTCCATGTCGACGCTGGTGTTGAACTCACCCCCCACCACCACCTCGGCCGATGGCCCGACCGCGATGGCGCGTCCGTGATCGATGGAGCCTCCGCCGACGGCGAAGCCCCAGCGCAAGCTGCCCGTGGCGGTGTAGCTGGCGGCGAAGATGTCGGTGCTGGCCACGGAGGTCAGCACCGTGCTGCCCGGACCGGGATCGATGTCCATCGGTGAACCCACGCGCCCGGTGATGTGCACATGGCCCGCTGGATCGACCGCCACGTCGTCGCAGGTCTCCAGCGTGATGCCGGTACCGGCCAGATGCACGGCCCATTGGAACACGCCGCTGCCATCCAGCTTCACCAGCACACCGTCCATGGACCCCACCGGGGTGATCGTGACGGTGGCGGGCCCGGGGTCCACATCGATGTCCCCTTCGAGATCGCCGGTGATGTAGCAGGCGCCGCTGAGGTCCGTGGCCATCCGGTTGGCGCGGTCGAAGAGGGCACCACCGATCCGGCCCGCCCAGTCCAGTGCCCCGCCGGAGGTGAGCTTCAGCACGAACATGTCCAGATCGCCGGCCGAGGAGAGCGCGGCCGTGCCCGGGCCGGGGTCGAAGCCCACCGTCCCTTGGAACTGTCCGGTGACGAACACCGCTCCGGACGGATCGGTGGCGATGCCGTTCCCGATGTCGGTGCCCGCTCCACCGATGCCATGGGCCCACAGCAGATTCCCCGCGGGATCGAGCTTGAGCACGAACACATCCTGAAAGCCCGTGGTCGCGGTGGTCTGCACGCCGGGACCCGGGTCCAGGTCCACCGTTCCGGAGAAGAAGCCGGTGACCAGCACGTTGCCGGCATCATCCACGGCCACGGCCCGGCCTTCGTCGGCGCTGGTGCCCCCCAGCTGCCGGGCCCAGAGGAGCGTGCCGTTCGCTGCGTACTTCACCACGAACGCATCGGTGGACACACCGGTGGTGAGGGTGCTGACGCCGGCACCCAGATCCACGTCCACGCTGCCGCGGAACAGACCGGTGACGACCACGTTGTTGTTCGCATCTGTGGTCACGGAGCGTGCCTCATCGAACGAAACGCTTCCAAAGGAACCACCCCATAGGAAATTGCCGGCGGCGTCGACCTTGCGGATGAAGACATCCAGGTCGCTCACCGAGGAGACCGTGAAGACGCCTGGACCGGGGTCGAGGTCCATCGACAGGCTGAAGGTGCCCACGCTGAGCACGTTGCCGGCGTCATCCACGGCCACGCTGAAGGTGCGGTCCGCGGAATTGCCCCCGATGGCATGGGCCCAATCGAGGGTCTGCGCGTTGATCATGATGGGGCCGGCGACAGCCGGGATCACGAGGAGGAGGCACGGTCTCATTGGGCACAGGGTTGGTCCGAGCGGCAACCTAGGTCAACGGAGCGAACGGGCGATCGGCCTCCGGGCGAACGTCCGGGGGATCCGTGTGAACGATCCGGCTCAGGACCAGGTGCTCAACTTCTCGCCGGCCACCGCCTGTTCCACGCGGGCCATCACCTCGGGGGTGAGCAGGTCCTGCGCGTCGACCGCCTTGAGGTTCTCCTCCAGCTGGGCCACCTTGCTCGCCCCGAGCATCACCGTGCTGACTCGGGGATTCTTCAGGCACCAGGCGATGGCGAACACCGGCAGCGAGAGCCCGAGCTCCTGCGCGATGCCCTTGAGCTCCTCCACCTTCTTCAGGCGGGCCTGGTTCAGCTCGCGCTCCTTCAGCCACTCGAGCCCGGCCATGCGCAGCCGCGATGATGCGTCGCCCTCCAGCGTGTGCTTGCCGCTGAGGATGCCGCTGGCCAGGGGGCTCCAGATGGTGGTGCCCAGGCCCACCGTGTCGTAAAGCGCGGCGAACTCCTCCTCCACCTTGGCGCGGTGGAACAGGTTGTACTGCGGCTGCTCCATGGTGGGGCCGATCAGATGGTGCGCCTGCGCGAAGGCATGGGCCTCCTTGATCTCCGCAGCGCTCCACTCGCTGGTGCCCCAATACAGCACCTTGCCCTGCATGATCAACTGGTGCATCGTCCACACCGTTTCGCCGATGGGCGTGGCGGGGTCGGGTCGGTGGCAGAAGAAGAGATCCAGGTATTCGACCTGCAACCGCCGCAAGGCATCGTGGCAGGCCTCCACCACATGCTTGCGGTGCAGGCCCACCTGTGTGGGCAGCTTGCCGCCGGCGCCGAAGAAGACCTTGCTGCTCACGGTCCAGGTGTCGCGCGGCCATTCCATCTTCCGCAGGATGCGGCCCATCACGCGCTCGCTCTCGCCACGCGCATAGATCTCGGCGTTGTCGAAGAAGTTGACGCCGTGGTCGTAGGCGAGCTTCATCAGCGCCTCGGCGGTGTCGTCGGTGATCTGTTTGCCGAAGGTGAGCCAGGAGCCCAGCGAGAGCTCGGAGAGTTGCAGGCCGGCGTGGCCGAGGCGGCGGTGGCGCATGAGAGCGGGGCTTGGGAGCACAAAGGTGCGCACGTCCGGTGCATTCCACGACCGATGGCCGCATGGGGGATCGACCTGACAGGAACGGGGCGTTCATTCCGTTTTCATCGGCGTTGCCGGCCAGCTTCACCTGTTGATCGGACCTTTCGGCCGTACAGGTGGAAGCAGAGGAGACCTGCCGACGCCCGGGCATGGCCGACGAAGGGACGAACGGCTCAGTGGGTGGGCTCGAACGGAACCCGTTGCACTGGCCGGCGTGAACGCGGGTCTCCTCGTCCCCCCTTGGCGGGGGGCATCCCCTGGATGACCCGAACTTCGCGGCATGCGCATCCTGATCATCGAGGACGAGCCCAAGGTGGCCGGCTTCCTCAAGCAGGGCTTGGAAGAGAGCGGCTATGAGGTGCTCAACGCGTACGATGGCCCCACGGGCCGGCAGCTGGCGTTGCAGGAGCCGGTCGACCTGGTGCTGATGGACGTGGTGATGCCGGGCATGAACGGGATCGACACGTGCAAGGCGATCCGCAAGGCCGGGGGCCGCATGCCGATCCTGATGCTCACGGCGCTGGGCACCACGGACGACAAGGTGAACGGCCTGGATGCAGGTGCGGACGACTACCTGGTGAAGCCGTTCGAGTTCAAGGAACTGCTGGCACGCGTGCGATCGCTCACCCGGAGGGGGTCGGTGACCAACGCCCAGGCCGAGCAACTCGAATACGGCGGGCTGCTGCTGGACCTGGCCCGGAAGGAGGCGGTGCGCGAGGGTCGTCGCATCCCGCTCACGGCAAAGGAGTTCGCCCTGCTGGAGTACCTCATGCGGAACGCGGAGCGCGTGGTGAGCCGGGCACAGATCAGCGAACGCGTGTGGGACATCGACTTCGACACGGGCACCAACGTGGTGGAGGCCTACGTGAAACTGGTGCGCAAGAAAGTGGACCGTGAGTTCGAGCCGAAACTGATCCATACGCGTGTGGGTTTCGGCTACATCCTCACCGACCGGCCATGACCATCCGCACGAGGCTGGCCCTGCAGTTCATGCTGCTGGCGTCGCTTGTGCTGGGCGGAGCGTTCGTCACCGTGTACCTGCTCTCGGCCGCCTACCGGTCGGACGAGTTCCTGGGCCGCATGCGCGACCGGGGCACCAACGCGGCCAAGCTGCTGATCCAGGTGGACGAGGTGAGCGAGCAGCTGCTCAGGAAGATCGAACGCGACAATCCCGTGCGTTTGCCCGACGAGTCCATCCGGATCTTCGATCACCACGATTCGCTCATCTTCCAGCTCGGCACGGACAACGTGGCCGCGGTGCCCACGGTCCTGCTGGACGAGGTGCGGCTGGAGGGAACGGTCGAGCGGCGGGTCGGCCCCCGGGAGGAGGTCCTGTTCCCCTTCAACGACCGGTACGAGCGCTTCGTGGTGGTGGTGAGCGGGAACGACATCTTCGGGCGCAGCAAGCTGGCCAACCTGCTGAAGGTGCTCCTCTTCACCTACCTGTTCGGGGTGCTTCTCACCTTTCTGGTGGGCCGCTGGTACGCGAGCCGTGCCTTGAGGCCGGTGCAGCGATTGGTGGGCGCCATGCGGCGCATCGGACCCACGGAACTGGATCACAGGGTGCCGGTGGGCGTGTCACAGGACGAGATCGCCGAGCTGGGCCGCTCGTTCAACGAACTGCTCGAGCGGCTGCAGGGGGCGTTCTCCGCGCAGCGCAATTTCATCGCCAACGCCTCGCACGAGATGCGCACACCGCTCACCACCATCTCCGGGCAGATCGAAGTGCTGATGATGCGGGACAGGGAGCCCGCGGCGTACCGCGAGGCGCTGCGCTCGGTGCTGGACGACATGCACGCGCTGAACCGCCTGGCCGACCGGCTGCTGCTGCTGGCGCAGGCGGAGAACGAGAGCACCATCACCACCTTCGCGCCGGTGCGCATCGACGAGGTGCTCTGGTCCGCCCGGCATGAGGTGCAGCGGTCCGACCCGCGCCACAGGGTCGCGGTCCTTATCGCCGACGTGGAGGATGAGAGCGACCTGTTGGTGAGCGGTAACGAGGCGCTCCTGCGCTCCCTGGTGAGCAACCTGATGGAGAACGCGTGCAAGTATTCCGATGACGGCTGTGCTTCGGTGAAGTTGAGCGGCCGCGGAAAGGACCTGTTGATCGAGGTGTCGAACACGGGCCCGGGGATCGCACCGGAGCACCACGAACGCATCTTCGAACCCTTCTACCGGGCGCGCAACACCGGAGGGACCCGGGGCCATGGCATCGGGCTCTCATTGGTGCGGCGCATCGTTGAGCTGCATGGCGGCACGATCGGCCTGCGTTCATCCGTGGGCCGGGGTGCCGACTTCAGTGTGGCGTTGCCCAAGTCCTCGTAGGGATCCACCGTCTTTTCATGCCGTGTTCCCGTGCCCATCATGTGGGCGCCGGTGCTTTGCACTGGACCAAGCACACGAACGCCATGGAGGACCATACCGACCTTAGGACCAGGCGCGGAGGCCAGGCCCCGCTGATCATTCCAGGCGCGCTCACGGCCGGAGCGCTCGCCACGACCGCCCACTTCTGGCAGCGGAACGAGAAACGGCAGGTGGAGATGGACCAGGGCCTGCTGCGCAACGAGCGGCTCCTTGGGGAGAAGCTCGTCCTGGAGAAGCGTGTGGCGGACGCGAGCAGCGGACCTGGCAGCGAGCGCGAGGAACGACAGGAGGCCGAACAACACGCACGCGACCTGGAACGACGGCTGCTGGCGGCCGAAGAGCGCCATCGCACCTTGTCCGCACGGGCGCAGCGCGCCGATCGTTCCGAACGGAAAGCCAGGGAGCTGCAGGCGGCGCTGGGCCGGCTGCACGCCGACCTGGGCGCATCACGGCAGGAGGCGGACGACCTGCGGCTCACCCTCGCCGGGCTGCGCAACGAGCGCGATGCGCTAGATGCCCGCCTGGCATCGCAGACCAGCGGCGCGCTGATGCTGAACAACACCACCGTGGAGGCCGTGCGCGGTACGGAACGCCGCCTCACGGTGAAAGCCCGCCGGACGCAGCAGATCCGCATGGCCTTCGACCTGCCCGCCGGGCTCGCCGACGCGGCGAACGTCCGCATCACCGCTCCCGATGGGAAGGCGTACGGCAGCGCCGACCCGGTGTACAGCCTGGAGCGCAGCAACTCCTCCGGGGATGCCCTCGCCTCGATCGACCTCACCGGGGGCGCCTACCCGGAGGAGGGCAAGGCGCGCGTGCACCTGCGCTTCGATCCCACGCACAAACTGAAACCCGGTACCTATCGGATCGACGTCCGGTCGGCAGAGACCTACCTCAACACGGTCATGCTGAACCTGCGTTGATCCGAAGCACCGGATAGAGGGGGACGGGGCGACCGCCGGGAGGCGGCCCCCCTCCCACTCGCCGACCGGACCGGGGCGCCGATGGCGCACCCTCTCGATCCCCAGGAAGGACAGGTGGAAGAACGGTGGAAAACCCACGCCCCCGGAGCAAAGACCTAAGGCGGACCGAACACAGACCTCACACACGCACTGCACCTTCGTCCGAACCAATGCGCGCTCCGACCTGTTCTTCCATCGGACCGTTCGAGCAGAGCGGTCGACATGCACCGGGCCCGGGAGGGCGACAGCGGTGAAGGCACCGCAGGCGCATGCAGCGGAAGTGAACGACGAGGCCCCGGGGACGGGGCCTCGCCGCTTTGGCGGCTGTGGTGCGGCGCCCCATCTTCGCACCATGTCCAGCATCTCCAGCAACAAGGCCCCCGAGCCCGTCGGCCACTACCCGCATGCCCGCCGCGTGGGCGACCTGCTCTTCCTGAGCGGCGTGGGCCCGCGGGAACGGGGCACGAAGAAGATCCCCGGCGTGGAGCTGAACACCGATGGCACGATCGCTTCGTACGACATCGAGACGCAGGTGCGCAGCGTGTTCCAGAACGTGAAGTGGATCTTGGAGGACAGCGGCAGCAGCTGGGAGAAGATCGTGGACGTGACCGTGTTCCTCACCAACATGAAGGACGACTTCCCCACCTACAACCGCCTGTGGAAGGAGTACTTCGAGCAGGATCCGCCATGCCGCACCACCTTGGAGATCAACTGCCTGCCCACGCCGATCGCCATTGAGCTGAAGGTGATCGCGACGGTGTGAGCGAGAACCACGGATGGACACGGATGAACACGAATAGGTTCCTCTGCGTCCTTCTTGGTCCGGCACTGGTGCTTGTAGCCTGCTGCACAACCCGCACGACCAACAACGGCGCGATCCATCCATGGAATGGCGAGCGTGGGTCCGGTGTCCTCCACCTGCACGCCACCTACACCGCACCCTATTGCGGGGGTGCTGATCCCGGCCCCGAAGGCATGCCCCGCCCCGTGCCGTGGCGGGGGGCGATGTACCTGCGTGTGGCCACGCCGGACAGCAACGGCATCATGGCATTGAACGAGTTGGGGCGACCGATCATCGACACGATCCGCACCGACGGCAACGGCAACGGATACCGCGTGCTTCCTGCCGGGCACTACCTGCTGCTCGACCAGGACCGCGTGGACGACCGACGCTACCGCCAGCTGCTCATGGACCATGCACGTCCGGCCCTCTACACCGAGCCTGTTGACAAGGCCTGCCTGGACCGTTGGCTGCATGGGCCCTTCGGCGTGGTCACGATCCGTGGTGGCGATACGGCGCATGTCGAGCTTGACCTCATCGATCAATGTCCCTGGACCAACACGCCGTGCGTGCACTACCACGGGCCGCTGCCGCCATGATCACTTCCGCATCGGCATCACCCTGCCATAGGTGAGCGAACGCCACACCCACTCGAAGGGCCCATACTGGAAACGCGCCAGCCACCAGCGGCTCCAAAGCACCTGCATGAGGAAGACCCCAAGCGCGAGCCCTTCGAAGGCCACGGCGCTCACATGCGTTCCCCATCCCAGCCCGATGCCTGTGAAGAGCAGCAGGGCGATGATCGTCTGCATCAGGTAGTTCGTGAGCGCCATACGCCCCATGGGTGCTAGAACCAACAACCGTTGCTGCCAAACACCGCTTCGCCACAGCAGCGCAAAGCCGCTCGCGAAGGCGATGGCCAAAGGCACTACGCTGAACGCATAGCTCGTCGCACGCAGCAGCGAAGCGGGCTCCGGCGGATGGCCCACGTGCCCTTCCGCCCACCACATCAGCACCGAGGCCGGCAGCCCGATGACGACGCCGCCCAGGCACAAGCGCTTCAGCAGCGTGGCATGCTGCTCCACATCCGCGAAGAGCCTGTTGCGCGCGACCCACAACCCGAGCAGGAAGAGCCCGAGCACCTTGGGCGGCCTGTTGCTCTCGACGAGATGCACGAAGCGGAACGACCAGGTGTGCGCGTTGGCGTCCATGAACTCCTTCCAACCCCCATCGGGCACGGCGAGCATGGCGGGAAATGTCGCGCTGCCCGATCCGGCCTCACGCGCCTCATGGAAGCGCAGCACGGGGCCAAGGGGATCGAAGCGCGCGTTCGTGAGGATGACGGCCCCGTCGATGAGGATCGGGGAGAGGATCAAGACGGTGGCGGTGACCACCAAGGCACGATCGTTGAGCTTGCGGAAGAACGGCAGCACCAGGCCCAGCGCGGCATAGAGGAAGAGGATGTCGCCCGCCCACAGGTAGCGCAGGTGCAGCCAGCCGATGACGAGCAGGATGAGCATGCGCCGGTAGAAGCGCCACAGGCCATCGCTGCCCTTCTCCAGGAAGAAGCCGAACCCGATGCCGAAGAGCAGGGAGAAGATCGAGTAGAACTTGCCGTCGATGAGGAGGGTGTGGAAGGCCTCGAGCGGTGCATCCAGGAAGGAGCCGGGTAATGCGGACCGCGCCTCCGGATCCATGAATATCCAGTATGCGAGCACCGCGTAGTTGCTCCACACCACGCCGAAGAGGGCGAAGCCGCGCAGGGCATCGAGTAGTTCGGTGCGTTGGGTGACGGGTGTGCTCATCCGTCCAAAGCTCCGCTTAGTCGCTCGAACGCGGCTGCTGCTGCGTCCAGCAATGCATGCCGCCGCCGTACTTGTTGATCGCGCGCGGATCCACAGGCACGATGCGCCGGTCGGGGAAGTACTGTTGCAGGATGGCCTGCATACGCTCATCCTTCGTACGCATCTCCATCGGCAAGCCCTCATGCCAATAGGCCGGCACGAAGACACGTCCGTTCGTGATGAGGAAGTTGAGGTAGCTGGCGGCATCGATGTACCGGATGGTGTCGCCGTGGTGCAGATCGGGGTACCTCGCGAGCAGCACACGCCGGTCATAGCTGCGGGTGCTGTCCACGGCATGCGGGTGGTACTCGGTGACGGGCACAGGCACCTTCACCACGCGCAGGCCCGCCTTGATCAGGATGCGTTCATTCACCGCCATGCGTCCGCGTGTGAGCGCGGCCACGCCATCGGTCTCGGCATCGTCGGGCCAGGCCAGCAGCACGGTGCTGTCGTTGATGAATCGGCAGAACTCGTCCAGGTGCCCGCCGGTGCCTTGGTTGAACACATCGTCATGAACGCGCGGCTCGAGGAACCACATGTCGTCCGCAGGGCCTTCCTTCAGCCAGATGATGCGTCTGGCGCCGAACACGCGTTGCAGCTCGCCTTCGATGCTGTCGCGGCTCCATGAGGGATTGCGGCGCAGGGTCACAGCCTCCGCCTGGAGCAGATCCCCACGGCCGTTGATCTCGCATGCGCCGCCTTCGATCACCAGATCGCTGCGCACCAACGGGAGACCCAGGCGCCGCGCGAACATCACCGGGAACGTGTCGGCGATGGCGCATTCGCCTGGCGTTTCGCCGGCCAGAAGCGCCGTGTCGCCATAATAGGTCCAGTCGGCATCAAGGATCGCGAGACCACCATCACGCCGGCGCAGGAAGATCGGCCCCGCATCGCGCACCACGGGCGAGAGCAGGCTGTCCACCCCGAGCTCGATGCGGTAACGCGTCGGCGGAATGCCCAGGCTGTCCCAACGCGCGCGGATGCGGCCCGCGATGCTGTCGCCGTCGATCACGCAGACCGCGAGGGTCGAAGTATCCAGCTCCATGAGCACATGGTCCAACACGGTGTCCAGCGCGATGCCGGTGTAGGTGAACCACACCGCCTTATGCGGGGCCCATTCGGGAGGTAGCATGTGCTCAGGCACCTCTTCCTTCGGTGAGGAACAGGCCGCAAGCATCGGGAGCCATGCGAACAATTGAAGCTTGTTCATAGGTCGCTAAATGGATATGATGACCATCCTCGCCCCCTCCACACGGACCTCATACATCTCCCCAAGCGTGAACTGTTGCGGGCCCACTGGGCGCGTCAGTTCGATCTCGATCCGCGCGAATCCCGGCTTGGAGGACCGTGGCACGATCCGGTAAGCGATGGCCGGGTTCCCGGGATGCTCGAACCGGTCACCGGATCGGGAATAGCCCACGGTCAACAGCGCAGAGGCCATCTCATCGAGTTCCTGTTCCGAGACGCGCACCTCGATCCGGGCGATCCGTAGGAACAGCTTCTCAGGTATGCTCCAATCCCAGGTGGACATGAACTCGCGCATCGTCACCCCATCGGCGATCGATGCGCTATCCATGCCCCAGTTCCTCAACCCTCTCTCTGAGAATGACGTGAGATAGGTGCGGAGCGCGGCACCCATGCCCTGTCCTTCCTCCTCGGAACGGTACACCATGACCTCGCCGAGGTCGAAGTCCTCTCCTTTGAAGACCTGGGTGACCAGGGAGTCCGGATAGTGCTGCTGCCAGGCTTCGCGCAAGCCATCCATCCGATCGGGCAACACGCTCTGGAACACCAGCGCGCCGCTTCCCAGCTTGTCCTTCCAATAACCTTCCGCAAGACTGATGTGGATGAAGCTCTCCTGTCCGGCCAGGTAGCTGTCAAAACTCGGCTTACCGCCGTACTCCACCGTATCCTGGGCGTAGTGAGCGAAAACGGAGGTCAGGAATGTATTATCGTTGACGGAAGCATAGGCAGCGGAGTCGAGGACGAGGTCGATATGCCCGAGGACCGAGGCCGGCACCTTCTCCACCTCCGGTCGGCTGTTGCAGGCCGCGGCGAATGCCATTGCCAGCCCGATCGCCCAACTGACCTGCGGTCCGTACTTCGTTCCGGCGCTCATGCCGTGAATGTCGCTAGCGTTTCACAACCACACGCGCGGCACGCGGGCTGCGACCTTCCTCTCGCAGCGTCAACACATACACGCCTTCGTGCAGCTGAAGCGGCAGGTCGAGCAGCATCAGCGGGGTGATGGCCCGGTCCTCCTCCGTTAGCACACGCCGACCCGTGGCATCGTACAGCTCGATCACTGCACGTTGGCCAAGCAGCGCATCGTTCACCTCGATCAGCACGCGGTCGCTGGCGGGGTTGGGCCAGAGGACAAGGTCCGGTGATGCGGCCTCCTCCTCAATTCCGACCGACGCGGGCAGAAAGGCCATGACGATCGCATCATCGCCGTTGCCCGGCATCAGTCCGCTCCGCCCGCACACGAGGATCCGACCATCCGCATCCACTGCGAAGCCGCCGCTCTCCCCTCCCACCGTGCCGATCGACACCGCCGTTTCGGATAATACACCACCAGCCGCGAAGGCTGGGTCCATGGCGCCATCCGGCATCCACTTCGCGATGTGGATCTCATCACTGCCCATGCCGAGCGCAAGCGCGCCTCCGTCCGCCTGCATCCACGCACCACATCCCTGCAGGGCCACTTCGGAAGGGCATTCGTAGGAGGATTGAACCCCGTTCTGTCCGTTTGCGTCATAGCGCACGCCGATGAGATCGATGAGGCTGCCCAACACGTTGCCATGTCCGACCAGGAAGACCTCATCGTTCATGCCGATGGAGACCTCCTGTGCATAATCGCCGTCCTCGAAGTTGAACAGCAGCCCATTGACCCCGAAACTCCCATCCAGGCTTCCATCCGGGTGAAGGCGCATGCCCCAAATGGTTCCATAGATGGTGGTATCGGCCCGGCCCTGAGTGGCCAGCACGATGCGGCCATCGTTTTGCAATGCCAAACCACGGGCCCTGCTGTCCAGGTTGGTGTTCCCGATGAACTGCGGGGCCAGTCCACCGGTGCCGAACGATGGGTCCAGGGTGCCGTCGGGATGCAGCTTGACCACCAGCACCTCGGTGTCGCCGCTGTCGTCAGTGTCGGAGAAGCCGCAGACCAGGATGCTTCCATCCGGGGCCACGACGACATCGTGGGCATAGGAGGTGTTGTCGAACGGTGCCTCCACGACGGTATGGCCGCCTGTGCCGAAGGCGGGGTCCAGGGTGCCATCCAACAGATAGCGGACGACGAGGATGCTCTGAACATCGGTGATCGACGGACGCGCCGTACCCGCACAGACGATCCGTCCATCCGGTTGTAGCGCCATGCCATGGTAGTCACCGGGGCGATACCAGTTCGTATCCGGTCCGAGCGCCCAGCCGTCCACGGAGAACGAGGGGTCCAAGGCGCCGGCGGCTGTGAAGCGTGCCACGAAGGGGTTGGTGTTCCCGCCATAGCTGGCGTGGCCGGCCGCCACGATGCGTCCGTCGGACATCACGGCCATCTCCTTGAACTGCTCGAAGGACCCATCCACATCGACGATGACATGACCATCGGTGCCGAAGGACGGATCCCGGAAGAGCTGGGCGTTGCAGACCAGGGAGGTGACAAGCGCAGGGAGGAGGATCACGTGTTTCATGGCTGATGCATAGGCGGCACCAAGATCCGGCGCGAAGGGCGGAACGGAACCCCGGATCGAGGCAACGGCGCGGGATCGAGGCTGCGGTCAGGCGCGCAGCTCACGCGCCACCTCCTCCAGCCTCCGGCGGCTCACCTCAACGCGCACGCCGTTGCGCAGACGCACGCGGCCATCGGCATCAAGACCGTCCACGTGGTGGCGGTTCACCAGGGCGCTCTTGTGTACGCGGATGAAGCCGAAGGGCGAGAGCATCTCGTCGTACTCCTTCAGCGTCCGTGCGCTCACCAGGCGGCGCTCATCGGTCAGATGCAGAGCGGTGTAGTTGTCATCGGCCTGGCACCACGCGATCTGGTCAGGCGCCACGGCGTGCGTGCGGCCGCCGTGGGTGATGGTGAGCTTGAGCGCCTTTTCATCGCGCTGCGCCACGTTCACGAGGAAGCCCTGCTGCACATCTTCCGCCAACTTGCCCTGGCCCGCGATGTGGCGATCGATGGCGGCGCGCAGCTCATCGGTCTGCACGGGCTTGAGCAGGTAGTCGAGCGCGCTGAAGCGGATGGCCTGGATGGCATAGTGGCTGTGCGCGGTGGTGAAGATCACGTCGAAGTCCCAGCGCCCCAGCCGGCGCAGCAGCTCGAAACCATCGCCGCCGGGCATCTCCACATCCAGGAAGACGAGTTGCGGTTTGTGCGCGGAGGTCAGTCGTTGGCCATCGTCGATGTTGTTGGCCTCGGCGATCAGTTGGATCTCCGGCGCGACTTCGGCCAGGCGCGCGCGCAGGTGCTCGCGTGCCTGCGCTTCATCGTCGATCAGCAGCGCGTTGATCATGGCAGCAAGTTAGGCCAGCACCACCTCGACCCGGGTTCCTGCCGGGGCCCCGTTCGCGTGCAGGTCGGTGAAGGTCACGTTTCCGCGCTCCTGAAGGCGGTAGGTGAGCAGCTGCAGCCGCTCGTTGGTAAGCTGCAGGCCCATGCTCGGGCTGCCGTCCGTGTGCACGCGTTCGGGAGCAGCGCCCCGGCCGACGCCGTTGTCCTCTACCGTGCAGATGATGCGGCCATCACGCTCGGAGAACCACAGGCGTACGCGCTTGTCGCCTTCCTTCGTCGCCAACCCGTGCCAGATGGCGTTCTCCACGAAGGGCTGCACCACCAGCGCGGGCACGGTGTCATCCTCATCAAGCAATGCGGGGTCCGCGTTCACCTCGTAGGCCAGCCCGTCCGCGAAGCGCAGTGCCTCGAGCTTCAGGTATTGCCGCAGGAAGTCCATCTCCTGGCTCAGCGGCACACGGTCCTTCACGCTGTGGTCGAGCACCATGCGCAGCAGCCGCGCGAAGCCATCGAGGTAGGCGCTGGCGGCCACGCCCTCGCCCTTGCGCACCAGGTTGCCGATGGCATGCAGGCAGTTGTAGATGAAGTGGGGGTTCATCTGTGTGCGCAGCACCTTCAATTGCAGGAGGCGATTGATCTCCTCGATGCGCTCCTTCTGGTCCTTCAGTTCCGCGTTCAGGCCCTCGAGCACGGTCGCGTGCCTCCGCTTCTGCCGCAGGTTGCGCCACACGAGCAGCACGCCGATCAACAGCAGCACGACCATTGCGATGCTGCCGTACAGCTGCACGTTGCGCACGCGCAGGCGCTCTTCCTGCTCACGCGCTTCAGCGTCGAGCCGCTGGATCTCCTCCTCCTTCAGCTGCGTCTCGAACTTCTTTTCCAGCTCCAGGTACTGCTCATCGAGGCTCCGCTCGAACAGTGTGTCCTGCAGGTCGCGCGCGAGCTTCACCATGGCGTATGCACCACGCGTGTCGCCGAGCGAATCGAGGGCATCGGCACGGAGCTCGGCAAGATCGATGGCGAGGTCGAGCGCATGGCCGCTGACGCGGTTCAGCGAGTCGCCCTCATGCATCACGGCGAGCGCTTCCTCGTGCCGGCCCGCGTGGATGAGGGATTGCGCGAGCGTACGCAGGCTCCATGCCCGGTTGGCATGGTCGGCGGTGTCCACCAGGGCCAGGGCCTGTCGGTGGAGGGCAATGGCTTCTTCGTGCCGGCCTGTTTCGCCCAATGTTCCGGCCAGGTTGCCGATCAGGGCCACACGCACCAGGGGCTCGCCGGCGCCGCCGAGCACACGCAGGCCTTCCCGGTAATGGTATTCCGCGGAGTCGTGCCGCAGCTCCCGGCTGTGCAGGCTCCCGATGGCGTTGTGCGCCAGCGCCAGCTGCTTCGCGTCCTTCCCGTAGCGCCGCGCGAGCGCCAGCAGCTCGTAGCGCAGGCGGTCGGCCTCGGCATAGTGCCGCGCCTCCACATTGAACTTCACGAGCTGGTACAATGAGCCCATGATGCGGACCGTATCGCTCATCTCCCGCGCGATGCGAAGGGCGGCCAGTCCGTTCGCGATGGCGCCTGCCTGATCGTTCTTGCCATCGCGGGCGAAGGCGAGGTGGTAGGTGGCGTCGTAGCCTGTCGCTCGATCGGCATCCTTGGTCAGGATCCTTGTTGCCACGGACTCAAGCGAATCGTGCTTCCCTGCACTGCGCAATGCCTTCAGCAGTTCCAGGTCAGCCTGCGCAGCCATGTTCACGGCCATAAGCACGACGACACCGAACACCAAGCATCTCATCGCCACCCGAAGAAAAGCATCAGCAGCAATACCCCGATCAGGTCCATCCACACCCCGGCCTTCACCATCTGTTGCATGGGGATGCGGCCCGTGCCGAAGACGATGGTCTGCATGGGTGATGCCACAGGCAGCATGAAGCCGAGGCTTGCGCCAAGTGCAGCGGGCCACAGGATGCTCTGCGGATCCATGCCCCAGCGCTCGGCCATGGCGGCAAGGATGGGAAGCGTGAGGCTCGCTGTGGCCGTGTTGCTGCCCAGCTCGCTGAGCAGGCACACGATCAACGCCGTCGCACCGATCAGCAAGACCATGGGCAGGGAGCCGAGGCCCGCCATGGCTTCGCCGATGATGGTGCTGAGCCCCGACTTGTCCACGCCCGCCGCGAGGGCGAAGCCGCCGCCGATGAGCAGCAGCACGCCCCAGGGCACGCGCTGCTCGGCGAATGTCCAGGACATGAGCGACCGACCTTCTTCGTGCATGGCATAGGCATCGTGCGGCTGTCGCATGCGCTTGCCCGCTGGCAGGAGGAAGAGCAGCACCGCTCCCATCACCGCAACAGCGGCATCGCTCACATCCTTCAGCGCGGCAGCACGTTCGCGCCATCCGGTGAAGAGCACATGGTCACCTTGTTTGAGCGAATCGCCGGACATCCAGAGCAGGGCCACTAGGGCGAACACGCTGCCCGCGAGCCACTCATCGCGCGAGGGTCGGCCCAATGCCTTCAAGCGCTCACGCACCGCATCAGCCCCACCGAGCGAATCGCCTTTCAGCTTGAAGACGATGCGCGTGAGCAGCAGCCAGGCGAACGCGAGGAAGATGATCGCGAGTGGAAGCCCTGTTGCCATCCATTGGCCGAAACCGATGCTCGCTTGATCGGGATGGAGTTGCTTCCATAGTGCGATGAAGACGAGGTTCGGCGGCGTGCCCACCGGCGTGGCCATGCCGCCCACCGTGGCGCCATACGCCACACCCAGGAGCAAGGGGACCGTGAGCCGCTTTCGCGCATCGGCGGGCGCGTCCTCGTCGTCGATCAGGCTCAGTGCGATGGGCAGCATCACCAACGTGGCGGCGGTGCTGTTGATCCACATGCTCAGCAGTGCGCACGCCACCATCACACCCAGCACCAAACGCCCCGAGCTGCTGCCCACGCGCGCCATGATGCCCAGGGCGATGCGCCGGTGCAGGCCGGAGCGCTCGATGCCCAGGGCGATGATGAATCCACCGAGGAAGAGGAAGATGATCTCCTTGCCGTAGTGTGCCGCCGTAGCGGGAACAGGATCAATGCCGAGCAATGGGAAGAGCACGAGCGGCAGGATCGACGTGACCGGGATGGGCACCGCCTCGGTGATCCACCACAGGGCCATCCAAGCCACAAGGCCCGCCATGGCCGCGGGCTGCGGGCCGTATGGCCGCATCAGGACGAAGACCGGCAGCGCCAGGGCTGGACCGGCGAGCAGCAGCAGGAGGCGGCGCATATGGAGCGGCCGTCCCCGTGG
>JADLBK010000260.1 GCA_020847755.1 Flavobacteriales bacterium | reverse complement strand
GCCCTGCGGTGGGGCAGCTCTTCTTCTGCGATGCGCAAGGCGGTTACCTGGTGCTGGAACCCGATACGCTGCTCACCGGCAACGACCCATGGTTCGCGCTGGGCAACTGGCGCATGAGCACGTGCAGTGATCCCAACACCATCCCTATCGCGCGCCTCCAAGCCGGCCGTCAATTGCTGATGAACGGGGTCGGCACTTCATGGGAAGGCGCGGAGAATGTGCTCTCCACCATGACCGCATGCCGCAAGCAGATGGGCGAAGGCACCCTCTACAGCGTGCTGTTCGATCCTGCCGAAAAGAAGGCGCAGCTCTACTTCTACCACGACTTCAGCGAGCGCGTCACATTCGACCTGAAGGAGGAACTGACCAAGGGCGATCGCACGGTGGACATGGCCTCGCTCTTCGGTCCGCGCCCGGAATACGACCGACTGAAGAACTACCTCACGCCCTTCCACCAGCGCTGGTTGTTCTGGGCTTTGTTCGGCGTGGCCGTGTTGGCATTGATCATGGGCACCATCAACCTGGCGCAGCTCATGGCACGCATTGTTGCGAAATTGGGTGGGCGTTCCAGTGACTCGTTGATCAAACCCGTGCTCTCGGGCCTCGCGAACGCCACCTTGATCGCCCTGATCGGTGTGCTGCTGATGCAGGAAGGCGTGTTCTACTTCGGGCTGGGCTTCACCCATCCGGCGCTGGTCTGGCTGCCGTGGGTGCTGATCGTGCTGGTGGGAACGCTGGTGGTGCTGCGCTACCGCGAAAGCCTCGCGCGCCCCTCACTGCTGGGGAAGGCGCTGCTGTACCTGCCGGTGATCGGGCTGCTGGGGTATTGGGGGATGCTTTGGTAGGAGACGCGAGAGGTGCGCATCTGCAAGGTTGCGGAGTACCGTCAGATCGGATGTTCCTCCCGGACCACCACCCGGTCCGGCCCGCCCAATGGGTCCTTCTCCACCTTCGGCTTGGTGAAGACGCGATATGCGAGATAGAGCGCGACCCCTCCGATGCAAACACTTAGCAGGCGCCCGGACAAGTCCCACAGGTCTACGCCGTCCTTCGCCAGCAGGTTCAGTTCCTTCATCAGCCCGAACACCCCCACCACGTTGCCCCAGCCGACCCACTCGAAGACCTGTCCCTGCCAGCGGTACAGGCTGTATCCCAGCAGCAGCGTGGCGATGGGGACAAGGCTCAGGTAGGCGGTGGCCTGGTCCAAGCCGACGGAACCGGTCAACAGGGGGCGTGCCAGGCGCAGCGCAGCGGATGCCGCGATCAGGCCCAACAGGGCGAGATGCAGGGAGCGGTAGCGCTCACGGGCCAGCAACGAGGGCATGTAGCGCACCACCTCAGCCACCTTCTTCGGCTTGGCCTCGGGGAACTGCAGCATCAGGTTGTCGAACGCCTGTTGCTTGGGGATGCCGAAGGACAACAGCTCCTCCGCCTTGGCCTTGATCGCCTTCACGCTCATACCACAAAATTCATCCTTGGAGCAGGATGACGTTGGCCGTTGATGAAGCGCACTGACCGCTCAACCCATCCGCGCAAGCACCTTCCGTGCATGCGCGCGGCCGATGGCCCGGATGCGCTCCGCCTGGTGCAGGTCCAGGATCCCGAAGGCCGCCAGCTCGGGGGGCTCGATGTAGAGGCGGCAGCCCTCGGACGAGCGTGCCACCACCTCCCGAAAACTAAGGTGCACCGTGCGGTCGAGGGTCTCCCGGAAGTTGAGCCGGCCATTGAGCGGGGCCAGCGGGTTCACATACACCGCGATCACCGCGGAGCGCTGGTCGTTGAAAGGCTCGATCGGCAGGTTGTTGCTGAGGCCACCGTCCACATAGCGCCCTTGACCGATGTCCACGGGCGGGACCAGCACCGGCACCGCGCTCGCCGCCAGCAGGGCTGGCACCAGCTCCCCTTCGTGCAGCAGGCATTGGCGGCCGGTGGCCAGGTCGGTGGTGCTCACGAAGAAGGGCATGTGCAGCTGCTCGATCCGTTCCACGGGCAGGGTGGCCTCCAGGAAGCTGCGGATGCGGTTCTGCGTAAGTCGGTCGCCGCGCAGGATGCGCCACCGACTGAAGATGCCGGGCACCCTGCTCCGCATCAGGTCCACCACCTCGCCCGGAGCCAGCCCGGCCGCGATGTAGGCCCCCACCAGGGCACCCGCACTGGTGGCGCTGATCGCTCCGGGCACGATGCCGAACTCCGCGCAGGCCTCGAGCACACCCAGATGGGCGAAACCACGGGCGCCGCCCCCGGAGAGCACAAAGGGGGCCTTATGGTGGCCGGTGGGCTGTCGTGGCTCCATCGCTGTCGGTGGTCCAAAGGTACCCGGTCCGCGACCCGCACCAGCCCGGATGTGATCATTGACAGACCTTAACTGTTGCCATTTGCAACTTTCTATACCTTTGCATCGTTGTTTTTCACAACCATTGACATGAGCGCATCAACCGAAGAACTCGCCCGCCTGCTACCCACCCTGTTCCGCAGCGTGTTCAGGCTGCTGGCCGTTGAACTGGACAAGACCGACATGGGTGTGCGTTTGCCGCAGTTCGGCGTACTGGACTTCCTGCTCACCAACAGCCAGGCCGTGCAGACCGACCTGGCCAACCACTTCGCCAAGGACAAGAGCGTGATGCTCCGCCAATTGGACGAGATGGAGCAGGCCGGGTGGATCGAGCGGCAGATGGACCCCAACGACCGCCGACGCAAGAACCTGGTGGTGACGAAGAGCGGCCTGGAGCTGCACAAGAAGGTCTCCAAGCTCCGGAGCAAGGTCTTCGCGCAGGTGCTGGAAGGCGTGAGCGAAAAGGAAATGGCCGCCTGCCTGAAGGTCCTGAACACCATGAACGAGAACGCCAACAGCGGCGACACGAAATGAAACGCCTTCTTCCCCTGGCCGCCCTGCTGGCCATCACGCACGCCAACGCCCAACAGGCCTTCACCCTGCGCCAGGCCATCGACCACGCACGGGCGCACAGCCCCGCCATGGCCATCGCCGCCAACGAGCAGCAGCGCGCCGATGCACAGGCCAATGAGGCCGTGAGCGGATACCTGCCCCAGGTGAACGGCAGCGGGCAGTTCGATGACAACATCAAGCGGCAGACCACCATCCTGCCCGCCGGCATCTTCAGCGACCAGCCCCTGCCCGTGCAGTTCGGCACCCAGTTCATCACCACCCTCAACGTGCAGGTGGAACAGACCCTGATCGACGTGGCGCAGCTCAACGGCATCCAGGCCAACCGGCCCAACCTGGCCATGGCCTCCATCCGGCTCGCCCAGGCCGAGGAGCAGGTGGTGTACGATGTGGCACGTGCCTATGCACAGGCACAGACCCACCGCGAACAGGTGCGCCTCCTGCAGGAGAACCTCGCCCAGTACGAGCAGCTCGCGCCCATCCTGCAGCTGCGGCTGGCCAAGGGCGTGGTGCAGCAGCTGGAACTGGACCGCGTGGAGATCACGCGCCGCAACCTCACCAGCCAGCTGCGCGTGGCACAGGCCAACTTCGAGGTGGCCGTGGACCAGCTGAAGCGCGCCATGGGCATGCCCCTGAACGAACAGCTCGTCCTGGCCGATGAGCCCCGCACCTCCACCGATGCGCCCAGCACCACGGACACGCCGTTCACCTTGGACAAGGTGCTCGGCCATCAGCTGAACGCGCAGACCGAACTGCTCTATGGCATCGACCTGAAGCGCAAGCGCAACGCCTTCCTGCCCACCCTCAGCGCCTACGGCCGCTACGGCGCCATGGCCCAGGGCAACGACCTGGCCGGGAGCTACGACAACTGGTTCGACTATGCGGCCATCGGGCTGCGGTTGAACGTTCCGCTCTTCAGCGGGCTGCGCCGCACCAGCCAGATCCGCCAGAGCGAGATCGCCCTGCTGAACGTGCGCGAGCAGCAGCGTGATGCCGACCTGGGCTTCGAGCTGAACCACCGCAGCGCCAACACCCGCCTGCTGGCCACTGATGCCACGCTGCAAAGCGATGCCGACAACCTGCAACTGGCCGAGCAGGTGTTCGCCAACACCAACCTGCAGTACCAGCAGGGGCTCGCCTCGCTGAGCGACCTGCTCAACGCCGACTACCAGTTGAAGGAGGCGCGCAACAACTGGACCACCTCCCTCCTCAACCGCTCCATCGCCGTGATCGACCTGGAGCGCTCCAAGGGCACCCTGCTCAACTACGTGAACACCCTATGAACCCCAACGCCAAGGCGACGACGATGAAACGCAAATGGATCTTTCCGCTGGTACTGCTGGTGCTGGCCCTGGGCATCGGCCTGCGATTGGCCGCCAACAAGAAGAAGCTCGACGCGGCCAAGCAGCCCGTGGACCGCAGCGCCTTCGCCTTCCCGGTGAACGTGATCACCACCGCCATCGCCCCGGTGGAGGGCGGCTTCAGCGTGCCCGGCACCCTGGAACCCGACGAGCATGCCCGCGTGATGGTGCAGGCACAGGGCAAACTGGCCAGCCTCACCGTGGACCTCGGCTCGCGCGTGAGCAAGGGCCAGGTGCTCGGCAGCCTCGAGGTGGCCCAGAAGCAATTGGAGCTGCAGGCCGCCGAACTGGCGCTGGAGAAACTCCGCAAGGACGACGAACGCTACCGCGAGCTGGTGGCCGGCAAGGCCGCACCCGAGGCCAACTACGACGAGGTCCACTTCAACTACGAGACGCAGAAGGTGAAGGTGGACCAGATCCGCCAGCAGCTGCGCGATGCCCAGGTGGTGAGCCCCGTGAACGGCATCGTGGTGGCGAAGAACGTGGAGGTGGGCGAGTATGTGACCGCCAACACCGCCGTGGTGGAAGTGGTGGACGTGAGCCAACTGAAGGCGAACGTGCGCGTGAGCGAACGCGATGCCTACCGCGTGAAGGAAGGCGATGCCGTGACCGTGACCACCGAGGTATTCCCCGGCGAGACCTTCCAGGGCCGGGTCACCTTCGTGAGCCCGCGCGGTGATGCCAGCCACAACTACCTGGTGGAGGTGGCCGTGCAGAACGACAAGGCCCATCCGCTGAAGAGCGGCACCTTCATCAACGCACGCTTCGAGCACCGGGAGGCCGTACCGCTGCTGGTCATACCGAAATCCGCGCTCGGCGAGGGTATGAAGCAGCCCTATGTCTATGTGGTGCGCACCGATGGCGCTGACAGCCGCGTGAGCCACCGCGACCTGGTGCTGGGCCGCGAGATCGGCGATCAGGTGGAAGTGCTCCAGGGCCTGCAGCCGGACGAGACCGTGGTGGTGAGCGGCCAGCTGAACCTGGTGGATGGCAGCAAGGTGCGCGTGAACGAGGGGAAATGATGAATGCTTCACCACAAAGCCACGGAACACACAGCGTAATACACCCAAGCTATCGGTCCGCGAATGCGACCCCTACTTCGCTCTGTAGCCTCCGTGCCGCTGTGGTGAAAATGAACTGAAGACAATGAGCATCACAGAAGTCGCCATCAAACGGCCGTTGCTGATCACGGTGATCTTCGTCACCCTGATCCTCTT
>JADLBK010000259.1 GCA_020847755.1 Flavobacteriales bacterium | reverse complement strand
CCCATTCCGAACAGAGAAGTTAAGCTCACCAGCGCAGATGGTACTGGGCCAAAAGCCCGGGAGAGTATGTCGTCGCCGATCTGAACCCCGCCACGCAAGTGGCGGGGTTCTTTTTTTATCCTTGCCCGACGTGCGCACACTGATCCTCAACCTGCTCATCGCCGCTCCCGGCCTCCTTCCGGCGCAACGCCTCTCCGGCCGCTTCGTGGGCGAGGCGCCCGATTCGGTGCTCCTGCTCGACACCCGCGGCGCCTCCCATCAGCTCCTGCTCCGCAGCCCCGTCGGCCTCCAGGGAGAGTTCGCCTTCCCGGCCGCCGCCATACCCGGCCAGGGCTTCTACCAGCTCGCGGTCAACGACACCGACCGGGCGGACATCATCCTCGACCCCCGCGAGCAGGAGGTCGTCCTGCTCTTCAGCGGCCGGCCGCTCCAGTCCCACATCACCGTGCTCCAAAGCGCGGAGAACGAACGCCTCTGGGCCTACAAGGCCGTGAGCCGCGAAACGCAGGCCATGCGCAAGGCCGCCGACCTGGAGCGCACCGGGCTACGTCCCGATGAAGTGACCCGGAGCCGCCAGTTGGATTCCATCGTCCAACGGGCCGACGCGCTCAAGGACGCCCATCTCGATCGCCTCATCGCTGAGCATCCGGAGAGCTATTTCGCCAAGGTGGTCCGCGCCGATCGTGCTTTGTTGGGCATGCAAGGACGACCGCCCATGGACGTGGCCCGGGCTTTCGCCTTCGATGATCCCGGCCTGATGCGCTGCGCCGTGCATCCGCAGGCGGTGCTCGTCTTCCTGCGCAACATCCGCGCGTTCAACGAAGAGCAGTTCGTCAACGCCGCCGACACCCTGATCGCGCTCACTGGCGGCTGTGCCGAATGCCGCCGGTACATGATCGAGCACCTGGTGGAGATCTTCGCCACCTATGGCCCGGACATCGCCCTGCAGCACCTCATCGACCGCTACGTGGACCGCGAGGCGCAGGCCCTTCGCTTCTCCGCAGCCACGCTGGACAAGGTCAAGGCGTTCCAACGGGTCTCGGTCGGCCGCATCGGACCCGATGCACCCCTGAAGGATCCCACCACAGGGACCGTCCGGCCCCTCTCCGAGCTGGCCCGCGGCCACCGGGCCGTGGTCCTGTTCTTCTACTCGAGCACCTGCGACCATTGCCACGAGCAGATGCCCGGGCTGGCCCGGATGTACACCGAACGGTCCGGAGACGGGTTGCAGGTGATCGGGGTGGCCCTTGACGATGATGCCGCCTTGGTGGAGACCACGCGCACGGCGAAGGGCCTCACCTTCCCCTGTTTCTCACACCTGCAGGGTTGGGGCGATCCGGCGGCCCGTGCCTATGCGGTGCAGGGAACGCCCACGCTGTTCGTGCTCGACGGGGAGCTGCGGATCCACGCCAAGCCGCACGATGCGGCCGAGGCCCGCGAGGTGGTGCTACAGCTGCTGGCCCGCCCCTAGGGGCAGCGTCCAATGGGGCGCGCCGAAGGTGAGCGGTGCGAACCGCGGACGCTCCGTGAACAGGCCGAAGACCGAGGAACCCGATCCGCTCATGCTGGCGTAGTGCGCTCCGGCCTCGCGCAAGGCGCGTTTGATGCGGCCGATCGCGGGGTGCAGGGTGAACACGGCCTCCTCCATGCCGTTGATGAGCCGGCCCTGCCAGCTGTCGATCGGGCCGGCCACGATGGACCGCAGGTCGACCGATGTGCCGGAGGGCCGGGTGCGGGCATAGACCTCGGCCGTGCTGACGTGGATGCCCGGGTCCACGAGCACGAGCCATAGGCCGTTCAGCGACAGCGGCAAGGGGCTGAGGCGTTCGCCACGACCTTCGGCCAGGCAAGGCCCATGGTGAAGGAAGAAGGGCGGGTCGCTGCCGAGCTGCGCCGCCAGTTCGTGCAGCACCGCCGGGCCAAGCCCCAGGCCGAACAGGCGGTCCAGCAACAGCAGCATGTGGGCGCCATCGCTGGAGCCGCCGCCCAGGCCGGCGCCGATGGGGATGGCCTTGTGTAGGTGCACCTGCAGGCCCGGCAGGGGGTGCCGCGCATGCACCAGGCGGTAGGCGCGCGCCACCAGGTCGTCCCCCGCATCGCCGGGCACGGGCCGCCCGGTGCGCGTCACCGCCACCTGGCCCGCCTCGAGCGCCGGGTCCACGACAGCCTCAAGCGCGTCGCACAGGGGGATGGGCACCAACACGCTCTCGATGTCGTGGTAGCCATCGGCCCGCCGCCGCACGACGTTCAAGCCCAGGTTGATCTTGGCGCAGGGGAAGACCAGCATGGCCGCAAAGGTCAGGTTTCCACACATGGCCGGCCCCGAGGTGCCTCCGCAGCGCGCTCCGCCTATTTTCGCCCCTTCAAGCCATCGGCATGCAGACCTTCCTGGAGTTCGAGAAGCCCATCCAGAACATCATCGAGCAGATCGAGAAGTTGAAGGAGGTGGCCGCGCAGAGCGCGGTGGACGTGCAGCCCACGCTGCGCGACCTGGAGAAGAAGCTCGCCGACACCCGGAGGGAGATCTATGCCAACCTCAGCCCGTGGGAGCGGGTGCAGGTGAGCCGTCATCCCGATCGCCCCTACACCCTGAAGTACATCGAGGTGATCACCGATGGCAGCTTCGTGGAGCTCCACGGCGACCGCACCGTGAAGGACGACAAGGCCATGGTGGCCGGCTTCGGCCTGGTGAACGGTCGCTCCGTGATGTTCGTGGGCCAGCAGAAGGGCATCAACACCAAGATGCGCCAGTACCGCAACTTCGGCATGGCCAACCCGGAGGGCTACCGGAAGGCCTTGCGCCTGATGAAGCTTGCCGAGAAGTTCAACAAGCCGGTGGTGACCATCATCGACACCCCGGGTGCCTACCCGGGGCTGGAGGCCGAGGAACGCGGGCAGGGCGAGGCCATCGCGCGCAACCTGTTCGAGATGATGCGACTGCGTGTGCCGGTGATCTGCATCGTCATCGGGGAGGGCGCCTCAGGCGGCGCGCTCGGCATCGGCATCGGCGACAAGGTGTTGATGCTCGAGAACACCTGGTACAGCGTGATCTCCCCGGAATCGTGCAGCTCCATCCTTTGGCGCAGCTGGGACTACAAGGCGCAGGCCGCCCAGGCCCTCAAGCTCACCGCCCAGGACATGCTGGCCAACAAGCTGATCGATGGCATCATCCCCGAGCCCGTGGGCGGTGCCCATGCGGACATCGACGGGGCCTGCCGCACGGTGAAGGCCGAAGTGGTGAAATGGCTGGACAAGCTCTCCAAGACCGACCCCGACAAGTTGGTGGAGCGGCGCATCAAGAAGTTCTGCGACATGGGCGTGGTGGAGAAGGCCAGACCGGCCTCCAAGAGCAAGGCCAAAGCCTGATCAGGGCTCCCGGTTGTAGTAGGGGAGAACAGCCACGGTCGGGCCGGTCACAGCCCAGCTTTGCAGGACGGCGCCGCTGCCGGCGTCCACCCGCTGCACCTGCCCGGCCGTCGCGATGTACAGCGCTCCGGACACCGCGTCGCGGGCGATGACCTCAACCGCGGGCCCCCCGGAGAGCGACTGCACCGTGTTGGTCGAATAGCTGTAGCGCAGCAGACCGGTGCTGGTGGCCAGGTAGTGCACCTGACCGGGGGCGGAGGCCACGCCACGGATCGCCTGCCCGCTCAGGGACTGCGGCTCCCATCCACCGCCCAGCTCCACGTTGAGCTCCTGCACCACCCCATCGCCGTTGCGTTCCCCGAACAGCAGCACGCGGTCGTCGTCCAGGGCGGCGAAGCCGGCGAGCACCAGGTCCAGCGGACGTTCGGCGAGCAGCTCGCCCGTGTAGGCGGTGTACAGCACCAAACGACCGCCGCTGCCGGCAATGAGGGGTTGCTCGCTCAGCAGCAGCCCACCGACCACGGCATGGCGCCGCGGATAGCGCCCGTCCAACGCCGAAGCGGTGAAGAACCCGCTGCCACTGAAGGCCGCATGCGCGCTGAGCAGGCCGTCCGCCCGGGCCACGAGCACGCGGTCGTCGTCGATGCGGTCGAGCCCGGTGAAGAAGGTGGAACCGAACGCGTTGGTGTTGGGCAGCTGCCAGCGCACGGTGCCGAGCTCCGCGTCCAGCGCGGTGACCGGGCCGCTGACATCACCGGCGATCACCAGGGCGCGGGAGCGCGTGCTGAGCACGGCGTGGCGCACATCCTGATCGAGCGTGGTGAAGGGGGCTGCGGCACCGGTGCTGTCGATGCGCAGCACGGCCGTCTGCCCCCCGATCGCGCTCACCGCATACACCGCCCGCAGCCGCAAGGGCGCCTCGATCACCGAAAGGGGGCGGTAGGCGCGGCTTTCGTTGGCTCCGTCGTTCGCGGTGACCATGATGGTGTACGCCCCGGAGCGCAGGGCCTCATCGTTCAGCGCCAGGGTGCGCTCCACTTCGGCCGAGGCGGCGTCCACGGCGACGGATGCACTGCCGACCACCGGGATGCCCTGGGGGTCGAGCACCGTGAAGCGCACCGAGGTGACCTGCCGGTCGTCGCTGACGGCCGCCCGCACGGTGAACTCCCCGGGGATCTGCAGCTGTGCGCCCGCGCCCGGCACGAGGATGGTCACCGAAGGCCCCTCGCTGTCCTTGTCCTTGCGGCAGCCCGGAAGGACATGGACCAATAGCGCGAGCATCGCCAAGCAGCCGCCACGCGCGAGGCGATGGAGCGGTGAAGGGCGGATCGCGTCATCCACATCCACAATGTTAGTGCGCGGCGGATGAGTTGTTGATGATCTCCTCGGCGAGGGACGTCGATGCGGCTATTTTTGGCCCCCTTCCACGCCGCTTCCGCCCGCTTTCTGATGGCCGACACCCCGCCGATCCGCGCCGACCGCCGGCGCCGCACCGCTCCGTCCCTGCTCGATCCCGCCCTGGAGGCCGGCAAACTGCCGCCGCAGGCGCCCGAACTGGAGCAGGCCGTGCTCGGCGCGCTGATGCTGGAGCGCAACGCGGTGAACGAGGCCATCGACATCCTGAGCCCGGACAGCTTCTATGTGGAGGCGCACAAACGCATCTTCGACGCGGTGCAGGGCCTCTTCCGCAGCGACCAGCCCATCGACATCCTGACGGTGACCGAGGAGCTGCGCAAGCGCGGCGAGCTGGACGTGGTGGGCGGGCCCTTCTACATCAGCCAGCTCACCAACAAGGTGGCCAGCAGCGCGAACGTGCAGTACCACGCGCGCATCATCAGCCAGAAGCACATCCTGCGCGAGCTGATCCGCATCTCGGCGGAGACGATGCGTGATGCCTTCGACGAGACCGCGGACGTGTTCGATCTGCTGGACAAGACCGAGCAGGACCTCTACGGCATCACCAGCGGCAACCTGAAGCGCAACTACGAGCCGATGAGCGACCTGATCCGGGACGCCATCGCGCAGATCGAGAGCGCCAAGCACAACACCGGCGGGGTGAGCGGGGTGCCCACCGGCTTCGTGAAGCTCGACAAGCTCACCGCCGGCTGGCAGCGCAGCGACATGGTCATCGTGGCCGCACGCCCCGGCATGGGAAAGACCGCCTTCGTGCTCAGCAT
>JADLBK010000258.1 GCA_020847755.1 Flavobacteriales bacterium | reverse complement strand
GCCTGCACCCACGGCGCTGCGGGGGCTTCCTCCGGTCGCCTCCTCGCTGCTCGTGGCTGCAAGGCCCTTCCGGCGCCGGGCTGCCGCTGCGCCCGCTCACGCGGAGACTACGCAGCAAGCATGAGATCGACACATCAGATCAGTTGCCGATCTTTAGCATCTGCATGACACTCGAAGAGATAACACCCGGCCTATTCCTGGAAGGCATCGCCCCCGACCATCCCGTGCGCGTGGTTGCTTCCGAGTATGCCGGTCCGGATGCGCGCAGCATCATCTTCCGCCGGGCCGATAACACCATCGGCGACCGCCTCATGAGCCGTGAGGACGAACCCAATATCCGGCTGGCATCCATGGGACGGCCGTGGTCCTTCGATGCCAAGGGCGAGGATCTCAAGTTGGCGGCGGAAGCGCATCGCATCGACCTCGCCTACCTGTTCGACCCCATGATGGCCGTCCACACCAGCAATGTGGACCCCTTGCCGCACCAGATCACCGCGGTCTACGAGGCCATGCTGCCCAAGCAGCCCTTGCGCTATGTGCTCGCCGATGATCCCGGCGCAGGCAAGACCATCATGGCCGGGCTCTTCATCCAGGAGCTCATCATGCGGGCCGATGCGCGCCGCGTCCTGATCATCGCGCCGGGCAGCTTGGTGGAGCAGTGGCAGGATGAATTGAGCGAGAAGTTCGGCCTCAGCTTCCGCATCTTCTCCATGGAGATGGCCGAGCAGTCCATGACCGGCGATGCGTTCAGCGAGAACGACATGCTGATCGCCCGCCTGGACCAGCTCTCTCGCAATGACGATCTGCTCGAGAAGCTCAAACGCTCCAGTTGGGACCTGGTGGTCTTCGATGAAGCCCACAAACTTTCCGCCTCGTGGTACGGGCAAGAGTTGAAGGCCACCAAGCGCTTCCGCTTGGGACAGATCATGGGCGAGGTCACGCGGAACCTGTTGCTCATGACGGCCACACCGCACAACGGAAAGGAGGAGGACTTCCAACTCTTCCTCTCGCTGCTGGATGCGGACCGCTTCCACGGCAAGTTCCGCAACGGGGCGCAGCAGGTGGATGTGAGCGATGTGATGCGCCGCATGGTGAAGGAGGACCTCGTGAAGTTCGATGGCACACGTTTGTTCCCCGAACGACGGGCGGTCACCGTCAGCTACGCGCTTTCCCCAGCGGAAGAAGAACTCTACCGCGAAGTGACACGGTACGTAGTGGAGGAAATGAACAAGGCCGACCGGCTCGATGGGCAGCGCCGCGGCCGCGTGGGCTTCGCGCTCACCGGGCTGCAACGCCGCCTGGCATCCAGCCCCGAGGCCATCTACCAATCGCTGAAACGCAGGAAGCACAAACTGGAGGAACGGCTGGAGGAGGAGCGCACACGCGGCACCACGGGCTATTTGGCCGAAACGCTCATCCCGCGTGATGTGCCCGACGACCTGTACGAAGCCGAGGACGAATTGACGGCCGAGGAATACGAGGAGACCGAGGAAAGCGTGGTGGACCAGACCACCGCCAGCAGCACCCTGCGCGAGTTGGAGGCGGAGATCGCCACACTCACGGCCTTGGTGGAGCGTGCGCGGCTGGTGGCGCAAAGCGGACAGGACCGCAAGTGGGATGAGCTCTCCAAGCTGCTGCAGAACACGCCCGAAATGCGCGACGCCACCGGGGAATTGCGCAAGCTCATCGTGTTCACCGAACACAAGGACACGCTGAACTACCTGGTGGCACGTATCGCTGGTGTGCTGGGTGGCGCGGATATGGTTGTGGCCATCCACGGTGGGGTGCGCCGCGAGGACCGCCGGACCATTCAAGCGCTCTTCCGGCAGGACAAGCGCGTACGCGTGCTGGTGGCCACCGATGCTGCGGGCGAAGGGGTGAACCTGCAGAACGCCAACCTGATGGTGAACTACGACCTGCCCTGGAACCCGAACCGCTTGGAGCAGCGCTTTGGCCGCATCCACCGCATCGGGCAGGACCAGGTCTGCTTCCTCTACAACATGCTCGCCGACGGCACCCGCGAGGGCGATGTGTTCCGCGTGCTCTTCCAGAAACTGGAGAATCAGCGCGGCGCGTTGGGCGGCCGTGTGTTCGACATCCTCGGCACCGTGATCGATGAACGCAGCCTGCGCGAACTCCTCATCGAATCCATCCGCTACGGCAACGATCCCGCGCGCCGGGTGGAAATGCAGCAACGGGTGGAAGGCCTGCTGGACGAGGACCACATCCGCGAGGCCATCGCCCGCAACGCATTGAACGCGGTGGTGCTCGACCACCAGCACCTGCTCAGCGTGAAGGAGGAGATGGAGAAGGCCGAGGCGCGCAAGCTGCAGCCCTACTTCATCCGCGCCTTCTTCGAGCAGGCCCTGAAGCTTGCCGGTGGCGAGATGCGCCAACGCGAGAACGGCCGTTGGGAGATCCCCAACGTGCCGGCCATGGTGCGCGAGCGGGCCCGCCACCTGGCGCAGCGCGACGTGCGCAACCGCCAACCGGTGGTACACCGCTACGAACGGGTCTGTTTCGAGAAGCAGTTCGTGCGCATGGCCGATCGCCCCGGCGCACCAATGGCCGAATTGATGCACCCCGGCCACCCGCTCATGCGCACGCTGATCGCCCAGACCATGGACGACCTGCAAGGCCGCTTGAAACAGGGTGCTGTGCTGGTGGACCCCACGGACGATGGCCTGGAACCGCACCTGCTCTTCCTGTTGGACCATCAAGTGAAGGAGGGCCGCCATAGTGAGCGCACCCTGAGCCGCCGCCTGCAGTTCGTGCGGATCCATGCCGATGGCCGCGCCGAGCAGGCCGGTTGGGCACCCCACCTGGACCTGCAACCCATCAGCCCGGCGGACAAGCGGCTGGTGGCCGATGTGCTGCAAGCACCCTGGATCACCCAGGACCTGGAGCAACTGGCGCTGGGCTATGCCAGTAGCCGGTTGGTGCCCGCGCATTTCGCCGAGGTGCGCAACCGCCGCGAACAGTGGGTGGACAAGACCAGCGCTGCCGTGCGCGAGCGCCTGATACGCGAGATCAACTATTGGACGGACAAGCATGAGGACTGGACCCGTAAGCAACAGGCCGGGCAGGACCAACGCCTCAACATCGACAAGACGCGCAAGACCATCGAGGACATGCGCGCACGCCTGCGCACCCGCGAACAGGAATTGCAGGACATGCGCCACGTGGTGAACACCACCCCCGTGGTATTGGGCGGTGCGCTGGTGATCCCCGCCGGCCTGCTGGCGCAGCGCAACGGCGAAACGGGCTGGACCGCCGACGCAGCCGCGCGCAGCCGTGTGGAGCGCCTGGCCATGGAAGCCGTGATCGCCGCCGAGCGGGCGAAGGG
>JADLBK010000257.1 GCA_020847755.1 Flavobacteriales bacterium | reverse complement strand
CGCCGAAAGCCGTGTGCGGTTCGAGCGGCGGCGTGCTTCCGGAGAGATCCCGGCCGATGCGGACATCGGCGGCGAGATCGGCATCCACGGCGTTCCATCGGGCATGGACGTCCTCATCACCACGGGTGTCGATCGGACCCTGGGCTGCATCGCCATGCGCAACGCGGACCTCGACGAGGTGTACGCCGTGATCGTTCCGGGTCGCACGATCGTGCGGATCGGAGCGTGAGGCTTAGTGCCCGGTGGGGAAGAGCTCGACGAAACCGGTCCGCGGGTCGGGACGTCGGTGGAGGGCCACACCCTCGATCTCAAGGATGACGAGCTCCAGCGTGGTGCGCACCACACAGCCCACGAGCACATGGCCACCCAGGATCGTCCCGTCCGGACCGGACACGCTGGCATGCAGATGCGCGCCATCGGGTCCGATGGTCCCGCTGAGGGTGAGCAGCTCCTGAGCCTGTTCCAGGACCGTGGCGTCGGAACATCCGGCGAAGCGCAGTCTGCAGGGCCCCAGGCTGCCCACGGCGGCGATCACCGCTCCGGCGCGGACACCCGTCCGTTCGGCCCAGCCCTGAAGGCCCGTGCGGAGATCCTCTCCAGGCACCATGCGGATGGCGTGCATCGGTCCGGGCCGGCCCATGGCCTGGATCATCGATCGAAGCGGTTGGGGAACTGCTGGCGCAGCACGCCGATCCCATCGTGGATCCTGGCCTGTTGCTCGTGCTTGAAGCGCTCAAGGGCTTCGGCGATCGCCGGGTCATGAGCGCCAAGGATCTGCACGGCCAGCAGCCCGGCATTGCGTGCGCCGTTGATGGCCACGGTGGCCACGGGGACTCCGGCCGGCATCTGCACGATGCTCAGCAGGCTGTCCCATCCGTCGATGCTGTTGCGGCTGCGGATGGGCACGCCGATCACCGGCAGGCTGGTGAGGCTGGCCACCATGCCCGGCAGATGGGCGGCGCCGCCGGCGCCGGCGATGATGGCCTTCAGCCCGCGGGCGCGCGCCGTGCGGGCATACTCGAACATGCGTTCCGGGGTGCGGTGCGCGCTCACCACCGTGAGCTCATGTTCCACCTGGAACTCCTTGAGCGTGTCCGCCGCCTCGCGCATCACTTCCAGATCGCTGCGGCTGCCCATGATGATCCCGATCATGTCCGTGTGGGTGTTGTGGTCGCGTTCGGTGTGGTCGGCACCACGCGCCCGTGAAGGCGGGTGACGGCGATGCCTTGGTCCAGTCCGGTGTGGTCATCGGCCAGCAGGGTCACATGACCCATCTTCCGGCCATCGCGTGTTTCACGCTTGCCGTACAGATGAACGAAGGCGCCCGGCACATGCACGATATCGGACAGGCCGTCCAGCACGGGCTCACCACGACCACCTTCACCCACCAGGTTCACCATGGCGGCATGGGCCCGCAGCCGGGCGTCACCGATGGGCAGGCCGAGGTAGAGCCTCAGCAGCTGGTCGAACTGGCTGCTCGCGCAGGCTTCGATGGTATGATGGCCTGAATTGTGCGCGCGGGGTGCGGTCTCGTTCACGAGCAGGGCGCCGTCCGTGGTGAGGAAGAGCTCGACGGCATAAAGGCCGGGTGCGTTGAACGCATCCGCCACCCGAACGGCGAGTTGCCGTGCGCGTTCGAGGATCCCGACCTCGAGCCGGGCCGGAGCGCGGAGGTGGTCCACCAGGTTGTATCGCGGGTCGAACACCATCTCGACCGGTTCGTACGTCACGGTGTTCCCCGCCTTGTCGCGCACCACCAGTACGGCAAGCTCCAGCGCAACGGCCACCTGTTGTTCGACCACGCTCGGTCCTTCGAACGCGATCGGAAGGTCCGCCGGTCCGCGCAGGGCCATCACCCCCTTACCATCGTAGCCACCGGTCCGCGCCTTCAGGAAGGCGGGCAGGATCGGTGGCGCGGCGAGCAGCGCGGCGCGCCCGTCCACCAGCATGAAAGGTGCCGTGGGGATGCCGTGGTCCCGATAGAACAGCTTCTGGGCACCCTTGTCCTGGATGGTGCGCAGAACGGCCGGATCGGGGATGACGCGTTTGCCCATGGCGCGCGCCGCGTCCAAGGCGGACACGCTTACATGCTCGATCTCGATGCCCACCACATCGGCGTCGTGCACGAAACGGAGCACGGTGTCATGATCGGCGAAGGAGCCCCGGACGAAGCGCTCGGCGATATCGGCGCACGGGCACTGCGGATCGGGGTCGAGCACATGCACCCGGGCGTCGTACCGAAGGGCGTTCTCGATGAACATCCGGCCGAGCTGGCCTCCGCCCAGCAACGCGATGATCGGCCGTTGATGCACGGCCCAAAGATAGCCGCGGCCTCAGCGACGACGGGCGAACCGCCTCTTGAACGGTTTGAACCGGTGACCCACCGTGAACTGGAGGGTGTTGTTCCGTGGATAGACCGTGCTGTCATCGGCAAGCGTCGGTGTCACTCCTCCGTAGTACCGCAAGGTGAGGTCCGTGCCGCTGATCAGGTCCAGCCCGAGGCCGGCGATGATGCCGGCATCGAGGGGCACAAAGCGATCGGTGGTCGTCCGGGCCTCATCACCGGTCTCCGTGCGCGCCAGCAGCAACCAGCCCAGCTGGCCGCCCATATGCAGGTTGAACGTGTTGCCTACGAAGAACTTTACCGATACAGGAAGGTGCGCGTACAGCTGACGGTCCACCCAGCGGTCGTCGTTCTCGCCCACCACGTAGGAGGCACCTTGCAGGCTCACGAGAAGTTCAGGCTGCAGTTCGATCCGGTCGGTCACGCCGAACGCCGCGTAGGGCCCCAGCGTGGCTCCGGGCACCAGGCCGTACCGCACCAGTTCGGACCGGGCGGTTCCCAGCACGATCCCGCCCTTGATGCCAAGCGCTGAGCGCTGGGCCATGGTCACCGTGGCGGTCAGGGTCAGAGCGAGGGTGGTGGCCGTACGGAGGCGCATGGGACAGGAGTGTGCAGACGCGTACGGGCGCCATTCTCCAAGGTTTCGGACAGCGAACGGAGATCCGCCGGACGGGGCGAACCGGTCGACGAGCGATGGTGAACGGTCGACCGCGGTCTACTCGCCGGTCAGGAGGAAGCGCAGGACGACCGGATCCCGACCGTCTCCCGTCACGAGCACTTGGTACGCGCCCGCAGGAGCACCACTGGCGAGGATGGTCGTGCGATCCGACCGGATGCGGCCTTCGGCCACAAAGCGGCCGACACCGTCCACCACGCGGTAGGCATGTCCGGGCGCTGCCTCGCCGTGCAGTTCGGCCCGGCCTTCCCGGACAAGCACCTGCATCCCGGCGGTCGCGGTCGCAGGAAGCCCGGTGGAGGTCGTGATGTCCACGGTGTAATCCTCCGTTTCACCCCAGGCATAGTTGAAGCAGGGGTCCACCGGATCGGGCTCACCGGTGTTGGTGTACACACTGCGCACGCGCATCACGGCACCACCCAGGGAGGCGCTCAAGGGCACGGTGAAGGGGATGGACAGGTTCTCGAGCGGGGCGCTGTTGGTCAACTCGCCCAGCTTCTCACCCGCCTCGAACTGACCGTCCTGGTCCATGTCGATCCATGCGGCGACCTGGTCCGGCACATAGGTGCCTCCGGTGACCTGCAGGGTGTAGCTGTCGCCCCGCACCAGATCGGTGCTCAGGGCCGTGTAATCGGTGTACGTGGGCATGCTCGTCCCACCCGTGCCGATGTTCTGGATGGCGCCCAACTGCACGCTTTGGATGAAATCACCATCGGCGGTTCCGTTCGTCGAGGTGGGGATGCACGGGCCTCCCGGGGTGGTGATGACCACCGTGTAGTCCTCCGTCTCGCCCCAGTTGTAGTTGAAACAGGGGTCCGAGGGGTCGGGCTCTCCCGTGTTGAGGTACACGCCCCGCACCCGCAGGCGGGCCTGGCCCAAAGCGGCGCTTACCGGCACGGTGAATGGGATGGTGAGGACCTGACCGGCCGAGGTGTTCGTCACTTCCCCCAGCTTCTCGCCCGCCTCGAACAGCTCGTCCTGATCGTGATCGATCCAGGCGGCGAACGCGTCGCCCACATAAGAACCGGCGGTGATCTGAAGGACTTGCGCGGTCCCACGCGGCAGGGATGTGCTTTGACCGGTGTAGTCCACATAGCTGGGGCCGCCGATGCCGCCCGTGCCGGTGTTGTTGATGGAGCCGAGCAGCACGCCGTCGATGTAGTCTCCGTCCGCGGTGCCCTGCCCGCTGGTCGGGACACAGGGGCCGGAGGGTACCGTGCCGCAAGCAGGGCTGTTCAGCAGGGAAGCGCGTGCACCGTTCAGCACGCCCTGCATCGACGCGGCCTGCTGGTCGGTGAACATCACAGAGCAGGAGGCGTAGTCCATGAAGTTCTCGTACTGCGTCAGCACGCCGCACTTCATCAGGTTGGTGTTGCTGCAGCTGAAGGTGGGGCTGTTGGTCGTCGGGGTGTCGGTGAAGCCGTCCGAGTCGGTGCAGTTGCCGTTGTCGAAGGGATGCAGCAGGCCGAAGTAGTGGCCGATCTCGTGGGTGGCCGTGCGCTCGCCGGCGCCCAACCCGTAGTCGTAGTCGATCACCAGCCCGTCGATGCCCGACCCGACCACACCGCCCACCGGCAGGTACGCATAACCCACGGTCACCGTGCCGCCCGTGGCCCCGCTGGTGATGTCGCACACCCAGATGTTCAGGTAGTGGTCCGGGTCCCAGGGGCTGATACCCTTTGGCGGCGACTTCATATCGTCGGTCTCGGTGTCCGGGTCGAACCAGGTCTCCGAGGACTGTGTCCGGGTGATGCCCGTGGTCGGGTTGCCGTTCGGGTCCACCGTGGCCAGGCAGAATTCCATGCCTCCGTTGCCGATCACACCGGTGAAGGCCGGCCGCACAGTGTTCAGGTCGGCGTTCAATTGCTGGTAGTCCTGGTTCATCTGATCGATCATCTGGGTGATCGAGGCGTCGGGCACGTTCTCCGCAGGGGTGTTCCACACCACGTGCACCACCACCGGCACGGTCTGCAGGCCACCGCGTACGCTGCCGCGCGGTACCTGCTGCAAGGCCGGGAGCAGGTCACCCGTGCCGCCGTTGGCGATGAGCTGCCTCCGGGTGATCACTTCGGCCATGCAGTGCTCCTGGGCGGTGGCGGAACCGAGGATCACGGGCAGGGACAGGGTCGTCAGGAGGAAGCGCATGGGACGGGTGCGTGGTTTGAGGCCGCGAAACTAGACCCGTCCGGTCCGAACGGGGCAGGTGGACCGTCGAATGTTGCCCACGATCAACGCCGGCGTTCCAGGTCGATCAGGTAGTGGTCGGCATATCGCGCGGTCCACCGCCATCCGGCCACCAGTTCATCCAGTCGGGACAAGCGGTCGAGCGCCCTGGGCCGGTGTCCGTACCGGTGCACCAGGTGCGTGGGGGGAACGAACAGCCCCACCGGTCGGATGTTCACCGTCCGGAACCAGGGCGCGGTGAGCCGCTCCACCGTTGCCGGTGCATGGTTCCAGCGCACCACCCCCGTGCCGCTCAGGCCTGCGAGCTCAGCACGCTGTTGCCCGCGCTGGAAGGCTTCCCGCCACTGGAAACGCAGGAGGTGATGAAGGGTCTCACGGATGCATCGATCGGGCTGGATCACCGCCACGAAGCGCCCACCGGGGCGGATCCGTTCGGCCACGGCATGGATCACGGCCACAAGGTCGTCCTCGTCGTACTGGTTCAGACCGCCCATGTCGGACAGCACCAGGTCGAACAGCATCGGCCACACCTGCCCGTGCAACCCGGCCTTCGGCAGAAGTTCAAGCAGGATGCGGTCCTCCAGTCCGTATTGACGGACGCGCTCCCGGGCCCTGCGGATCAGCTCGGGGCTCTGGTCGGTGGCGATCACGCGATGGCCCTGTCGGGCCAGATGCACCGCGTCCGTGGCATCCCCCGTGTTCAGTTCCAGCACATGCATGCCGGGATTGCGCAGCAGGGCTTCCAGATAGGCCCAGATGGCCCTGCGTTGCACAAGGCCGATGCGGTTGTGCACGAACTCCGTGTCGTACACCGATCGACCGTGGTGTAGGGGCTCCATCGTCAAGGGCAAGGTACGATGCCGGGAAGGCCTCGCGCCAGCGAAGGGTGGACGTGTGCGGAACGGCAGGCGCTGCCTCGCTTCAGGAAAGCAGGGCGACGATGGCCGCGCGCGGGTCGGCGGCGCCGAACACACTGTTGCCGGCCACGAGCACATCCGCGCCATGCTCCACCAGCCTGCGTTGGTTGTCCGTGCCCACACCGCCATCCACCTCGATCCAGGCGTGGGATCCGGTCCGCTGGCGCAGCTCGCGCAGCGCGTCCAGTTTGCGATAGGTGCCTTCAATGAAGCGCTGCCCGCCGAAGCCCGGGTTCACGCTCATCACAAGCACCAGGTCCAGGTCGGGCAGGATGGCCTCCAAGGCCGATGCCGGAGTGTGGGGATTGATCGATACCCCGGCCTTCATGCCCTGGGCCTTGATGGCCTGCACCGTGCGGTGCAGGTGGGTGCAGGCCTCGAGGTGCACGGTGAGCACGTCAGCACCGGCCTCGTTGAACGCCGTGATGTATCGGTCGGGGTCCACGATCATCAGGTGGGTGTCGAACACCTTGCGGCTGAGCGGCCGGATGGCCTTGATGACCGGGATGCCGTAGCTGATGTTGGGCACGAAGACGCCGTCCATCACATCGAGGTGCAGCCATTGCGCGGGGCTTTGGTCCACCAGCGCGACGGCGGCGCGCAGGTCGGTGAAGTCGGCCGAGAGCAGGGAAGGGGCGAGGATGTGCGGCATCTGGGGCGAAAGTAGGTGCGCTCAGGCACCGTGGCCGCATGGTGAACGGGAAAGGCCGCCCCGTGGTGGGGGCGGCCTTCGGGGAGTCCGGTGATGGGTCAGCCCAGATAGGCGCGCAGGGTTCGCGAGCGGCCCGTGTGCTTCAACCGGCGGATGGCCTTTTCCTTGATCTGACGCACGCGTTCGCGGGTGAGGTCGAACTTCTGGCCGATCTCCTCCAGGGTGTGCGGCTGGTTACCCTTCAGCCCGAAGTAGAGGCGGATCACATCGGCCTCACGGCTGCTGAGCGCGTCCAGGCTTCGTTCGATCTCCAGGCGCAGGCTGTCGGTCATCAGGGCCTCCTCCGGGTCGGGCAGGTCCTGGTTCTTCATCAGGTCCAGCATGGTGCCACTGTCCTCGCCTTCGCGCAGCGGGGCGTCCATGCTCAGGTGCTTGCCGGTGTTGTTCAGGCTGGTCTTCACCTCCTCGAGGGTCATTTCCAGCACCTCGGCCAGTTCATGCGCGGTGGGTGGGCGTTCGTGCTCCTGCTCCAGCTTGGCGAAGGCCTTGTTGATCTTGTTGATCGAACCGATCTTGTTCAGTGGCAGGCGCACGATGCGGGCCTGTTCGGCCAGGCTCTGCAGGATCTGCTGACGGATCCACCACACGGCGTAGCTGATGAACTTGAAGCCACGCGTCTCATCGAAGCGCTTGGCGGCCTTGATCAGGCCAAGGTTGCCTTCGCTGATCAGGTCGGGCAGGCTGAGGCCCTGACCCTGATATTGCTTGGACACGCTCACCACGAAGCGCAGGTTGGCCTTGCAGAGGGCCTCGAGGGCGTCGTTGTCGCCTTCCTTGATGCGGCGGGCGAGCTCCACCTCCTCTTCGGCCGTGATCAACTTCACTTTCCCGATCTCCGTCAGGTACTTGTCCAGGGACGGCGTGTCCCGGTTCGTCACCTGCTTGGTGATCTTCAATTGCCGCATGCGTGCCATATGTGCGCTGGGGGTGTTAGGCGAAGAGCACGCTGTTCAACGGTGCATTGGCCGCGCTGGTTACGGTGGACACGACCTGCCCCGAATGCCGCAGGGCCGCCTTTTCGGGCGGCCCTGCGGTCGGAAGCGGTCGGGTCAGTTCTGTTCGGGAGGCGCACCACCATGGTCGCGGCGCGGCCGGTCGTCGCGGCGGGGACGGTCGCCCCGGTCGCGGCGTTCGCGGCCTGCATCCTCCATGGCGGGCTCGCGGTCCACCCAGCCCTCCGGCTTGGGCAGCAGCACGCGGCGGCTAAGCTTCAACTTGCCCGTGCGTGGGTCCTTGCCCACCACCTGGAAGTCGATCATCTCGCCCTCCTTCAGCACGTCCTCCACGCGCTCGATGCGCTTCCAGTCCAGCTCGCTCACGTGGAGCAGGCCATCGGTGCCGGGGAAGATCTCCACGAAGGCGCCGTAAGGCATGATGGTCTTCACCTTGCCGCGGTAGTTCACGCCGATCTCGGCCTGGGGCGGGAAGGCGATGGCGCGCACGCGGGCCACGGCGGCGTCGATGCTCGCCTTGTTCTCGCTCATGATCTCCACGATGCCCACGCCTTCCACCTCGTCGATGGAGATGTGCGCGCCGGTCTCGGCCTGGATCTCCTGGATCACGCGTCCGCCAGGGCCGATGATGGGTCCGATGCTCTCCTTGGGGACCTCGAAGGTGATGATGCGGGGCGCATGGGGCTTGTAATCCTCACGCGGCTTGTCGATCGTCTTCAGCATCTCGCCGAGGATGTGCAGGCGGCCTTGACGGGCCTGCTCCAGGGCCTGGGCCAGCACCTCGTAGGGCAGGCCGTCCACCTTCATGTCCATCTGCGTGGCGGTGATGCCCTTGGCCGTGCCGCAGATCTTGAAGTCCATGTCGCCCAGGAAGTCCTCGTCGCCGAGGATGTCGCTGAGGATGGCGTAGCGCTTGCCATCGCTGATCATGCCCATGGCGATGCCGCTCACCGGGGCCTTGATCTTCACCCCGGCGTCCATCAGGGCCAGGGTGCCGCTGCACACGGTGGCCATGGAGCTGGAGCCGTTGCTCTCGAGCACGTCGCAGTTCAGGCGGATGGTGTAGGGGTTCTCCGGCGCCGTGGGGATCATGGGCTGAAGCGCGCGCAACGCCAGGTTGCCGTGGCCCACCTCGCGACGGCCGGGGCCGCGGATCGGCTTCACTTCGCCCGTGCTGAAGCTGGGGAAGTTGTAGTGCAGCATGAAGGACTTGCTGCTTTTCTCCGTGGCCAGGTCAACGGTCTGTTCGTCCATCGAACTGCCCAGGGTCACCGTGTTGATGGCCTGCGTTTCACCGCGCGTGAACACGGCGCTGCCGTGGGTGCCGGGCAGCAGGTCGATCTCGCACCAGATGGGGCGGATCTCGGTGGTCTTGCGACCGTCGAGGCGCACGCCATGGTCCAGGACCACGTTGCGGACGGCCTTCTTCTGCACCTTCTTGAAGTAGCGGGCCAGCATGGCCTTGTCCGCCTTCTGTTCGTCGGTGAGGGTGGCCAGGCAGGCCTCCTTCACGGCGGCGAAGTTGTTCGAGCGCTCCTCCTTTGCGCTGGGCTTCATGGCCAGGTCGTAGTACTTCTGGTAGCAGAAGTCGTGGATCAGCTGGCCGACGGCCTCGTCGTTGTTCTCGTGGCTGTAGGTGCGCTTGGGCTGGCTCTTGGCCACTGCGGCGCTCAGCTCGTTCAGCACACGGCAGTGCACCTTGATGGCCTCGTGGGCCACCTTGATGGCCTCGATCATGTCGACCTCCTGCACCTCCTTCATCTCGCCCTCCACCATCATGATGTCGCGCTCGTTGCCGGCGACGATCAGGTCGAGGTCGGCGTTGGCCACCTCCGCCATGTCGGGGTTGATCGTGAAGCGGCCGTTGATGCGGGCCACGCGCACTTCGCTCACCGGTCCATCGAAGGGGATGTCGCTCACGGCCAGGGCGGCGGCGCCGGCCAGGCAGGCCAGGCTGTCGCTGTGGTTCTTCTTGTCATGGCTCATCAGCATGATCTGCACCTGCGTGTCTCCGTGGAAGTCATCGGGGAACAAGGGGCGCAGCGCGCGGTCCACCAGGCGGCTCACGAGGATCTCGTGGTCGCTGGGGCGGTTCTCGCGCTTGAAGAAGCCCCCGGGGAAACGGCCGGCGGCGCTGAATTTCTCACGGTACTCCACCTGAAGGGGCAGGAAGTCGATGCCTTCCCGGGCCTCCTTGGTGGCCACGACGGTGGCCAGGAGGATCGTGTCGCCCATGCGCACGGTCACCGAACCGTCCGCCTGCTTGGCGAGCACGCCGGTCTCGATGGTGATGGGCCGACCGTCACCCAGGTCGATGGTCTTGGAAATGCCTTGTGGTCTCATGTTCGTATTGACGCGCCTTTCGCGCCGTTGCTTTGGTTGATGTTCGCTCTGTTGGCCTGTCGTGCCCGAGGGTGTCCCCGCGGGGGTTATGAAAAAGGGCGACCGTGCCTCACGATCGCCCTTGGTTCAGTATTGATGTCCAGGCGCCGCCGTATGCCCGGCGGTCGCACAGGGGTCACTTGCGCAGCCCAAGTTCCTGGATGATGGCGCGATAGCGCTCCAAATGCTGCTCCTGCAAATAGCCCAGGAGCTGCTTGCGCTTGCCCACGAGTCCCATGAGGGCCATCTCGGTGGCGTGATCCTTTTTGTTCGCCTTGAGGTGCCCGGTCAGGTGGTCGATTCGCTTGGTGAAGAGCGCGATCTGGCTCTCGGCCGCTCCGGTGTTCATCTCGGTGCCACCGTGCTTCTTGAAGATCTCACGCTTGGCCTCTTTCGTCAGGTACATGGTCGTCCGCATTGGTCCAACACGGCATCCTTCCGTGTTGAGGCGGCAAAGATAGAGGTTTTCGGGTCCCGGGATGCCCCTCAGGCCTGAAAGAAGGTGATGAACTGCGAGATCCTGGCCTTCAGGTCCTTACGTGGTACGATCTTGTCCAGGAAGCCGTGCTCCAGCACGAACTCGCTGGTCTGGAACCCCTTGGGCAGATCCGTACCGATCGTCTCCTTTACCACGCGGGGACCGGCGAAACCGATCAGCGCTTTCGGCTCGGCGATGTTCAGGTCGCCGAGCATGGCGAAGCTGGCCGTCACCCCGCCCGTGGTGGGGTCGGTGAGCAGGCTGATGTAGGGCAGCCGCCTGGCCGCCAGCTGGGTGAGCTTGGCGCTGGTCTTGGCCATCTGCATCAGGCTGAAGCCGGCCTCCATCATCCGGGCACCGCCGCTCTTGCTGATGATGATGAGCGGACACTGGCGCTTCATGGCCTGGTCGGCCGCCAGGGCGATCTTCTCACCCACGACGCTGCCCATGCTTCCGCCGATGAAGCGGAAATCCATGCACGCGATCACGACCATGCGCTTGTCCAGCTTGCCCTCCGCCGCCCGCAGCGCATCGTTCAGGCCGGTCTCCTGGCGGGTCTTCTGAAGGCGGTCGGAGTACCGCTTGGTGTCCTCGAACTTCAGGGGGTCGCCGGCCACCAGGTCGGGATGCAGTTCGGTGTACTTCTGGTCGTCGAAGAGGATGGCGAAGTACTCCTCACTGCCGATCTTCTCGTGATGCTCGCACTTGCCACAGACCCAGAGGTTGTTCTCATGATCCTCCGAGGTCATGATCTCGTCGCACTCCGGGCACTTGTACCAGAGCCCTTCGGGTGTCTCCTTCTTCTCCTCGGTGGAGGTGGTGATGCCTTCCTTGGTGCGTGTGAACCAGCCCATGAGCGCAAAGGTGAACGTGGTAAGCTGAAACTGGAGGCCGGATCCCGATCCAGCTCTCCTGTTCCAGGTTTCTCCTAGGCTATTGTGACCTTCTTGTCGAGGTACACGTCCTGGATCGTGTTGAGCAACTGGACGCCTTCGCCCATGGGGCGTTGGAAGGCCTTTCGGCCGCTGATGAGACCCTGGCCCCCGGCGCGTTTGTTGATCACAGCGGTCCGCACGGCCTCGGCCAGGTCGCTCTCGCCGCTGCTCGCACCACCGCTGTTGATCAGGCCGATGCGGCCCATGTAACAGTTGGCCACCTGGTAGCGGCACAGGTCGATCGGATGGTCCGTGGTCAGGTCGCTGTACACCTTCTTGTGGGTCCTGCCGTAACCGCTCAGCGCGTTGTAGCCGCCGTTCACCTCGGGCAGCTTCTGCTTGATGATGTCCGCCTGGATGGTGACACCGAGGTGGTTGGCCTGCGCGGTGAGGTCGGCGGCGGTGTGGTAATCGACGCCGTCCTTCTTGAAGCCGGGGTTCCGCAGGTAGCACCACAGGATGGTGGCCATGCCCAGTTCATGGGCGAGCTGGAAGGCCTCGGCGATCTCGGTGAGCTGCCGCGTGCTTTCATCGCTGCCGAAGTAGATGGTGGCACCCACGGCCACGGCGCCCATGTCCCACGCGCTCTCCACGGTGCCGAAGAGCACCTGGTCGAACTTGTTCGGCAGGGTCATCAGCTCGTTGTGGTTGATCTTCACGATGAAGGGGATGCGGTGGGCGTATGTGCGGGCCACGCTCCCGAGCACCCCGTAGGTGCTGGCCACCGCGTTGCAGCCGCCCTCGATCGCGAGCTTCACGATGTTCTCCCCGTCGAAGTAGATGGGGTTCGGGGCGAAGCTGGCGGCGGCGCTGTGCTCGATGCCCTGGTCCACGGGCAGGATGCTCATGTACCCGGTGTTGGCCAGGCGCCCCGAGCCATACAGGGCCTGCAGGCTGCGCAGCACTTGGGGGCTCCGGTTGCTGCCCACGAAACAGCGGTCCACGAAATCGGGACCGGGCAGGTTCAGCTGGTCCTTGCCGATCGTGGTGCAGCGGTGTCCGAGCAGGCGGTCGGCGTCCTGGCCGAGGAGTTCTTCGATACGGGCGGTCTTGGTGGCGGTGGGCATGCGGTGCGTGCGGATGGGCGTCAAAACTACGGAAAGCGCTCAGGGGTGTCGAACCGGGCCTGTTCGGTCAGAACGGATACCCGATCCCGAGGTTCAGGTTGGCCAGGTCGCTGAGGGCCCGCTGTTCGCGGGTGCGTTCGAAGATCCACCGTTCGCCCGAGGGAAGCGCGGGGTCCTTGGTCTGGAATCCCAGGTCGAAGCGCACCAGGAAGAAGTCGAAGTTCAGCCGCAGGCCGGCCCCCACACCGATCGCCAGGTCGCTCAGCAGGTCGCTGTCGATCCCGCTGCCCGGGCGCTGGGGGTCTTCCTTCAGGTACCAGATGTTACCGGCGTCGACGAAGAGGCCCATCTCGAAGAAGCCCACCAGCTTGAACCGGTACTCGGCATTGGCCTCGATCCGCACCTCGCCGATGCGGTCGTAGGCGACCAGTGGTGCGGAGTAGGATCCCGGGCCCACCGAGCGCGCCCGCCAGGCCCGCAGGCCGTTCGCGCCGCCCACGAAGAAGCTCGATTCGAACGGAAGCACCCCGAGGTTGCCGAAGGGTACGCCCACACCGGCGGCGGCCCTGAACACCAGCTGGCTCTTCTCGTGCAGGCGGCGATAGTAGCGAAGGTCCGCGTCCAACTTCACGAACTGCGCGAAGCGCACCCCGTCGATGGTGTGGAAGCTGTTGCCGCTGGTGTCCGTGGTGCGCTCCCAGCCGAGCAGGCCGGCCGCTCCGCTCAGCAGGTTGCCGCTGGTCTCCAGGCTGGCGCGCAGGAAGACCACATCGCGGCCCTTGGCCGTGCCCTGCGTGTTCAGGGTGTAGAACGCCCGGGCCCCGATGATCAGGTGGTCCGTGTAGCTGTCGGTGAGCACCGGGTCGTTGGCCTGTTGCAGGTAGTTGCGGAAGGCGTCGGTGAGGAAGGGGATGCGGATGATGTTGAGGTCCACCGGGAAGATGCCCACCGTGGCCCGCGGGCTCTCGGTCCATTCGAGCCCAAGGCTCGTTCGCGCCAGGGTGCGGTTGTAGTCCGGTCGGCGCTGATAGTTGTACAGCGCGGTCCATGTGGTGCGCGGCGCGGCGGACTTGGCGAACCAGCGGGCCGGCACGAAGGGGCGCGGGAAGCGCAGGGTGAGCTCGGGACCGAACTCCACGGTATTGAACAGCACATCGCGACCCACGGCCGTGCTGGTCTCGCCCGTGCCGGTCTCCTGGCCGGTGATGCTCTGCTGGGCTTCCAGACCGAGGGTCACCTGAGCTTGAAGGGACCCCATGTTGCGGAACACGTTGCGGTGGCGGTAGGACAGGCTGACGGAAGTGCCGAGGAAACCACCCCGGTTGGTGCCGAAGCCCTCCACCGTGAAGCCCTGCTGCTTGGCCGGGGTCAGCCGCATCGTGCAGTTCACCACGTCCCGTGCCCCCGTGCCCACCGTATCGTACAGCAGGTCCACCCGGTCGAAGACCCGCAGGTTGGTCAGCCGCCGGAAGGTCCTGTCCGCCATGCTGGCCTGGTAGCGGTCGCCCGGGTGGAAGTAGACCGTGCTCAGCAGCGCCTGCGGACGGTAGCGTGGTTTGCGTCCTTGGAAGAGAAAGGTGTATCCGTCGCGTTTCACGCTGTCCACCGGCAGGGTCGATCGGCCGGCAAGTGAGCCGGTGGCGTCAATGGTCACGTCGCCCAGGTAATGGATGGTGCCCTCCCGGGAGCCGCGGAGGCCAGCGGCCTTTCCGGCCATCGGCCGGCTCAACCGGAGCAGGACATCCACCTGGTGGTCACCCGCGGCCGTATCGGCATCGTACGTCACGAGGTCGCGGTGGAAGTAGATGTAGCCCAGTTCCCGGAGCACGTTCGTTATCCGATCCCGCTCGGCCTCCAGGTCGTCCGCATCGAACCGCGCACCGCTCCGCAGCCGCGAGCCGTCCCAGGTCTTGGTCAGGTAATCCTCGATGCTGGGGTCGTCCACGGTGAAGCGGATGGTGCGAAGGCGGTGCGGCTCACCGGGGATCACGTGGTAGCGCAGCCGGGCCCTGCGCCCTTGATAGGTCACGGAATCGCTGACATCGCCCTTGAAGAAGCCCTCGCGCAACAGGTACATCCGCATCTGGGCCATGGTGCGGGATGTCAGGGTGCTGTCCAGCACGACAGGAGGCTCGCCGACCGCTTCGCGCAGCCATTCACCGAAAGTGCGGCCCGGGTCCTTGGGCGGCTTGCCCCGCAGTGCACGCCTGGCGTTGACCTCTGCGGTGCGTTCTGCTCGTGCGACCTTGCGACGGGCCATCCGAGCGGGCGAGGGCAGGTTGTACATCGCCAGGTAGAACCGCAGGCCCAGGATGCGCTTGTTGGGCCGCTGCTTCATGAGCGACCGCAGCTCGTCCTTCTCCACCCGCTTGTCCTTCACCACCACCTTCGAGCTCACGAGCAGGTGCCGGTCCGCAGGTACACGCCGTGCTGGGTCGCACGCGGAAAGGGCCAACAAAAGGACCACCGGCAGCACGATATGCGTGGTCCGCGGATGCACGGAGGTGTTGCTGGTCCCTAGTTTTGGCGAAGGCCAAAGATATCCGACAGGTTGACCGAGGCGGAGTTCAAGTTGACACGTGCGTTGCTGGATCGCCGGCATCGCAGGACCGCAGGTGCGTTCCTCGCCCAGGGACGCAAGTTGGTGGATGAGGCCTTGCGGTCAGGGTGGACGGTGCGCTTCGTTGTGGCCACGGAGGCGGCGGCCCGCACGGTGGAGGTGCCGGGAGGCCTGTTGCGCATCGCTCCCCCGCACCGGCTGGAGCGACTCGGTACCTTCGAGCAGGGCAATGAGCTGATCGCCGTCGTGGACCTGCCCCCGCCAGGCGACGATGGGCCGCTGGATGCTGCCGAGCTGGTATTGGCCCTCGACGGCGTGGCCGATCCGGGGAACCTCGGCACCATCATCCGGTTGGCCGACTGGTTCGGGGTCCGCCGCATCTGGTGCGCCGAGGGCTCGGTGGATGCGTTCAATCCGAAGACCGTGCAGGCCAGCATGGGTTCGGTGTTCCGCGTAGAGGTGTTCACCGTGGCCCTGCCGGTCAGGCTGGCCCGGGCACGTGGTGAGGGGGCGCGGGTATACGCGGCCGACATGGCGGGTGCACCGGTGTTCGAGGCGGAGCTGCAGCGCCCGGCGGTGCTGATGCTCGGCAGTGAGTCCCACGGGCTCTCCGATGCGGCGAGGGGGCAGGCCGATCAGGTGTTGCGCGTGCCGGGGGGAGGAGGCGCGGAGTCGCTCAATGTGGCGATGGCCGCCATGGCCCTGTGCATGGAGTTCGAGCGCCGCCTTCAATCCTGATCGATGGACCGGCCCGTGCGAACGGCGATCCGCTCCGCCACCCGCATGCCGTCCATGGCGGCGCTCACGATCCCACCCGCGTAACCGGCTCCTTCCCCGCAGGGATAGAGCCCTTCGACCTCAGGGTGCTCCAATGTGTCCGGATCGCGCGGGATGCGCACGGGGCTGCTCGTTCGGCTCTCCACGGCCACGAGCACGGCCTCGTTCGTGCGGTAACCCCGCATGCGCTTCCCCACGCGCACCAGGGCCGTTCGCAGGCGCTGGAACACCGGCGGGGGCAGCAGTTCGTTCAACGGCGCACTGACGATGCCGGGAGGGTAGCTGCAGGCGGGCAGATCGCTGCTCACCCGTCCGGCGATGAGGTCCTCCATGCGCTGCGCGGGTGCGCGCTGGGTGCCTCCGCCCATCCGCCAGGCCAGGTGCTCCACGGCTCGTTGGGCCTCCATCCCGGCCAGGGCATCGGGGGCCAGATGCAGGCTCCGCGTGTCCACCACCAGGCCCGAATTCGCGAACGGATTGTTCCGTTTGCTCGGGCTCCAGCCGTTGGTCACCACTTCGTCCGGCGCGGTCGCGCAGGGGGCGATGATGCCGCCCGGGCACATGCAGAAGCTGTACACCCCGTGGCCGTCCACCTGCTCCACCAGGCTGTAGCTCGCCGGAGGCAGCAGGGGGTCGCGGGTGGCGCAGTGGTACTGCATCGAATCGATCACCGCCTGCGGATGCTCCACCCGCACACCAAGGGCGAAGTCCTTGCGCTCGATGCGGATCCCCTTCGCGTGCAGCATGCGGAAGATGTCCCGTGCGCTGTGCCCGGTGGCCAGCACCACATGGTCCGCGGGCATCTCGGGGCCATCGAGCGTGCGAAGGCCCCGCAGCCGCCCGTGCTCCACGATCAGGTCGGTGACGCGCCGGCCGAAGTGCACTTCACCTCCGGCGGCCAGGATGGCCTCGCGCATGGCGGTGATGATGCCGGGCAGCTTGTTGGTCCCCACATGCGGATGAGCGTCCACGAGGATGTCCGGTGATGCACCGAAGGCCACCAGCCTGTCGAGGATGCCACGCACATCACCGCGTTTGGTCGAGCGTGTGTAGAGCTTTCCATCGCTGTAGGTGCCGGCGCCACCCTCCCCGAAGCAGTAGTTGCTGTCCGGATCCACCACATGGGACCGGTTGATCGCCGCGAGGTCGCGCCGGCGTGCGCGGACATCCTTGCCCCGTTCCAGCAGCACCGGGCGGAGGCCCAGTTCGATGGCGCGCAGGGCGCAGAAGAGCCCTGCCGGACCGCAGCCCACGATATGGACGGGCGGGCCCTTGTGCACATCGCGGAGCTCGAAGGTGGGCGTCCGCTCCACCTCCGCGGGGTGGTCCAGGGCCACACGCAGACGGATCCGTGGTGGACGGCTGCGCGCGTCGATCGATCGGCGGAGCACCCGGTGCGTGAGGTCGGCGTGGGCCGGTCGACCGGCGGCCTCCAACGCCGCGGTCCGGACCAGCACCGGATCGGCGGCCTCGCCGGGCGACAGCACCAGCTCCACCGTTCGCGGATCGCCCGTCATCCCTCGAACGTGAAGGTCAGCACGTACGTCTTCGTGCGGATGCTCTGCAGCGGCGTGCTGAAGCGTGTGCCGTCATCGATCAGCAGGTTCGGGATGCCGATGCCGGTCTTGAGCTCGATGCCGAACTTGAAATAGGGCAGGAAGAAGTCGAAGCCCCCGCCGACCTCCGCGGCATAGTCGAACCGGTTCAACTTCACCACCACCTCCTCGTCGATGGCGTTGTTCACGTCCTTCTGGCTGGCCATGTCGATCGCCGCCTTGCCGCCCGCCACCACGTACACCGCGAAGTTGTTGATGCGGTCGCTGCGGAATTTCAGGAGGAGGGGGAACTCCAGATAGGTGCTCTCGACGGGCTTCTCGTACACCACCTCGGTGCCGTCGCTGCGCCGGAAGCGGTAGCGCAGCACGCGGTCCTGGAACGAGAGCGAGGGGATGAAGCGCACGCTCAGGTTCGTGGTCATGTTCAGCGAACCGATGATCCCGAGGTTGAAGCCCGGTTTGCGCAGGTGATCGATCGCCATCACACTGTCCCTCGAGTAGGCCTGCGGGTCGAGCTTCATGAAGAAGTCGGACGTGTTGTAGGCCAGCAGGAAGCCGAAGTGGAACCGCCGCAGGTCGAAGTTCGGCAGGTGCTCGGTCTTGATCCCCTTCACCGGTCCGGTCATCTGCGGCAGGGCATCACCCGGGATGAGCCAGCACAGTGGCAGCAGCAGCGGAAGGAGGCGCTTCATGGATGCGCAACGAAGGTAGACAGCGATCGGTGCGTGCGGCGTTCAGGCCCGTGCGGCATAGAGCGTGGCGATGCCCCCGGACAGACGCTTGGAGGTGATGCTGTCGAACCCTGCGGTACGAAGGCGTTGCTCGAACGCCGGCCCCTCGGGAAAGGCGTCCACGGACCTCGGCAGGTAGGTGTAGGCGCTGGCGTCACCGCTCACCCAGCGGCCCACGACGGGCATCACCCGGTGGAAGTAGAGGCGGAACAGGGCCCCCATCAGGCCCCGGGCCTTGGAGAACTCAAGAACGAACACCCGTCCGCCCGGCCGGAGCACCCGATGCATCTCCCGGAGGCCTCGGTCCAGGTCGTCGAAGTTGCGCACACCGAAGGCCACGGTCACCGCATCGAACCGGCCGTTCGGGAAGGGAAGCGACTCAGAGGCGGCGCGCACCAGCTCCACCCGGTCGGCAAGCCCGGCCCGGGCCACCTTGGTGCGACCATGGGACAGCATGCCCTCGCTGATGTCCGCACCCACCACGGAGCGGGCATGCCGTGCGCAGAGCAGGGCCAGGTCCGCCGTTCCTGTGGCCAGATCGAGCAGGCGCTCCACCGGCTCCTCGCGCAGCATCCGCAGCACGCGTCGGCGCCAGGCCCGGTCCACGCCAAGGCTGAACAAGCGGTTCAGCAGGTCGTATCGCGGCGCGATGGCGTCGAACATGTGTTCGACCTGCTCGCGTTTCGAGCCTTCCTTCGAGTAGGGCTTCACGCTCATCACGCGCGGTCGGATCCCGGCAGCGTGAGGCACTCCGCCAGCAGCAGGTCGCGGTCGATCGGGACCACGCCCACCTGCTCGCAGACCAATCCGCCGGCGAGGTTGGCCCAGGCGGCAAGGGTGCGTGCCGGTGCCTGTTGGGCCAGCAAGAGCGCCGCCACCGCGATCACCGTGTCGCCGGCGCCGCTCACATCGGCGATGGTGCGCACGTGGGCGGGGATCAGGTGGTCCTCCGTGCCTGCATGCACAAGCACGCCATGCTCGCTCAGTGTCAAAAGGGTCAGCCGATTGCCCAGGGCGCTCTCCAGGGCCTTCACCGCCCGGCGCAGCTGGGCCTCATCGTTCGCATGCACGTCCATCCGCAGGCCCTCCCGCATTTCCTTCAGGTTGGGCTTGAAGAGGTCCACGTCCTGGTAGGCCATGAAGTTGCGCTTCTTGGGATCCACGGCCGTGGGGATGCCTTCGGCGCGTGCCAGCCGGACCACCTCGCGGATGAACGGCGGGCTGAGCACACCCTTGTCGTAGTCCTCGAACACGATCACCCCGGGGCGGGCGGACCTCACGCGGGCCTTTACGGCTTCGAGCAAGCGCTCGCTGTCCCGCTCGCCCAGCGCATGGTCGTCCTCCTCGTCCACCCGCACGATGTGCTGATGGCCACTGATCACGCGGGTCTTCACGGTGGTCCGGCGGTGGGCGCTGCGCAGCAGGCCTTCGGTCGGCAGGCCGAGGTCGCCGAACAACTGGTCCAAGCGTGCGGCGTGCTCGTCCTGGCCCACCATGGTCATCACCGTGGGCCTGGCGCCGAGGGCGCGGAGGTTCAGGGCCACGTTGGCCGCACCGCCCAGACGTGCGCTGCGTTCCTGCACATGCACCACTGGAACGGGGGCCTCGGGGCTGATCCGGTCCACGCGACCCCAGAGATAGGCGTCGAGCATCACATCGCCCAGGACGAGGGCCTCGGTCTGCGCGAACGCACGGAACCTGTCGTGGACGTTCATCATGCCTGCAGGCGTTCCCCGAAGGAGCGCAGACGCTGGATGGCCTCGGTCAACTTGGCGTCCGCGGTGGCGTAACTGATGCGGATCGTGCCGGGGGCGCCGAAGGCATCGCCGTCCACCACCGCCACCCCGGCCTCATCGAGCAGGGCCATGCAGAGGTCCTCCGTGGTGGTGATCGTGCGGCCTTCAAGGGTGCGACCCAGCCACGCGGAGACGTTGGGCAGGACATAGAACGCGCCCATGGGTCGGTTGCAGCGCAACCCGGGAACCCCGGCCAGACCGAGGACCACCAGGTCGCGGCGTCGCAGGAAGTCGGACCGCATCGGGGCCAGCAGGGCCGGGTCGGCCTGCATGCAGGCCAGGGTCACTCGTTGTGCGATGCTGTTGGCCCCGCTGGTGAACTGCCCCTGCACGGTGTTGCAGGCCTTGGCGATCCAGGCCGGCGCCGCGATGTACCCCACGCGCCAGCCGGTGAGGGCGAACGCCTTCGACAGGCCGTTCACGGTGACCGTCCGGTCCATCATGCCCGGATAGGTGGCGAAGGAGGTGTGGTGACCGTCGAACACGATGTGCTCGTAGATCTCATCACTGATGACCAACAGGTCGGGATGGTCCGCCACCACGCGGGCGAGCTCCTGCAGCTCAGCGGAAGTGAACACCGAGCCGGAGGGGTTGCACGGCGAACTGAACATCAGGAGGCGTGTACGCGGGGTGATGGCCGCTGCGATCCGGGCGATGGGCGGCTTGAATTCCTCCTCCAAGGAGGACGGCACGATCACCGGGGTGGCGCCGGCCATGCGCACCTGTTCGCGATAGGTCACCCAGTAGGGGGCGGGGATGACCACCTCGTCGCCCGGGCCCACGAGGCTGAGGACCGCGTTCATGATGGCCTGTTTGGCACCGGTGCTCACCACCACCTGGTCCGGGTGGTAGTCCAGGCCGTTGTCCCTGCGCAACTTGTCGGCGATGGCCTGGCGCACATCGGCGAAGCCGTTCACCGGGGGATACTTGTGCCAGGGACCGTCGATCGCCCGATGGGCGGCCTCCAGCGCGAACGCGGGTGGGTCGTGATCGGGTTCCCCGAGGCTGAGGTCGATGATGTCCCGTCCCTGCGCCCGAAGTTCGCGGCAACGACGGGCCATCATCAGGGTGGCGGGTTCTTGGATGGAACGGACGAGCGCGGAAGGACGCATGGACGCGGGGCCTGCTTGGACAGAAGCGGCAAAACTAGGCAAGCCGTCGGGGGTGCGCCCCGGCCGGGCCCCTCCCGTGCCGATATTCGTCAACATCTTTGTCCACGCATGGAACCCTTCACCCTGTTGCTCCTCGCCGTGCTGCCCTCCGTGGTGGTGTTCCTCACGGCGTTCTACCTGATCCGTCAGTTCATGCAGGCCCGGCAGGGAGAGCGAACGGCCGAGCTGCGCAAGGAGGACCGCAGGCATACCCTTCCGCTGCGCCTTCAGGCCTACGAGCGGCTGGTGCTCTTCCTGGAGCGGATCTCCCCCGGTGGGCTGGTGCTGCGGGTGCACAAGAGCAACATGACGGCGCGGATGCTGCACGCGGAGCTTACGGCCACCATCCGCGAGGAGTACGAGCACAACGTCACCCAGCAGGTCTACGTGTCGGACAAGGCATGGACGCGGGTGAAGCAGGCCAAGGAGGAGACGATCCGCATCATCAACATCGCGTTCGAGCAGTGCGGCGAGCAGTCGCCGGGCACCGAGCTCAGCCAGCGGGTGTTCGAGACCGCATCGCGGCTGAGCCATTTGCCGTCCCAGGAGGCGGTCCTGATGCTCAAGGAGGAGGTGCGTCGCCTGTTCTGAACAGGTTCATCAGCTGGTCCACGGCCACCGCCGGATCGATCGCCCCGGTGGAGACCCGGGCCTCCAGACCCGGTAGCGCAGCGGCCAGACGTTCATCCCGGAGGGCGTGTTCCAGCAACGCCTGGCCCAGGCCGGCGTGCAACCAGTGTACGGCCTGATCGTTCCTTCGCCGCATCAGCGATCCGGTGGACCTGCACTGGGCGCCGAGGTCCTCCAGCAGGCTCGCCAGTTCATCGACCCCCTCCCCGGTGATGGCCGAGCATCGGAGCACCGGTGATCGGCGACCATCCCGCAAGGGCATCAGCTGCAGGGCATGGACCAGGTCGTTCACGGCGGCGCCGACCATGGCGGGCGGGGCCATGTCCGTCTTGGTCACCACCACCACGTCGGCGGATTCCATGATGCCTCGTTTGATGCCTTGGAGCTCGTCACCGGCACCGGCGATCAGCAGCAGCACGGTCAGGTCGGTCACCCGGTCCACATCCGATTCGTTCTGACCGGCGCCGACGGTCTCCACCAGCACGCGGTCGTAGCCGGCCGCTTCGCACAGCAGCATCGTCTCGCGCGTGCGCAGGGCGATGCCTCCCAGGGTGCCGCCCGTGGCCGTGGGCCGCACGAAGGCCCGGGGGTCGGTGCTCAACCGGTGCATGCGCGTTTTATCGGCGAGGATGCTGCCGCCGCTCCGCTGGCTGCTTGGATCCACCGCGAGAACCGCCACCCTGTGGCCCCTGTCCAGCAGGGCCGAGCCCAACGCGTCGATCAGGGTGCTCTTTCCCGCCCCGGGGATGCCGGTGATGCCGATCCGGAGGCTGGCGATCGGGTCGGTGAGCGCGGCCAGTACGGCCGACAGCCGCGCCCGGTCCTCCGGCCTCCGGCTCTCCACCAACGTGATCGCGCGGGCCAGGGCGCTCCGGTCACCGGACCGGAGAGCGGCGATCAGGTCCTCCTCTTCCGGTCGCATCGTCGATCAGAGCCCTTTCCGGTAGTTGTCCACCCAGTCCGGGTCCGACACATCACGCAGGAGCCGGAACATCGCTTCACCGTGGCACAGGTCCGTGGGGTGGCGCAGGCCGTAATGGCTCAACAACAACATCTGTCGTGGCGAGGGATTCAAGGGTTCCTCGGCCCAACCCTTGCCCACGCGCTGGCCGTCCTGCATGTGCAGCGGATACTCCCAGAAGCGCAGCTTCCACAGATCGTCCAAGACCTCGCAATACGGCACGATCCGACGACCGTCCTCCGCCTGTTGCACCTTGCAGGCGTCCACCCCATGCTCTGCGAACAGGTCCGCGGCGTTCGGGTTGGCCTTGCTCTGCACCAGCCCGCGGACCTGCAGCAGGAACTGGTCGCGCGTCATGGGCTCCGTGGCGATCACCTCCCCCTCGAAGACCTTCACGAGGAAGCAGCTCAGCAATTGGCTGTTCAGGCTGGTCGCCAGGCTGATCCCGAAGGAATACGTGGCATAGCCCGCGGGCGGCACCGCGTGGCCCGCCGTACCGGGAAGGGCGGAGCAGAACAGGACGAGCAGGGAGGCCGTGAAGGCTCGGTTCATCGGGAACGGCGAAGCAGCACAAAGATACCCCCACCGGCCAGGGCCATCAAGACCAGCAGGCCAGCCCACCAGGCGCCCGAGACCCAGCCGATGAGAACGGACAGCGGCACGGACACGATGATGATCGGGTGGATGAGCCCCTGATGACGCGGGTCGTTGATCGACATCCCGTCAATGGAGGGTGTCGGAGGCTTCGATGTCCCGTTGGCGCACCAAGTGCTGCCGCAGCAGGTTCATCCGCTCGTTGAGCTCCTTGATGTAAAGGGCCTGTTCCTCGACGGTGACCCACAGGCGGGTG
>JADLBK010000256.1 GCA_020847755.1 Flavobacteriales bacterium | reverse complement strand
GTTTGTCGGTCAGTGCGTCCAGATGATCGGACACGGAATTCAGCACCAGCGGCAGCGCGCCCGAGCGTTCGCCCGTGCTCACCATTTGCTTGACGCTCGGTGAAATCAGCGTGCTGGCGAGAAAGCCGCTCGCGAGGGGCTCGCCCCGGATAACCCGCGAGGCGAGATCGGAAACAAAGGCCTTGTACATGTCAGTCGTGCACGCGCTGGAGGTGATGCTCAGGCTTTCCACCAGCGGGACCCCGGCGGCCATGAGCGCCCCCAGGGTGCGCAGCAGCACGGACGAGTAGACGAGATGGGCAATGGGCCCCGCAATCGGCACCCGGAGTATGGTCCGATCCAGAAGCTGGGCTCCCGCCCTGGTGCGGAAGAAAATATAGAAGCCCAGAGGCACACCCACCACCACGAAGGGAACCAGATACCAGTACGTGGTAAGCGTGTCCGCCATGTACATCAACATTCGCGTCGGCAGAGGAAGGGGAACACGGCTGCGCTCAAATATCACGATGAACTTGGGCAACACATAGGTCACAACGAAGGTCACGGCGGACAGGGCCAGCAGCGACACAATGATTGGATAGATCAGCGCGGCGGCAATGCTGGAGCGGAGCTCCAGGCGTTTCAGAAGCTGGATCTCGACACGCTTGAATACTTCCGCAAGATCGCCGCTCGCTTCGCCGGCCCGCGCGCTGCTCACGTAGAATTCGTCAAAGGCGTGGGGATGAGCGCTCAGGGCCTCGGTCCAGGTGTTGCCGCCGCGGATACTTCCCGCAACAGCCTCCAGAACCTCGCGCATCCGCTCGTCCACGGTCTGCACCGCCAGCGCGTTCATACTCTCCACCAACGGGGTGCCCGTCCGGAGCATCAGCGCCAACTGGCCCGTGTTTTCCGCGAGAATGCGCGTGCTGACGCGCCGCCGGGGCAAGAAGCGCTGGAGATCCATCGATCGCCTGGACTCCGTCACGACGGACTCCACGCGCAGCACTTCAAGGCCGCGCATGCTGAGCCGGTTCCTCAACTCCAATTCGTTCTCTGCATCCAGGGTACCTTCGACCTGCTCGCCGTGGAGCGTCCGCGCTTCGTATCGCATGGTAGCCATGGTGCTAGCGCGCCTCCGCCAGCGCGGGCGCCGACTCTTCGTCGTCGAGGAATACCACCCCCATGATCTCCTCAAGCGTCGTCAATCCGCGCGCCACCAAATCGAAAGCCTCGTCCTTCATGGAACGCATACCGGCCTCCTGCGCCGCACGGCGGATCGCGTGGGTGGAGGCGTCTCGAACGACCACCTGGCGCACGGTGCCGTTCATCAGCAGGCACTCGAAAACACCCGTGCGACCGCGCAGTCCGGAGTTGAAGCAGTGGCGGCAGCCCCGGCCGTGATAGAACACGGTTTCCGGTTCCGGCCAGTGAATGCGTTTCAGGAACGACGCATCGGGGCTGTACACGGTGCGGCAATGGGTGCAGATCGTCCGCACCAGGCGCAGGGCGATGACCCCGTTGATAGACGAGGTGAGTAGGAAGGGGTCAATTCCCATGTCCACCAGGCGGGCAACCGTGCCGGCGCTGTCGTTGGTGTGGAGCGTCGACAGGACCAGGTGTCCCGTGAGCGCGGTCTGAATCGCCACTTCGGCGGTTTCGCGATCCCGGATCTCCCCCACCATCACCACATCGGGATCCTGGCGCAGCACCGAGCGCAGCGTGTGGGCAAAGGTAAGGCCCTGCTTCTCGTTGATCTGTACCTGGTTGATCATGGGCAACTGATACTCGACCGGGTCTTCGATCGTCACGATGTTTCGTTCCACCGTGCTGATGTAGGACAGACCACAGTACAGCGTGGTCGTCTTGCCGCTGCCCGTGGGGCCCGTCACGAGAACGATGCCGTGGGGCCGGTGCAGGAGGCTCTTGTAGATCGCCAGGTTCGTCTCGGACAGCCCGATGAGATTGATATCGAGTTTCATCCGGCTCTTGTCCAGCAATCGCATGACCACTTTCTCGCCAAGGACGGTGGGCAGGGTCGAAACACGTATGTCGATCTCCTTCCCTTCCACCTTGATCAGGATGCGGCCGTCCTGCGGCAGGCGCCGCTCCGCAATGTCCATCCGGGACATTACCTTGACGCGCGACACAATGGCCGGGTGGCCCGACGGGTTCGCCGTGAGCACTTCCTGAAGAATACCGTCTATTCGAAAGCGCACGCGCGAAACGACGGAGTCGAGCTCGATGTGGATATCGCTCGCACCTTCTTTCACGGCGTCAAGCAGCACACGATTCACCATGTTGATGACGTGGGCGCCCTCCGTGCCTTCCGGCAGCATGCGCAACTCTTCCCGGTGTCCGTGGCTGCTCGCCGACTCGGTGGACTCCTCCTGGATGGCGAGTTCCTGTTCCGACTTCCCGTAGTAGTCCTCGATGGCCGCTTCGATATCTTCCCGGCGGCACTGAACCGGTTGAACGTTAAACCCCGTAAGCTTTTCGATGCGGTCTATCGTGTCCATGTCGGACGAATCCGCCATGCCGAGGGTGAGCACGCCGTAGACCTTGAACATGGGAATGATACCGTGACTCGCGGCCATTTCCGGCTCTATAAGGTCGATGACGCGCGAATCCACGAGCCCCCGGCGCAGCCACACGTGGGGCACGCCCGACTGCTCGGAGAAGGCCATGATGATGTCGCCCGCCGAAGCGTAGGACATGTCCACCAGCACCTGGCCGATGCGCTTGCCGGATTCCTTCTGGCGCGACAAGGCGATATCGAGCTGCTCGGGAAGGAGCAGGTGCTTGTCGATGAGAATCTGGCCAAGGCGTTTGCGGGGCGCGGTGCTCACGTGAAGCTCCTCACGGCGCTGGATACGTCGTCATAGACGCGGACCAGACTCTCCATACGGGTCGCGGTGAAAATGTCCTGGCAGACTTTGTTCACGCCCGCCAGGCAGAGGTCGCCACCGCGCCGCCCGAGATCAATGACCAGCGTCTGGATT
>JADLBK010000255.1 GCA_020847755.1 Flavobacteriales bacterium | reverse complement strand
TGGTAGTCGCTGATGCCGCTGAGCAGCTTGGGGCTGATCTCCAGGTCCTGGCCCTTGATCATGTCCACCATGTCCTGCACGCGCTGCATGGCGGCGTCGCTCTTGCGGGTGTTGTTGAACTCGATGGACTGGTCGATGGCGGCGAGCAGGTCGTCGATGAGCTTGGCCTCCTCCGGGGTGGCCTTGCGCTGCATCTCCTTCTGGAACTCGGTGAGGAAGTACTTGATGCCGTCCACGTCGTAGATCACCAGGTCGTGCTTGTCCTGTACGGCGCCGTCGCTGTTGAGCACCTTGGTCTTGAAGACGCTGCCGCGGAAGGGGCGGAAATCGTCCTTGTCCTCGGGGCTCAGCGGACGGTACACGTCCATCACCCATTCGCTGACGTTGCCGGCCATGTTGTAAAGGCCGTAGTCATTGGGCCAGTAGCTGAACACCGGTGCGGTGATGTCGGCGTTGTCGTTGAGGCTGCCGGCCACGCCCATGTAGTCGCCCTTGCCGCGCATGAAGTTGCCGCGGAAGTCGCCGTAGAAGGCGCCGCCCTTCTTGCGGCTGTCGTAGCGCACCCAGTGGCCGTTCCAGGGGTAGATGCGGCGCTCGATGATGCGCTCATCCACCGTGTTGCCCACCAGGCCGAAGGCGGCGAACTCCCACTCGGCCTCGGTCGGCAGGCGGTAGCGGGGCAGCAGGATGCCGTCCTCCATGCGGATGTTGCGCGTGTCGCGGTTGGGGTTGAAGTCCTGCACGCCGTCCACCTTCTTGCCGCTCTCGTACTGTCCGGCCAGGTAGGCGTCGGTGGTGAAGTGGTCCTCGTTGATCTGGTTGGGGTAGTGCTCGAAGAGGCCTTCGCGGACGAGGATGATCTCGTTCACCCGGTCGGTGCGCCAGGCGCAGTAGTCGTTCGCCTGCAGCCAGTTGACGCCCACCACCGGATAGTCGCGGTAGGCGGGGTGGCGCAGGTAGTACTCGGTGTAGGGTTCATTGAAGGCGAGCTTGCTGCGCCACACCAGGGTGTCGGGCAGGGCCTTCTTGTAGATCTCGGGATAGTCGGCGGCGAACACGCGCTCCAACCAGTAGAGGTATTCCAGCCAGTAGAAGTTGGTCACCTCCACCTCGTCCATGTAAAAGGACGACACCGTGACGGTGCGGGGGATGTGGTTCCACTCGTGGAGCAGGTCATCGGAGACGCGGCCCATGGTGAACTGGCCGCCCTCGACGAGGATGAGGCCGGGGCCGTTCTCCTGGTCCTCGAAGGGGGCCTTCTCAAAGCCTCCGTTCTTGGAATCGTTGTAGTTCCAGCCGGTGGCGCCGCTCTTCTCGAACTGACACGAGCTGAGCAGGGCGACAGGGGCGGCCAGGAGGGCGATCTTCCAAACGCGGTCCATGGGGCAGGGGGGTTGGGGCGCAGCTTAGAACGTGGGGCAGGCGACCACGCGGAAGCGGCGTTTCTTGGGCTTGCAGTTGAACTGGAGCTGAACACTGACCTCGTGCGAACCGGCCGTGGCCGTGGTGAGCTTCGAGGTGGTGACGTCGTAGCTGTACCCGAACTTGAAGCGTTCGGTGTGGAACCCGATGAGGGCGATGAAGGCGTCGCGCGTGCGGTACCAGATGCCTGCGGTGATGGGGCCGTGGTCCACGTAAAGACCCAGGTTCAGCTGGCGGAACTGGGCCTGCTGCTGGAAGAGGATGTTCGGGGAGATGCGCGTCTTGGCCTCACCGTACTTGCCTTTCATGCCGAGGGGGATGGCCGCACCGGCGTGCGCGGTGTACTTGCGCGGCAGCCGCGAGGTGCCCACGATGAGCGATTCGTTCGGTTCGCTGAGGTGATGGACGGCGATGCCCACGAAGAAGATGTCCGAGTAACCCAGAACGCCGGCGGAGAAGTCGGCATTGCCCACCGTGCCGCCGCGGGGCACATCGTTGGTGGTGTAGATGAAGCCCCGGCGCGGGTCGATCTGGTCGCCGAAGGTGAGCTTGCTCCAGTCCAGCGACTTCTGGAAGTAGGTGGCCTGGGCCCCGAACTTCATGCTGAACTTGCGGTTGATCGCGAGCTGATAGCTGTAGATGGCACTGGCCGTGGTGGTGTTCAGCGTGCCCTTGCCGGCCTGGTCGTGCGTCACCAGCACGCCCAGCCCTCCAAGGATGGCGTCCACATGCTGATCGTAGCTGGCGCTGGTGGTGACGAAGGTGCCCGTGAGGGCCGGCCATTGGTTCCGGTAGTTGAGCACCACCCGCGGGCAGCGCGCGGTGCCGGCAAAGGCCGGGTTCAGGTACAGCGGATTCGCATAGAACTGAGTGAACTGCGGGTCCTGCGCCTGCGTTGTTCCCATGAATGCCACGCATCCCGCCAGCACCATGGCCGCACGACGCATCTTGCCCCTGATCACGCTTCCCATCATCCGTAGCTCTGCTGCGAACGCCAAGTATACGTAGCTCATTGCATTGCGGTTCCCCACCCCGGTCCGCAATGATCCGGACCAGGTACCGTTGAAGCGGGTGCTCCGCAACGCAACGGCCGAAGGTAGTACTTTCGGTCGATCCTGTTGAAAACCTGTTGATCAGTGTTCATGAACCGCCACGCTCTCCTCCCCCTCGCCGTCCTGCTGTTGACCGGCGTCACCACCACGGCCCAGGAGCGCATCAGCACCCCTCAACGGTCCGTCCCTTCAGGACCCACACGCACAACACCCTCCCCGTCCCGCACCACCCCGATGGTCGGTGGCAGCATCGCCACGCAGCCGGCGCGCACCGTGCAGAACGGCCGTTCTGATGAACGCGTGGTGACCGAACGCGGCACACCGACGACCGCCCCTCCGGCCATGCACCTGGACCCGGCCCGGCAGGATCTGCCCTTCCACCATGAGGTGCGCCCTCTGGGGATGGGCACGACCTCCTTTTCCGCCCACCTCACCAACACCACCTACATCCCGATGATCCGGGAGGAAGTGGAGGCCCTGCCCGGGCTGGAGGAGGCCTGGACCCAACCCCTGGTGGCGACCCGGTTGGCGACCCAGCGCAAGCAGCCCATGGCCGTGGTGGACATCTACCCCTACCGAAGGAACACAGGCACGGGTCAGTGGGAACGGCTATCCTCTTATACACTGTCCATCGTCGAAGGTCGTGGAGGCGGACCTCCCGTTCAGCCCAAGAGCTACCCGCCCACCTCGCGACTGGCCTCCGGGGAGTGGTACCGAGTGCAGGTGGTGCAGGACGGGGTGTATGCCCTGACCTATGAGCAGCTCCAGAACATGGGCCTGGCCGGCGAAGTGCCCAGCGACCAGGTGAACCTTTATGGCCGACACCATGGCATGCTGCCCTTCGAGAACGATCAGCTGCCGCCCACGGACCTGGTGCCCAATGCGGTGATCGTCGAGGACGGTGGGGATGGGTCCTTCGGCCCCGGCGACCGGGTGGTCTTCTACGCCACCGGCCCGCATCGGTGGACCCTGGACAGCGGCGCGGGGCGCTTTCGCCATACCAAGCATGTCTTCTCCGATTCGGCCTCCTACTTCGTGGGCATCGGGATCGAACCGCCCCTGCGCGTGGGCACCCTCCCGGAAGTGCTCGATCCCGCCACCCGCACCAGCACCTCGTTCGACGACCGGCAGTTCAGCGAGTTGGACGCGGTGACCTTGTTGAAGTCGGGCCGGGAGCTCTATGGGGATGTCTACGACCTGACCACCACCTACCCCTACAGTTTCAGCGTGCCCTTCCTCAGGTCACAGGACCCGGCGTGCCTGGTGATGGATGTGCTGTCCCGCACGGTGGGCACGGGCAATGCGAGCACCTGGCGGGTGACCTCCGGAGGGGCCTTGGACACCACCGTTTCCGTGCAGGGGGTACCCAATGGCTACACGGGCGAACAGGCCAAGTCGACCCGCCACACCTTCTGCTTCAATGCCTCGGGCAACAACCTGCCGTTCATCGTCACCTTCACCAAGCACAACCCCGCCTCGTCGATCGGGTGGATGAACTTTCTGGAGCTGAACGCCCGCCGCGACCTGAAGCTGGTGGGCAATCAGATGCTCTTCCGCGACCTCACCAGCATTGGCCCGGGCGAGGTGACGGAGTTCGTGCTGGACCAGGCCCCCGGGGCGCTCACCATCTGGGACATCACCGACCCTTCGGCCGCCGTGCAGGTGCCGGTGACGGACAACGGCACCCAGAAGGTGTTCCGCCTGCGCACCGACAGCCTGCGCCAGTTCGCCGCCTTCCGCAGCACAGGCCTGCTCACCCCGACCCCGGCCGGAAGGGTCCCCAACCAGGACCTGCACGCCACGGCCCTGCCGACCGATCTGGTGATCGTGGTGCCTGATGCGTTCAGGGCCGCCGCCCAGCAGATCGCCGACCGTCGCATGAGCGAAGGCCTGACCGTGGCCCTGGTGAGCCCGCAGGAGGTGTACAACGAGTTCTCCTCCGGCATGCGCGACGCCACGGCCATCAAGCGGTACATGAAGATGCTGTACGACAAGGCCGGGACCGACCCCGCGCTGATGCCGCGTTATCTGCTGCTCTACGGCGATGGTTCGTACAACAACCTCAATCGCGCCCTCAGCAACCAGAGCTTCCTGCCCAGTTACCAGACCGCCAATTCCTGGCATGCGAGCCTCAGCTACTGCTCGGATGACTATTTCGGCCTGTTGGATAACGACGAAGGCGAGTATCAGGGCGATCTGGTGGACATCGGCGTGGGGCGCATCCCGGTGAGCTCGATCTCCATGGCCCAGGAGATGGCGGCCAAGGTGCTGAACTATGACCGCCTTCAACTGATGTCGAGCACGGAGGCCCAATGCGCGGTGGGCAGCGATGGAGGCATCAATGACTGGCGCACCTGGCTGCTCTTCGCCAGCGACGACCAGGAGGGCGATGTGTTCGAGAGCACCATCCACATGAGCCAGAGCGATGCCCTGGCCACCGTGGTGGAGAACGAGTTCCCCTGTTACAACATCAACAAGGTGTACCTGGACGCCTACCAGCAGACCAGCACGCCCGGTGGTGAGCGCTACCCCGAAGCCCAGGCCGACCTCCGGGACGGGGTGCAACGCGGCGCGCTCCTGGTGAACTACGTGGGCCATGGCGGCGAGGTGGGCTGGGCGCATGAGCGCTTCCTGGACAACTCCACCATCCTGGGCTGGAGCAACCTGGACCGTTTGCCGCTGTTCATGACGGCCACCTGCGAGTTCAGCCGGTGGGACGATCCCGCGCGGACCTCGGCCGGCGAGTATGTGCTGCTGAACCCCAACGGCGGCGGCATCGCGCTGATGACCACCACCCGCATCGCCTACAGCAACCAGAACTACGCCCTGTCCCAGGACTTCTACGACCACGTGTTCGAGCGCTTCGACGAGCAGGGCCGTCCGGCCACCCTGGGCGATGTGTTCCGCCGCACCAAGGTGGACATCACCACGGCCCAGCCTTCGCAGGTGAACCACCGCAATTTCTCCCTGCTCGGCGACCCCAGCATGCGCCTGGCCATGCCGCGCAACGAGGTGCGCATCACGGCCATCACCGACACGCTGGGCAACCCGGTGGACACCCTGAACGCCCTGGCCACGGTGCGGATCCAGGGTGAGGTGGTGGATGCGGGCGGCAACCTGATGACCGGCCTCAACGGCCTGGTGATCCCCACGGTGTTCGATAAGCGCGTGCAGCAGCAGACCCTGGCGAACGACGGCGGCTCGCCCTTCCCGTTCAGCCTGCGCAAGAACATCATCTACCGCGGCATGGCCACGGTGACCGGCGGTCTGTTCAACTTCACCTTCGTGGTGCCGCAGGACATCAACTACCTGGTGGGCCCCGGGCGCATCAGTTGCTACGTGGAGAACATGGAGACCAATGCCTGCGGCGCCACCAACGACCCCTTGGTGGGCGGCACCGCCACCAACGTGGCGGTGGACGAGGTGGGACCCGACATCAAGGTGTTCATGAACGATGACCGTTTCGTGCGGGGTGGCCTCACCAACGAGGACCCGCTGCTGCTCGTGAAGCTGTTCGACGCCAACGGGATCAACACCATGGGCAGCAGCATCGGCCACGACCTGGTGGCGGTGCTGGACGAGAACACCGACCAGGCCATCGTTCTCAACGATCAGTACGAGGCCGATCTGGACACCTACCGCAGTGGCTCGGCCCGCTACCGCTTCGATGACCTGGCCGAGGGCGGGCACACGCTGCGGGTGAAGGCCTGGGACGTGTTCAACAACTCCGCCGAGGCGAGCACCGAGTTCGTGGTGGCCCCCAGCGCCGAACTGGCCCTGGAGCACGTGCTGAACTACCCCAACCCCTTCACCACCAACACCCAGTTCTTCTTCGAGCACAACCGGCCCTGCACCACGCTCGACGTGCAGGTGCAGGTGTTCACCGTGGCGGGGCGGCTGGTGAAGACGATCAACCGGCAGCTAGCCTGCGAAGGCTTCCGCAGTGAACCCCTGGCCTGGGATGGTCGGGACGACTATGGCGACAAGCTGGGACGCGGGGTCTATGTCTACCGCCTGAACGTGAAGACCCCCGAGGGCGACAAGGCCGAGAAGCTCGAAAAGCTCGTGATCCTCAGGTGATCGGCACACAATAATGAGGGGGGAGGGCGCGTATATTTGCCGTCCTTTTTCCGCAGACCCCGTAGCTGATGCGTCATCCCCTGTCCCTGAGCCGTTCCGGCCTCTTCCTCGGCGCCCTTTCCCTCCCGCTGTTGTCCCTTGCCCAGGTGAGCTCGGACTGCATCAACCAGGTGACGGGCCAGCCCTGCGGCCAGGACCTGAACACCATCACCACGGCGGTGCCCTTCCTGATGATCTCCGTGGACAGCCGGGCGGGCGGTATGGGCGATGCCGGTGTGGCCATCTCCCCGGACGCCAATTCGATCCACTGGAACCCCTCGAAGCTCGCCTTCGCGCCGAACGATGGGGAGTTCCACATCAGCTTCAGCCCCTGGCTGCGCAATCTGGTGCCGGACATGAGCCTGGCCTATGTGGCCGGGTACGGTCGCCTGGGCAACAAGAAGAGCACCATCGGCGGCTCGCTGCGCTACTTCGACCTCGGCAGCATCCAGTTCACCGACCAGAACGGCAACCCCATCCGTGAGTTCAAGCCGGCCGAGTTCGCCGTGGACATCGCCTTCGCGCAGCAGTTCAGCGACTTCTTCAGCGGGGGCATCGCCGTGCGCTATGTGAACAGCAACCTCACCGGCGGCCTCAACGTGAACAACGCCAACACCAAGGCCGGCCAGTCCGTGGCCGCCGACGTGTCGTTCTACTACCAGAAACCCGACCTGCGGCTCGGTGACAACACCGGCACCTTCGCCTTCGGCCTCAACATCTCCAACATCGGCGCCAAGATGTCCTATTCGGAGACGGCCCGCCGGGACTTCATCCCCATCAACCTGCGCCTCGGCCCCCGCTTCACCTACGACATCGACGACTACAACAGCATCAGCATCCACTTCGACGCCAACAAGCTGCTGGTGCCCACCCCGCCGATCTTCGAGCTGGACAGCGCCGGCAACTACATGGTGGACCCCACCACCGGGCAGTTCGTGATCGCCAGCGGCAGGACCCCAACGTGGGCGTGGCCGAAGGGGTGTTCCAGAGCTTCGGCGACGCGCCGGGCTGGTACGACCAGAACGGCCAGCTGGTGAGCGGCAGCAAGACCAAGGAGGAGCTCCGCGAGATCAACCTGGGCGGCGGACTGGAGTACTGGTACGCCAAGCAGTTCGCCTTCCGGGCCGGCTACTTCTGGGAGCACTACACCAAGGGCAACCGCAAGTACTTCACCCTGGGCGCCGGGGTGCGCTACAGCATCTTCTCGATCGACCTGAGCTACCTGATCGCCAACACCCAGCGCAGCCCGCTGGCCAACACACTGCGCTTCACGCTCGGGTTCAACTTCGACAAGAGCAAGAAGAAGAAGCAGGAGGCCGAGTGATGCGCTTCCGGGTCGGCTTCGGGTACGACGTGCACAGGCTGGCCGAAGGCCGTGCGCTCCACCTCGGCGGTGTGGCCATCGATCACAGCACCGGCCTGCTGGGCCACAGCGATGCCGACGTCCTGCTCCATGCGCTCTGTGACGCGCTGCTGGGTGCCGCGGGCCTGCCCGACATCGGCCATCACTTCCCGGATACCGACGCGCGCTGGAAGGGGGCCGACAGCACCGAACTCCTTCGCGAGGTGGTGCGCCTCATCGGCGAAAAAGGCTGGCACGTGGGCAACGTGGATATGAGCCTGGTGATGGAGCGCCCGCGGATCAAGCCCCACATCCCGGCCATGAAGCGGGTGATCGCGCCGATCCTCGGGGTGGAGGAGGATGCCGTGGGCATCAAGGCCACCACCAACGAGAAGCTCGGCTATGTGGGCCGTGAGGAAGGCGCCTGCGCCTACGCCGTGGCGCTCATCCAGGCCGACTAATCGTCCCCGTCGTCCGCCGCCATCTCCGTGAAGGAGCCGGGGGCCTGCTCGTCATCGTAGTAGAACACGCGCAGCTGGGCGGTGTCGCGCAGCAGGTCGATGCGGCCCACCTCCACGCGGCTCACGGAGATGCCCAGCCGCTGCTTCAGGTCGGTGTGCAGGGCCTCGCGCTGGCCGGGACGGATGAGGTCCACCCGGTCGTAGATCAGCTGGCGCATGGCCTCGTGCCGGGTGAGCCAGAGGTGCTCGAGCGCATAGGTCACCAGCAGGATCATGCCATCGGTGAACAGCAGTTCGGCCAGGCTGATCTTCTTGCTCACCAGCGCGTTGATCACCGCCAGGCTGATGACCGCGAACAGGTAGGTCATGTCCTTGATGCTGATCTGCTCGGTGCGGTAGCGCAGGATGCCGAAGATGGCGAACAGGCCGAAGGCGAAGCCGATGCTCAACTTCACGTTGTTCAGCAGCACGCACAGGAAGAAGATCAGGATGTTGAACAGGAAGTAGGTGAAGAGGTAGTCCTTCTTCCGGTGGATCGGGTAGTAGATCAGGCGGATGAGGATGAAGAGCACCGCCGCGTCCAGCGCGAACTTGAAGAGCAACTCCCACATGTCCTCGTGGAAGACGCGCATGCCGAAGAGCTTCATGGTCATCATGTCGGTGGGGATCAGGCGGCGGGTCGCACGCGCTCGAGGTGGCGCAGCACCTCCTTGAACCGGTTGTACTTCAGTGAGGGCAGCAGGTGCAGCAGGCCGATGCAGTACTTGCTCATGCCGGCCGGGCGGATGCCCCGGGCGCGCATGGCCTGGGCGAAGTGCGAACCTCTATCGGCCCGGCCCTGCTTGAGCTCGGCCACCACGATGCCGCCCAGCGCGGCCTCGCGGGCGGGTTCGTGGAAGAGGCTGAAGCGCAGGCCCAGGTCGAGGGTGAGGCGCTCCGCCCGCTCACGGTGCACGAAGGTGAGCCGGATGAAGCGGTTCCACATCACCGGCACCAGCGGTTCGGTGCTCCGTGAGGCCGTGGCCACGAAGGCCGCCTGTTCGCCCGCCAGCGCCTCGGGGATGCCGGCGACCTTCAGGCGATGTTTGTCCGTGCGGCCGGCCCCGGTCTTGCGCTTCACCTCCAGGTAACAAAGCCCGCTGCCCACATACTCGCGGAACCTGATCTTGCGCCGCAGCGTACGTCCGTTATGGTGGTCGTGGTAGTCGCGCAGCCCCGGCGTGTCGAAGTACAGTGAGCGGTAGTGGCTGCCGCGCACACCGTCCACCTCCAGCAGGCGGTAATGCGGCAGCATGTCCTCCAGCACCGCGGTCAGCAACGCCTCTCCGAACACGTACTTGGTGTCCATGCGATCCTGCAGCTTCACCCCGTCCATCTCCGCAAGGGTGATGGGCGCGAAACGCTCCAGCTGGGATGGCAGGTCGGACATGGCGGGGGCGCCAAATCTAGGGAACCCCACGTGCGCCGGACGCGTGGCGAGCCGCCCCGGACGCTACCTTCGGCCACCTTTCCCCGGCCCATGTCCAGCACGCGCAAGGTGACCACCGTGTACATGCACCACGCCACGTGGAGCGCCCTGCCCAAGGAGGACCAGGAGCTGCTGAAGCTGGCCCAGCGGGCGGCCGGCAACGCCTATGCGCGCTATTCCCGGTTCAAGGTGGGTGCGGCACTGCGCCTGGAGAGCGGCGAGATCGTGCCGGGCAGCAACCAGGAGAACGCCAGCTTCCCGGCGGGCATCTGCGCCGAGCGCGCCGCCCTGCACGCGGCCATGAGCGTGGTGCCGAAGGGGGTGGTGGAGTGCATGGCCATCGTGGTGCCCCAGGTGAAGGGCCGCGACCCGGTGACGCCCTGTGGCATCTGCCGCCAGGCCCTGTTGGAACAGGAGCACCGCCAGGGATCACCCCTGCGGTTGCTGATGGGCATCGTGCGCGGGCCCGCGCTGGAGACCTTCAGCGCCGAAAGCCTCCTGCCGCTCTCCTTCGACAGCAGCTTCCTGAAGCGCTGACCGGCATCGGGGCGGGGGCTATCTTTGGCGTCCGCCCGAAGGGCGCCACCGCCATGCCCACCAAGACCGCCCCGCCCGCCAAGAAGAACGCCCGCCCGGCCGATGGTGGCCACGGCAAGGAGACCTACCAGCGCTGGTTCAAGGACATGCTGCTGATGCGGCGCTTCGAGGAGAAGTGCGGCCAGCTGTACACCATGCAGAAGTTCGGCGGCTTTTGCCACCTCTACATCGGTCAGGAGGCCATCCTCGCGGGCATGGTCACCGCCATGGGCACCGACGACCGCATCATCACGGGCTACCGCGACCACTGCCACCCGTTGGTGCTGGGCGAAACGCCCCACCGCGTGATGGCCGAACTCTACGGCCGCACCACCGGCACCAGCAAAGGCAAGGGCGGCAGCATGCACTTCTTCGACAAGGGCCGCAATCTGTTCGGTGGGCACGGCATCGTGGGCGGGCAGATCGGCCTGGGCGCCGGCATCGCCTTCGCCGACAAGTACCGCGGCGGCGACCAGGTGACCCTGTGCATGATGGGCGACGGGGCCGTGCGGCAGGGCATGCTGCACGAGACCTTCAACATGGCCATGACCTGGAAGCTCCCGGTGGTGTTCATCATCGAGAACAACCAGTACGCCATGGGCACCAGCGTGGAGCGCACCAGCAACGTGCACGAGCTGCACCGCCTGGGCGCGAGCTACGACATGCCCGGCGAGCCCGTGGACGGCATGAAGTGCGAGGCCGTGCACGCCGCCATCGCCAAGGCCTGCGCCCATTGCCGGGCCGGCGAGGGCCCCTACCTGCTGGAGATCAACACCTACCGGTACCGCGGCCACAGCATGAGCGACCCGCAGAAGTACCGCAGCAAGGAGGAGGTGGAGGCCTACAAGCAGCAGGACCCCATCGAGGACGTGCGTGTCACCTTGCTGAAGAACAAGTGGGCCACCGAGGCCGAACTGGAAGCCTTGGACGCGGCGATCAAGAAGGAGGTGGAGGAGGCCGTGACCTTCGCCGAGCAGAGCCCGCTGCCCGAACCCAAGGAGCTGTGGGAGGACGTGTACAAGACCCCGGATTATCCGTTCATCAAGGACTGAAATGTGGAGGTCCGGACCGCTGGTTTTCGGTGCGCTTCTGCTCCTCGGGGCCTGCAGGCAGGAGGTGATCACGCCCTCCGCGGCTGGGCATGAGGGCATGGACCTGCGGTCCGTGTTGGTCGGTACCTATGTCGGTCAACATCATCACCAGCATACCTACTACGGAACCGTCGATACCGACATCACCTACCAGGATACCTTCCTCGTCCGGTCCGATACGGCGAACTCCAACGTGCTCATCGTGGATGGGTTCCCGGTGCTCCTTCTTTCGGACAGCTCGTTGGAGCAGGCTGTCGATGGGCTTGTTACGCAAGGCCACTTCACCATCCAGAACGGTGTGCCGCATCTTTCGATGTTCGTCCAGTTCTCCTCCTCACCGCATTCCGATATGCATCATTATACCGCGGAGCGGCCCTAAACTCAACCCTGACCATGGCCGAGATCGTACGCATGCCGAAGCTGAGCGACACCATGACCGAGGGCGTGGTGGCAAAGTGGCACAAGAAGGTGGGTGACAAGGTGAAGAGCGGCGACATCCTCGCCGAGATCGAGACCGACAAGGCCACCATGGAGTTCGAGAGCTTCCACGACGGCGTGCTCCTGCACATCGGCGTGCCCGAGGGCAAGACCGCCGCGGTGGACAGCCTGCTCGCCGTGTTCGGCAAGGAAGGGGAGGACATCACGAAGCTGCTGGCCGAGAGCGCCGGTCCTCCGGCACCCGCCGCGGCCCCTGCTCCTGCTTCCGCTCCTGCTCCTGCCCCTGCCCCTGCCCCCGGTCCCGCCCCTGTTGCGGCAGCCGCCAAACCCGCTCCTGCCCCTGCCCCTGCTCCTGTCCCTGCCCCGAACGGCAGCGGCCGCAAGCATGCCAGCCCGCTCGCCAAGCGCCTGGCCGAGGAGAAGGGCATCGACATCGGTCGCGTGAAGGGCAGCGGCCCCGATGGCCGTGTGACCAAGCGCGACATCGAGGGCTACACCGGTGGTGGCATGGCCTTCGCCGGTCCGCAGGTGGAGTCATTCACCGAGGTGACGGTGAGCCAGATGCGCAAGACCATCGCCCGTCGCCTGGCCGAGAGCAAGTTCAGCGCCCCGCATTTCTACCTCACGCTGGAGATCCCCATGGACCGCGCCATCGGAGCGCGGGAGGCCATCAACGCGCACATCGCTCCCGACAAGATCAGCTTCAACGACCTGGTGATCAAAGCGGCGGCCGTGGCGCTGAAGCAGCACCCCAAGGTGAACAGCAGCTGGCTCGGCGACCGCATCCGCTTCAACGAGCACGTGCACATCGGTGTGGCCGTGGCGGTGGAGGAGGGCCTGCTGGTGCCCGTGGTCCGCTTCGCCGACGGCAAGCCCCTGCGCACCATCGGCGCCGAGGTGCGCGACATGGCGAAGAAGGCCAAGGAGAAGAAGCTGCAACCCGCCGATTGGGAGGGCAACACCTTCACCATCTCCAACCTCGGCATGTTCGGCATCGAGGAGTTCACCGCCATCATCAACCCGCCCGATGCGTGCATCCTGGCCTTGGGCGGCATCGTGGAGAAGCCGGTGGTGCGCCACGGCGCCATCGTGCCCGGCCACACCATGAAGGTGACGCTGAGCTGTGACCACCGCGTGGTGGACGGCGCCACCGGCGCGGCCTTCCTCAACACCTTCAAGGGGTTGATGGAGGAGCCGGCACTGCTCCTGGGCTTGGGAGCGATCTGAGCCGAGCGGGCGTCCGGCTAACTTGCCGCTCGTGCTGAAGGCCCTCAAACGCTGGTTGCGTGACCGCGCACTGCGCGGTGATGCGGTGCACTGTCCGCTCTGCGACCGCGGTGCCATCGCCTTCCTGCCCAGCGGCACCCCGCAACGGCCGCACGCCCTGTGCCCCTTCTGCGGTTCACTGGAACGCACCCGCATGATGGGCCTGGCCCTGACCCAGCGGGGCCTTCCCAAGGCCGGCCAGCGCGTGCTGCATGTGGCGCCCGACCGCAGCCTGCGCGAACGGATCCAGGCGGTCCCGGGCATCACCTACATCGCCGGGGACAAGAAGGAGCCGGGCTACACCTACCCGCCGGGCACCGTGGACCTGGACGTCACCGCGATCCCGTTCCCGGCGGACCACTTCGACCTGCTGATCTGCTCGCATGTGCTGGAGCATGTGCCCGACGACCGGGCCGCGATGCGCGAGCTCTTCCGCGTGCTCAAGCCCGGCGGGCTGGCCATCCTGCTGGTGCCCCTGAGCACGCGGCCCACCACGGATGAGGACCCCACGGTCACCGATCCGGACGAGCGCCAGCGACGCTTCGGGCAGCGCGATCACGTGCGCCTCTATGGACGCGACTACGTCGACCGCCTGCGCGCAGCGGGCTTCACCGTCACGGTGGAACGGCCCGCGGCCACCCTGCCGGCGGATGCGGTCTTCCGCTTCGGCCTGAAAGCGGACGAGGACCTCGTGCTCGGGACGAAGTGATCCACCCCTTCGGGCAGCAACGCGTTGAGTTCGGAGCGCACGCGGCGTTCCATCCGATGCAGCCGTGCTGTCACGCGTGCGGCGAGCACCGGGTCGGCCGCATGTCCCTTGCGCGCACCGGTCAACAGGTCGTGCAGCATCACCAGGTCCTGCCGCGTTCCGAGCAGCTGCTGGGCCGTGCGGCAACGCTGCCGCAACCGCGCCAGTTCACGCGGGACCGGGTGGTCCGGCCAGAGGTCGAGGGCATGCACCACGTGCTTGATCCGTTTGCGCACGGTGTGCAGGGCATCCGCCGCGTCGTCCCGATGAAGGTGTTCGGACGCGTCGCGCAGGTCGGTATCGATGGCCTTTACCAGGGCGCGGCGCCACGCGGCCGGGCCCGACCGTCCGAGGCCGTCGGCGAGCGCGGTGTGCACCTCTTCCACCACGCGCTCATGCCGACGGAGCGCACGCTGAAGGCGAGCATCGGCTTTCGGTGCGTCCTTCATCAACCGCTTTCGGAACAGTGCGAACGAGGTGCGGGTCGGAACCTCGTTCGCCAACAGTGCAAGCAGCACATGGCGGTCGCGCACACGGCCGGCCAGCTCGAACAGGCGGTCCAGGCGACGTCGGATCCGTTCCGGGGTGCGGCATCCGGGCGTGTGCCGCCCCAGGCGGAGGAGCGATCGCACGCGTTTCAGGGCCACACGCAGGGCATGCACCTCCTCCGGGCCCGGGCTTGCGATCGTCGCGGCCAGGGCCCGGTCGAGGTCCTGCACAACGCGGTCCACCGCAGGCGGCGACCGGTGCTTGCGGACGAGCGGCATCCCTCGAAGGTAACCACGGGGCCTGCGCCTAACTTGGTCCGCCGCGATGCAGCCGTGGAGCGAGACCGCCATCGAGTACCTCAAGGGCGTGGGACCCCAGCGTGGTGAACTGTTCCGCAAGGAGCTCGGCATCGCCACCTTCAACGACCTGCTGCATCACTTCCCGTTCCGCTACGTGGACCGGTCGCACTTTCACGCGGTGAAGGACGCCGTGGAGGAAGGCATGGCGGTGCAACTGAAGGGCACGCTCACGGCCATCAAGCAGGTGGGGCAGAAGCAGGGCAAGCGGCTCACCGCGTTGCTGAGCGATGGCACGGGCAGCATCGAGCTGGTGTGGTTCAAGGGCTTGAAATGGCTGGTGCAGCTGCTGCGCGAAGGCGTGCCCTATGTGGTGTACGGCAAGGTGAGCGTGTTCAAGGGCCGGCCGAACATCGCGCATCCGGAGCTCGAGAGCGAGGAGGCCTGGCAGGTGGGCGGCGTCACGGGCCTTCAGCCGGTGTACAGCACCACCGAGAAGGCCGCCGCCAAGGGCCTGCACAGCCGTGCCATCGGCAAGCTCACCAAGGTGCTGGTGAACCAGCCCGAGCTGCACCTGCCCGAGACCTTGAGCGCCGAACTGGTGGCCTGGCTGGGCGGCATGCCGCGCGCTCAGGCCTTCCGTCAGCTGCACGCCCCCACCGACGCGCAGCAGCTGGCCCTGGCCACGCGCCGGCAGAAGTTCGAGGAGCTGTTCTTCATCCAACTGGAGCTCATCCGCCAGAAGAAGCTCGTGCAGGAGCGGGTGGAGGGCCAGCGCTTCGACCGGGTGGGCGAGCTGTTGAACCGCTTCTACAAGGAACACCTGCCCTTCGAGCCCACCAACGCCCAGAAGCGCGTGGTGAAGGAGGTGCGGCGCGACCTGGGCAGCGGCCGCCAGATGAACCGGCTCGTGCAGGGCGATGTGGGCAGCGGCAAGACGCTGGTGGCCCTGCTGAGCATGCTGATCGCCCTCGACAACGGCCGGCAGGCCGCGCTGATGGCGCCCACGGAGATCCTGGCCCAGCAGCACTTCGCCACCATCGGCCGCATGCTGAAGGACATGCCCGTGGAAGTGCGCCTGCTCACCGGAAGCACGAAGGCCGCCGAACGCCGAAGCCTGCTTGCCGCCCTGCGCAGCGGCCACATCCACATCCTCATCGGCACGCACGCGCTGTTGGAGGACCCCGTGCAGTTCCACGACCTGGGCCTGGTGGTGATCGACGAGCAGCACCGGTTCGGGGTGGCGCAGCGCGCGCGGCTCTGGGCCAAGAACACCGTGCCGCCCCATGTGCTGGTGATGACGGCCACGCCCATCCCGCGCACCCTGGCGATGACCCTG
>JADLBK010000254.1 GCA_020847755.1 Flavobacteriales bacterium | reverse complement strand
GCTTCATTCCCACCCGCCCTATGACGCAGCGAACGCAACAGGCGGTCCACTTTCGCGCCCACCACCAGGGCGGCCACCAGGAGCACGATGCCCAGCAGCACCAAGGTGCCCACCACCCCCGGACTGGAGAGCCAGCCAGCGGTGCCACCTTGTGCCAGGAGCGGTGTGGGGGCGATCAAGGACAGGCTCACCGCCAGTGATGCGGCCTTGGACCGGAACGGGAATGTGCGCTCGTGCATGGTGTCTGGTGCGGTTCGGGGGGAGGCTTGCAGATTAGAACTGGACAAAAGTATCCATAAAACGGAAAAAAACAGACAAAAAGGTCTATAAATGGATCGCGCTCGGACGCCGTCGTTCCCTGCGGGAGGCCGGTTCAGCGCTTCAGGATGATCTTCTCGAGGGGTACGCCGTTCACCACATCGTGCAGGGTGGTGCCCTCCAGCATGCGGCGCAGATCGGCGCGCACCTTGGCGAACTGATCGTGCAGTGGGCAGGGCTTGCGGGCATCGCAGGCATCGAGGCCCAGGCCGCAACCTTTGTAGACGGAGTCGCCATCGATGAGGTCCACGATCCGGCTGATGCGGATCTTCCGCGCCTGTTCCGGTGTGATGAGGAACCCGCCGTTGGGTCCGCGTTGCGAATCGATCAGCCCGCCCTCCACCAGCTTGCGCAGCACCTTGGCGGTGAAGGCCTCAGGAGAACCGGTGCGTTCGGCCACTTCATGCAGGCCCAGCCGCTCGCCCGTGCGGCCGCAGGAAGCGATGCACATGGCGGCCCGGATGCCGTATTCACAGGCCTTGGAGAACATGGGTCGATCGTTCGGCGCGTGAAAGTACAAGCACACAAGCATCGCCGAGGGTGAGCGGCGTCAGTTCCCCGTCCCCGTCCGCTCCGTCCCGGGACGGGAGGCAGGAGCGGTCGCCTTCATCATGCAGGGTGGTGCCCATCATGCGAGGTGCCGCAGGCTACGAACAGATCCGTCCACTTCGGTCTGTTCGATCACTCGCGCACCACCAGCTGGTGCACCTGATCGTCCTCGCTCCGCAAGAACAGCAGATACGCTCCCGAAGGCAGGGCGCTCATATCGAAGGTTCCCGAAGCCTGCCTGCTTCCATGTTCCCTTCGGACGAAACGGCCCAGGGCATCGGCAAGGATGATCTCCTCCACAGCGAAGGGAGCCTGGTAGACCAGTGTGCCTTGCGTGGGCGAAGGGAAGATCCGCAGACCCGATGTTGCGGAGCCTTCACTCACGTTCGTGTTCGGGTCCACCACGATGTACTGCAGCATCATCATGTTGTCCTCGTGCATCAGGTTGTGGCAGTGGTACATGAACGGCCAACCGTCGCTCAGGTCATCGAACCGCATGATGATGCGCGCGCTGGCACCGGCATCCACCAGCACCACGTCCTTCGGCCCCGATTCCCACGGGTGGGGCGGTGCCCCATCACGGTCCAGGAGATGGAAGGACCCGCCGTGCAGGTGCATGGGATGCGCCATGTTGCTGATGTTCTCGATCTCCCATATCTCGGTGGTGCCCAGCAGCATGGTGTCGTTCACCACGGCCGGATCGAACATGAGCCCGTTGATGGTGAACATGCCCATGCCCACCATGCCAGTGCCGGCCAGGATCTTCGTCCGGGTCCGCACCGCGTCGGCGTCATTCGGAGGCGTAACGGTCACCAAGGAGGCGGGAATGACCGTCACGGGGTCCGCCGTCGGCGCCGTTACGCGGATGCGCAGGACCGCGAAGTCGACACCGTTGAGGGCGCTGCTCTCCCACAGGGGGTGGTCGGACCCCGGTACGGTAAGGGGCAGCTCACTTCCATAGCTCATCAGCAGGAGGCTGTCACCCTCCATGCCCGTGAGGTCCACCAGCACTTCGACGCGCTCACCGTTGCTGAGGGGCAGCCGATCGGCGGGGACCGGTGCGGCCAGCAGTCCGCCATCGCCCCCGATCACATGGAAGGTGCGGCCGTCCTCAAAGCCCAACTGGTAGACACGCGCGTTGCTGCCATTGAGCAGGCGGAGCCGGATCACCTGCGCCGGACAGTCCACATAGGGGTGTGGTGTGCCGTTCACCAGCACGGAGTCCCCATACGCCGCGAACACGAAGTTGCCATTGGGGGCGAAGCGCCGGTCCTGGATCACCACGGGCAGGTCGTCCACGCCGTACGTGCGCGGAAGGTCGAGCGCCGCTTCCACGGTGTCGCGCACCACGATGGCCCCGGCCACGCCTTGGTTGGCCTGCTCGGCGGTGAGCCCGTCCGGATGCGGGTGGTACCAGAAGGTGGCCGCCGGGTTGTTCACCGGGAACTCGACGAACCAGGTCTCGCCCGGCATCACCTCACGCGGCGGGCCGCCATCCGCCCAGCCCGGTACCCGCATGCCATGCCAATGCATGCTGGTCACCTGGTTCAGGTGGTTATGCACGCGGACGCGGACCGTGTCACCCTGATGCATCACCAGCGTGGGTCCCAGGTACGGTGCGCTGGCCCCGTAGGTGTTCGTGCTCACCCCGGGGTAGAAGCTCACCACGTGCTCATCCACATCCAGGTCGAAGGTGTCCAGCTCCAAGGCGGGCGGAACGGCCATCGGGTTCATGACCTGGGCGAAGGAGAGGACCGGTATCGCGCAGGTGGGCAACAGGAGCAATGGACGCAGCATGGGTGGTGGCTTGATGGGGGTTAAATAACAGACACATAAGTCCGAATATCATGACGAACATCATTCGGTGAAGGCAGGAGGCGCCGTGACTTCGCGTCATGATGAAAGGCACGCCCGACACATCCGTTCCGCCATGGCGCGCCGGTGTGCTCGTGCTGCTGGTGATGGCCTTCGTGGTGAACACGGTGGCCATCTATGCCGGGTTGTTCGATGGGCGCCGCAGCGCTCCCGATGATGCGGCGATGCGGGGCCGATCGCTTTGGCAGGCGCAGAACTGCCAGGCCTGCCATCAGTTGTTCGGCCTGGGTGGATACATGGGGCCCGACCTCACCAACGTGGTCCAGGACCGGGACCCCGCTCGGTTGCGCACCTTCATCCGCTACGGCACGGGCCGCATGCCCGCCCATCCGCTCGATGACGCCGATATCGATGCCCTGATCGCGTTCCTGGCCTGGGTGGACCGGCACGGCCGCTCCCATGTACCCGCTGAGCACGTCCATTGGACCGGCACATACCTCATTCCCACGAGGCCATGAGCGGACCGGTCCGCACGCTCGCCGTCCTGGCCCTCGCGCTGCTTCTGGCCGCGCTGTTGCTCGGTGTCCTCGCCGGCATCGCCTTCGTCCTTCCGGAGGCACCACCCTGGATGAACTTCACCCGCCTTCGGCCGCTGCACACCACCACGGCGCTCTTTTGGATCCTGACGGGGGCGGTGGCCGTGATGCTCGTCTCACGCACCGATGTGGTCGGGGTGGAACCGCACAGACGGCTACTACACGGGTTCCTGTTCCTGTGGGCCGGTTCGTTGGCCATTGCCCTGGTCTCCTACCTGGTCGGGCGGTTCGGCGGCCGGGAGTACTGGGAGTTCCCACCGTGGCTCGCCCTGCCGATCGGTCTGGCCTGGGTGCTGCTGCTGATCGACCACGCCCGTGCGCTCCGCGGCCGGGGACGAGGCGCACCCATGCACCTGTGGATGTGGACCACGGGCCTGATCTTCTTCCTGTTCACGTTCATTGAACAGAACCTCTGGCTGCTGCCCGCCATCCGTTCCAGCTATCTCCGCGACCTCACCGTGCAGTGGAAGAGCAACGGCAGCATGGTAGGGGCCTGGAACCAGCTTATCTACGGCGCATCGCTGTACCTGGCCGTTCGCGTATCGGGCAACGAGGCGCTGGCGCGAAGCGGCAAGGCGCATGCGTTCTGGTTCCTTGGCCTGGCCAACCTGATGTTCAACTGGGGGCACCATCTGTACAACGCACCCACGGCAGGATGGCTTCGGCATGCCGCCTATGCCATCAGCATGGCCGAGTGGGTCATCCTGTTCGACATCCTGCGCGGGATGCGCTTGAAGCCCGGTACGAGGCCCATGAAGGGATTCAGTAGTGGCTGTCTGCGTTGGGCGGAGCACTGGGTGTTGCTGAACCTTGTGCTTGCGTTGTTGATGTCGGTGCCCGCGCTCAACCGGTTCACCCATGGGACCCACGTCACCGTCGCGCACGCCATGGGTGCCACCATCGGCATCAACACGTTCATTCTGCTGGGCTGCATCGCCCATTGGTCGGGCTTCGACGCGGTGCACGCGGGCCGATGGCCGCGGGTGGGGCTTCGGATCGCGGCGGTCGCGCTGCACGTCCTTTGGTCGGCGCTCATCGTGGCCGGTGTCCTGAAGGGTTGGCGCGTTCTGGGCCTTGGCCTGTCGGAACACGCGGAGGTCATGCGCCCGGTGATGCCGGTCCTTGTCGTGTTCGTCGCGTCCGGCGCTGTGGTGGCCGTTGGGCTGGCCCTGGTGGTGATCCCGCTGCTCCGGCAGGTGCTGTCGGACGCAAAGGCTGAGCCGGGCGGTAGGCGCCTCAGCGCTTGAGCACGGTCCGTCCCTCGCGGAGGCCGCTCACCAGCTCGTGCAGGGTGGTGGTCTCCAGCATCAGCCGTAGATCCTCTCTCACCTTCAGAAAGCTATCATGCAGAGGACAGGGTTTGCGCGCGTTGCACTGGGGAAGGCCCAAGGCGCAACCCCGGTAGATGGCATCGCCATCGATGCAGGCCACGATCTGGCTCAGTCGGATGCGACGCGCTTCGGGCTCCGGAATGCTGAATCCTCCACCAGGACCCTTGACGGACCGGACCAGGCCGGCGTGCACGAGTTTTTGAAGGATCTTGGCCGTGAAGGCTTCCGGACTGTCGGTCCGCTCTGCGATGGCCTTCAGGCTCAGGCGCTCACCTTCCCGGTCACAGCCTGCGATGCATACCGCCGCGCGGATGCCGTATTCACAGGCTTTGGAGAACATCGGGCGCGAAAGTAGAAGTGGGAGAGCGGGGTGGGGATGAGGGCGGTCAGGGGAGGCGGCTCCAGGGGGGCATGACGTATGTATGGCCATACATATGTCTACAAACCTGAATATCAGCCATTTAATCAATAAATGGGCGAGGCAGGGTGATGTGCTGGTTTTTCAATCCGCTGAATGTGAGCGACTTATGGAAGAGCGATTTCGGACATATGTATGGCCATGCATACGTTGGATGTGGTCAACCCCCCATCCAGAACTGCCACGCCGCCTCCGCCTGCCTCTTCAACATCACCAGCCCGTTCTCCACCACCGCCCCGGCATCACGTCCCCTCCGCATGAACTCGGTCTCCTCCGGGTTGTACACCAGGTCGATGAGGTGATGCCGCTCGGTCAAGGCGTCATAGGGCAGCGCAGGCGCTTCATGTACCTCCGGCCACATGCCCAGTGGCGTTGTGTTGATGATCAGTCGGCACACACCGATCACCGTCCGGTCCACTTGACCCCAGGTGAGGTCGCCCCGCTCGCGGCTGCGGCTCACCGCACGGAAGCGCAGTCCGTGTTCGCGCAGCACATAGGCCACGGCCCGGCTGCTGCCGCCACTGCCGAGCACCAACGCACGTGGGCGCACCTGACCGGCCTGTTCTGTCAAGGTCCGCAGGTGAGGCGTGAGCAGCGCGCGGAACCCATCGATGTCGGTGTTGTGGCCGGTCCATCGATCGCCTGTGATCCGGATGCTGTTGACGGCGCCCACGGCGGAGGCCTCGGTGCTCAGGGCATGCAGGAAGGGGATCACCGTCTGTTTGTAGGGGATGGTGACGTTCAGTCCGCGCAGGTCAGGGTGAGCCCCGATGAGGGCCGGAAGCCGGTCCACCGCATCCAGTTCGAAGAGGTCATAGCGCGCATCGGACACCCCTTCGCGCGCGAACAGGTCGGCGAAGAGTTCCGGAGACCGCGAATGACCGAGGGACCGGCCGATCAACCCATAGCGTGCCACGGGTTCCTCAACGCTCAGGCCGCCGGCTTATTGAGCCGCTGCCGGATCAATTCCACCACCATGGGCAGCACGCTCAGGCCGATGATGGCCAGGATCACGGTCTCGTAGTGCTTCTGCACGAAGGGCAGGTTGCCGAACAGGTAGCCCATCAGCGTCAGCAGGCCGATCCACAGCGCGCCGCCGAGCACATCGTAGGGCAGGAACTTGCGCCGGTAGTCCATCGCGCCCACCCCGGCCACGAAGGGGGTGATGGTGCGTACGATCGGTATGAAGCGGGCGATGATGATCGTCTTCACCCCGAACTTCTCGAAGTACGCGTGCGTCTTGTCGAGGTCCTTGCGCCGCACCAGCGCCCGGCCGAAGAGCTTCCAGCCCACCACATGCTCGCCGAACCAGCGGCCCACCGCGTAGTTGATGTTGTCGCCGAGGACCGCCGCCACGAACAGCAGCGCCAGCAGCAGCCCCAGGTCCAGCATGCCGCCGGCGGCCAGGGTGCCCGCCACGAAGAGGAGCGAATCGCCCGGCAGGACGGGCATCACCACCAAGCCGGTCTCCACGAAGATGATGGCGAACAGCAGCGCGTAGATCCAGGCGCCGTGGTCGTTGATGAAGACCGGCAGCGTCTCGTTGAGGTGCGTGATGAAATACCAGAACTCCTGGATGATCTCCATGGTGGGGGATGAGGCGGGCAAAAGTAGCCGTCCCCGGCCCGCTCAATGGAAGGCCTCCGGTGGCGTCATGCCGAAGTGCGCCCACAGCGCCTCGCGAAAGCCGACCTCGTCATGGCTCCGTTCCTCGCGCACGCCGTTGCGGGTGAGGATGGTGCGTCGTTCCGTGAGGGTCACCCGACCATCGGGCAGCGCCAGGCTCACCACCGTGCGCTGGGTGAAGTGGCTGTGCGGCGAGGTCTGGTGGTGGCGGCACATCGGGGCGAAGTCCGCAAAGGGGTGGTCGTCCGTGCTGAAGCGGTACACCGGCACGTCGCCGCGGCCGTTCGCGCGTTTGAGCACCAGCTGCCCGGACCCGTCGTGGCTGATGCGGTAGCTGCGCCCGCCATCCTGCACGGGTTCGTCCATGCGCAGCGGCAGCGGATCCATGAAGAGGTCGCCGAAGCCCACGTCCACCAGGTACCGCTCATCGCCCACCACCACCAGCAGGGCCATGTGGTCGAAGGGCGGCCCGTAGCGCTGCCGGCGCTGCTCGTACACCTGCCCCTGCACCCGCGCCAGCCGGTAGCCCAGCCGCTCCAGCAGCTCCGCGAAGAGCCCGTTCAGTTCGTAGCAGAACCCGCCCCGCCGCTGGCGCACCACCTTGTCGAACAGCCGCTCCACGTCCAGTTCGATGGGGATGCGTGCGCGGATGTGCAGGTTCTCGAAGGGCACCGCCAGCAGATGGGCCCGATGCAGGCGCTTCAGGCTGTCCAGGTCGGGGTGCACGATCCCCCGCGAACCCAGCCGTTCCAGATAGTGGCGGACCTCCATGCGTTCAGCCCCGGAAGCCGTGTGCGCGGTGCGAGCCGTCGCACCACGGTTTGTTGGCGGAGTGGCCGCAGCGGCACAGTGCGCAGCGCCCTGTGCGGTGCTCGGTGCGTCCGTCCGGCAGCGTCACGGTCACCGGCCCCTGCATCAGCAACGGTCCGTCCGGGCTCACCTCGATGCGGTTCGCCTGCGCGTCCGGAGCGGCTTCCGATGTGGGTTCCCGCAGGCTCAATGCGCCGCTGGGGCAGTTCCGCACTTGTGCCACGATCCGCTCGGTGTCCGCGCCCTCCGGACGGATCCAGGGGCGTTCACCGGGCTTGAAGACGTCGGGCAGCCCGGTCCAGCACCGCCGCGAATGTGTGCACAGCGCGGGCTTCCACACGATGGTGACCTCCCCGTTGCTGTAGGTGTGCTCCTTGTCGCTCATGCGCCTTCGCGGATGCTGATGTGGATGGGGTTGAGCAGGGTGCGGTGCACCGGGCAGCGCGCGGCGATCTGCATCAACCGTGCCCGTTGGTCGGCATCCAGCTCGCCATCCAGCCGCACGGCCATGTCCAGCCGCGTGTCCACGGCCCCGCTGGCCGATGTGCGGTCCATCTTGACCTCCACGCTCAGGCTTCGAAGGGGCCAGCCCTTGCGGTCCGCGTACATCCGTACGGTGATCAGGGTGCAGCTCGCGAGCGATGCGCAAAGCAGTTCATGCGGGCGGGGGCCCTCGTCGCGCCCGCCGTCCTCCGCGGGTTCATCGGCCACCAGCGTATGCCCCCGCATCGTCAACCGGGTGGTGTAGGGCGCTCCGTCGAGCCGTGCGCCGATGGCCAGGTGCCTGCCTTCCTCCATCCCGCAAAGGTGCGCGTTCCGGCGCGCATCGCGGTGGCCCGGGACGGATCGTGCGCTTGGCGAACGGCCGGGTCGGCGTTCGAGGGGGCCGGGCTCGGCGTCCGTTCCGGTCCGGACCGAAGGCCGGGAACGGCCAGGGTGCTTGAGCGTCAGCGCAGGTCGTTCACTTCCACACCGGGGTGCTTCGCCTTGTCGAACACGAAGAGCCCGTCGGCCAGGTCCACGTTCGGCACGAACCGCTTCAACGCGTACGTCACCTCGTTGCCGTCCTTGTACAGCACCTGCACGCTGCGGGGCTCCACCTTCGCCTTGTCCACCACCAGCACCACGGTGTGGTAAGGCCGTTTCGTCGGGTCGGTGGGGAAGAGCTTCAACGTCTGCACCACCACGCCCGCCGCGTCCGGGGCCTCGCTCACGAACTGGCTCTTGAAGCCCGTCTCGTACATCGTGAACAACTTGCTGGGGTCGAGCTCCTGGTCCATCTCCGCCGCGGCGTTCAGCGACACCTCGTTCGCTTCCTTGTTGTAGGTCCACAGCGTCACTCCGTCGCTGATCACGGTGTTCTTGTCCAGCACCAGGTGGAACTTTTTCCCCTTCACCTTCACGGTGCCCTCTTGTTTCACGTCCAGTTTGCCGGCCTTGTTCACCAGGCGGCTGCTGAAGTCGGCCTCGAAGCTCGTGTAGCCCTTGTTCTTGGCCACCAGGCGGTCCATCACCGCCTTGCTGCGGGGGTCGTCCTGGGCGTGGGCCAACGGGGCGGCCAGCAGGCCGACGGTGAGGAGGGAGAGCAGGGCGTTCATGGGGCGCGAAGGTACGCCGCCCCCTCGGCAAGGGTCGTGCCACGACCGGTCCGACGCGGTCAGCGCTTCGGCTTCAGCATGGTGCCCGTGCACTTGGGCGATCCGCAGCGGCAGGCCCAGATGCGCTTCAGGGCGTTGGTGTGGCGCTCGTCCAGCACGATGCCGTAATCGTAGGTGAGTTCCTCGCCCGGCTTGATCGCCCGGCGAGCCTCGATGATCACCTTGTCCTTCTTCGGGTCGCCGCCCTCATCCTCGTGCACCAACGCCTCGCAGTTGGGCGCACAGCTGTGGTTCAACCAGCGGGCGATGTTGCCGCGCACGTTCGCGTCCAGGATGTATTTCTCGTTCAGCGTGAACAGGAAGGTGTGGCCGCTCGTGACATCGCCGCCGTGCTGCCGGTCGGCCTCGGCGTGCGTCACCATCTTCCCCTTGTACTGTACGATGAGCTCACCCTTGCGGATGGGGGCGATGGCGAACACGCCGTTGCCGTGGATCCTGGAACGACGACGCTCGATCTTGTCCTCTGCGTAAGGCTTGGCCATGGGTGTGTGAAGGGGCGCAAAGAAAGCGCTTCACCGCCACGCCCGCTCACCCGAAGTAGATCCGGCACACGAACACCGCCGTCACCACGCACACCAGGTCGGCCAGCAGCATCACCCACAGCGTGTAGCGGCTGTCCTTCACGCTCACACTGCCGAAGTACAGGGCCACCACATAGAAGGTGGTCTCGGCGGCGCCCTGGAACAGGCACACCAGCTGGCCGGTGAGGCTGTCCGGCCCGTAGGTCTTCATGGCATCCAGCAGGAAGCCGCGCGATCCGCCCGCGCTGAAGGGCCGCATCAGGGCCACCGGCACCGCGTCGATCACCGCCTTGTCCACGCCCACCGCGGCCATCACGGCCGACAGACCGTCCATCACGATGCCCATCAGCCCGCTGTTGCGGAAGATGCTCAGCGCCGCCAGCATGGCGATCATGTACGGCAGCACCCGCAGCCCGGTGGTGAAGCCGTCCTTCGCCCCATGCACGAACGAGTCGAACATGTTCGTGCCCTTCTCGGTGAAGACCTTCTCCTTGATCAGGGCGAAGCCCACGATGAGGCCGATGATGCCCAGCAGCATGCCGTTGCTGAGGTTGTCCGTGAAGTGGAACTTGTGCACGCCCGCCAGGCCGGTGATGTAGGCCATCAGCACGCCGATGATCACGCTGATGCCCAGCACGAAGGCCATCACCGGCACGTTGAACAGGTTGATGCGCTGCTTGAACGCCACCAGGAACAGGGCCGCCAGCGTGCCCACGAACGAGGTGATGATCAACGGGATCATGATGTCCGCCGGGTTCGCCGCGCCCATGGCCGCCCTGTATCCGATGATGCTCGTGGGCAGCAGCGTGAGGCCGGCGGCGTGCAGGCACAGGAACATGATCTGCCCGTTGGTCGCCCGGTCCTTGTCCGGGTTGTCCGCCTGCATGCTTTCCATGGCCTTCAGGCCGAACGGCGTGGCCGCACTGTCCAGCCCCATGAAGTTGGCGGCGAAGTTCAGCGTCATGAACCCGTAGGCCGGATGGTCCTTCCGCAGGTCGGGGAAGATGCGATGGAACACCGGGGACAGCACCCGCGCCACCTTCTCCATCGCGCGCGCGTCCACCAGCAGGTTCAGCAGGCCGCAGAAGAAGGTGAGGTAGCCGATCAGGGGCAGCCACAGGTCGGTGAGCGTGTTGCGGCAGGTGGGGAAGAGGCCGTCCGCCGGCACCGTGCCCACGCTCACCTTCACCACGCCGGCACCGTTCAGCGTGTACAGCGTGTCGCCACGATGCACCCCCGCAACACCGGCCACCCGCAGTTCCGCCAGCAGCGGCGTGCCCGCCAGCGCGGTGGTGTCCATCTCGTTCACCAGCATCGGCTCGCCCTGCCGGCCGTTCACCAAGGCGCCCAGCCCGTATTGCCGGCCGCTGAAGAGCATCGCCATGATGTAAGCGATGCTCAGCAGCAGCATCCACGTCCAGAAGCGGCTCAGGGCCATGGCCGCAAAGAAGGGCATCGCCGCTCTCCCGTGCGGACGCTCGGGCGCCCGACCGTGAACAGGGGGCTGTGGAAGGGGAGGGGCCTTTTCACCGATCCTTCATCCACGGCCCGCTAGCTTTGGCCCATCCATCCCTTCACCATGACGCGAGCACCTCTCTTCATCGCCGCCCTGGGCGCGCTCCTGCTCGGTTCCACCGGCTGCGTGTCCAAAAAGAAGTACACCGCCCTCACCCTCTCCAACGAGACCCTCAAGAACAAGTTGGATGAATGCAACCGGGGCTTTGATGGGTGCCGCAGCGAAAAGGCCGTGTTGGAGGCGCGGGTGGCGGAGCTGCAGAACAAGAACGACCACCTGAAGGACCAGGTGGCCCAGCTGAACAACACCAACGCGGCCCTGTTGAACAACGTGGGACAGATGGCCACCCTGAGCCAGAAGGAGGCCGCCAACCTGGAGAAGTCGCTCGAGCAGATCCGCGAGCAGGACCTGCGCATCCGCACCCTGCAGGACGCCCTCACCAAGAAGGACAGCGTCACCCTGGCGCTCGTCGTCAGCCTCAAGAGCTCCCTGGGCAACCTCAACGACACGGACGTGGTGGTCAACGTGGAGAAGAGCGTCGTCTTCATCGAGCTCAGCGACAAGATGATGTTCCGCACCGGCAGCACGGAGCTCTCCGCCCGCGCCCGCGAGGTGCTCGGCAAGGTGGCCACCGTGCTCAACGACAAGCCCGACCAGGAGGTGCTGGTGGAGGGCCACACGGACAACGTTCCCATCAGCCGCGAGTGCTTCAAGGACAACTGGGACCTCAGCGTCTCGCGTGCCGTCACCATCACACGCGTGCTGCAGAACGAGTTCAAGGTGGATCCCGCGCGCATCACCGCCGCCGGCCGCAGCGAGTACCTGCCGTTGGTGGGCAACGATACGCCCGACGGCCGCTCACGCAACCGCCGCATCCGCATCGTCATCCTGCCCAGGATGGACCAGTTCTTCGGCATGATCGAGGACGGCCTGAAGAAGGCCTCCGGGCAGTGAGCGGGGGCCATCCTTCTCATGCGAACGGCGCCTCAACGGCGCCGTTCGCGTGTTCATGCGGGCGGTCCGCCGGGTGCGGATCGCGCATCCTCCGCACGGGCGTTCGTCCGCCCCGTCGATACCCGGCCGCCGTTGGTCGAAGCAACGTCACCGCGTGGCGGGCCGCCCGTATCGCCCCTCAACACCTGCACCCATGCACCGCCTCGACCACCTCCTTCCCGCGCTCGCCGCCTGCCTCATCCCCTTCACCGCCGCCCAGGCCGATCCGCCGACGGCGCCGCTCGCATCAACCACCGTGGAGCTCATCGGCTGGCTGCACGTGGAGGCCCTCAGCTTCGACCAGGCCACCGTGGAGGTGCAGGTGGGCGGTTCGGTGCACACCGCCGCCGTGTCGCGCACAGGCCGCTTCGATGTGCTGCTGCCAGCGGACACCGAGGTGCTCGTGCGCTTCGAGCATCCCGGCCACCTCAGCAAGGAGGTGGTGGTGGACACCCACCATGCCGAGCTCAGCCATGATGGCAGAGGGCCCCGCCAGCTGCGCATGGGCGTGGTGCTCGAGCTCGAGAAGCGCATGGGCGGCCTGGCCTACGCCGGGCCCGTGGGCCGGCTGGCCTTCGATGCCGGGGCTGGATGTGTGGCCGTGGAACATACCCGGCGCATGACGCCCGCCCGCCGCAGCAAGGCCGTGGTGTTCTGAGCCGATCGCCATCACCCATCAGCGGCCCTCACGTGCGTGGGGGCCGTTGGCGTTCCGGATGAACGTGGTCCGCCGCATGACCTCGGGACCGAAAGAATTGGACGCCAACTACCGGGGGTCATGGGCGCTCGGCAATTCCACCGTGGCTCGGGCTTACACCACCATCCGCGATCCCTCCGCCGGACGCGGATAGCCACGGCCCCAGGCCTCGTGCGGCGCCTGTCGCCGTCCCACATGGTCGAACTGCACTTTGTACAGGGCCTTCCGCCACGTGAGCGCCGACCGCATTTCCCCGAAACGCCGATGGCCGGTGACCAGGTCGTAGAAGGTGCGGAAGTAGACCAGCGCGCCCTTCTGCTGGAGCTCGCCGGCCACGTACCCATCGTCGATCACGGCCGCGCAGGCGTTGTCATCGCCCTTGTAGGTGTCGCGCAGGTAGACCTTGTCGTAGTTCTTCAGGTGGAACTCGCGGAGGGCATTGCGCAGATCGCCTTGACGCATATAGCGCTCAAGGTAACGGTCCATCACATGCTGCTGGAAGAAGGAGGCCGGCCCCTCGGCATCCACCTGCAGGGCGCAGATGCCCGTGGTGGTGGCGTACCAGAGCAGTGGATGGATGGTGATGCGGCCGTCGCTGGCGGTCATCACGTACACCCATTGCAGGCCCTTGCGCGTGGTGAAGTGGCCGCTGCGCCGCAGCAGCCGGTCATCGCCCACCCGGGGGCAGGTGCGCACCAGCTCGGCGTGCTTCTCCTCCACATGCCGAAGCAGCTGGCCCACGTCCTTTCGGGCGGCAGCGGCCACCTGGCCCGGGGACATGTGGGAGCGGATCATGGCGGAGCAGCATGGGTCGGCGGGTTGAACGGATGGGGCGGTGTGAGGTTGCAGGAACGCCGACGGCCCCCTCTGAGTGTAGCTTCCGCCTACCCTCCATTGTCCCCGGCATCCGGTAGCCTCCGGCTACCTGCCCTCTCCATCCCGCCCTTCATTCCCCTGGTCCTCCCGGTTCCCCAGCGCCCTGTGCAGCTCATCGCTCGTCGGCAGCTCGGGATCGGTCGCATCCAGCGCAGGCCAGGGGGTGTAGGCATCGCGGTGCAGCCCGCTCACCTGTCCGATGCCGTCCACATGGTACGTCAGCCGCCCGCCGATGCACAACGCCGCCACCGCCTCACGGGCTTGCTGGTAGGCCTGTTGGAAGGCGACATGCTCCCGGTAGCGGGGCATCACCGGGTCCACCCGTTCGAGCAACATCCGCAGGCACGCGTTCAGTTGCCGCTGGTACATGCCCACCAGGTCCGCCGGTTGCATCAGGGCTGCCCGTTCCACGTGCTTGGTGCGCAACCTCGCTTGGTGGATGGCATGCGCTAAGCCCACCGCCCGGTCCGGATCGACCCCCATCAGTGCAAAGTCCAACGCATACTGTTCCAGCACCCGCACCACCCGCTCCGCATACACCAGCAGCTGCTCCCGCTCCAGCGGCAGGTCCACCCGTGCCGGTAGCGCGCGCTTCCCGGCTAGCCCCATGTCGGTCCGTTCAACCTGGTCATACAGCCGGTCCAGCCGCTGTACCACCCGCCACAGTCCGCCATCGCTCGCCGATGTCCCGCCCTTGCGCCGCGGCTCCTCCTGCACCGGTTCCAGCTTGCCCAGCAGCTCCACCGAATTGAACAACCGCGACATCGCCCGGTTGCTCAGCTCATCGGTGCACCACACCTCCCGGTGCGCCTGGCACACCGCGACCAAGCCCTCGAACGCGGCGCGGATCGGGCTGCGATCCTCTGGTCGCGTGTCCTCCATACCTCCAAGTTCGTATCGCAACCAGTCGTCTCCGCCCGCCATCCACGCGGTATTTCAACAACTCGCCGGTGAATGGTCGCTCCAACCCAGCGTGGCCGCGGGCTGCGCCCTTCAGCGGCCGGCATATGGCAGCCTTCGACCGCCTGTTCCTGCTCATGGCCTCTGCCCGGGCATTGGCCCACCTTCACCCCATGCCGGCACGGTCCGCCCTTGTGGCCATCAAGCTGCTGCACACCGTCATCTGGGTGGTGCTCAGCTCCATCATCGACTCCCTGCTCTACGCCGTCATCACCGACCGCATCGACCGCTGGTTCTGGTGGGGTCTGGGCCTCTTCGGGCTCGAGATCGCCACGCTGCTTCTCTTCCGCATGAGCTGCCCGCTCACCGTGGTGGCCCGCCGGTACTCCGCTTCCCAACACGCCAACTTCGACATCCACCTGCCCGAGTGGTTCGCCCGCCACAACAAGACCATCGACTCGGTGATCATGGGCGTGGTGCTGTTGGGCTTGGTGTGGCGGTTGGTGGGGTAGGGGAGGCCGGTGTGGTTCCAGCATCAACCCGGCCGTCGATACCGGTCCCCGTCACTCAGGCATTCCCCGCGCCTTTGCGCCTCTGCGGCTATTCGCTCAGGATCCCCCACCCCCGGCCCCGCGGCCACACCCTGGTTCAGGTGCGCGGCCAGGGCGGCCTCGTTGGGGATCATCACGCGGCGGACCTTGGTGCTCCCGCACCTTATGGTCCTGGTGCAGCAAGGATGAGTAAGGAACGATGCTCGTGCTCATGGAACTGGAAAATGCCTGGTGCCATGTCCAACACCAGTTCGGCCAGGCGAGCGGTGGAAGCATTGCCGCAACGAAGCCACACCACCTTGGGCGGATGTCCCATCAGTACGCTCATCTGCTGGAAGTCCTTGTCCTTGGTAAGGATGCAGTGACCATGGGTGCGAGCATAGCTCCATACCGCACGGTCATCAGCCTCGATCAGCCCCACATGCTTCACATGAACGCTGTCCGGGAACAAGTCGGAGAGAAGTCCTTCCAAACGCGCGGGAAGGTTCTCATCGATCAGGAATTTCATGCCGCCGACGGGATGACCATGGTGCCCTTTTCACGGTCGGCAGCGTAGGCCAAGCAGGCCAGCACGTCATCTTGGTTCAGTTCGGGAAAGTCCTCCAAGATCTCGGGAATGGTCATGCCCCCGGCCAGGTATTCCAGCACATCCCCCACGGTAATGCGCATACCCCGGATGCAGGGCTGTCCGCTGCGCTTCCCGGGCTCGATGGTGATGATCTTGCGGTAATCCATCTCACCCAAAGATAACAAGTTCAGGATCCCCCCACACCCGGCCCCTGGACCGCCGCAGGGTCTCCCGGCTTCGGGGACCCTGCGTACAATGGGGTCGCCCCCAACCGTTCACGACTTTCGGATCCCGCGTAGCGTGCGATAGAGTAGGGGAGGTCCCTCAGAATCCTCCCACGCCCGGCCCTGCCGCCACGCCCTGGTTCAGGTGCGCGGCCAAGGCGGCCTCGTTGGGGATCATCACGCGGCGGGCCTTGCTGCCCTCGAAGGGCCCCAGCACACCGGCGGCCTCCAGCTGGTCCACGATACGGCCGGCGCGGTTGTAGCCCAGCTTCAGCTTGCGCTGGATCAGGCTGGTGCTGCCCTGTTGCGTCTGCACCACCAGGCGCGCCGCCTCCTCGAACATGCTGTCGCGCTCGCCGTCGTCCACATCGAGCTCGCCGCCGTCCTCGGTGGGCACCTCGGGCAGGATGAGCGCATCGGGGTAGCCGCGCTGCGCGCCGATGAAGTCGCAGATCTTGTCCACCTCCGGCGTGTCCACGAAGGCGCACTGGATGCGGATGAGGTCGTTGCCCGTGCTCAGCAGCATGTCACCCCGGCCGATGAGCTGTTCGGCGCCGCCGCTGTCCAGGATCGTGCGGCTGTCCACCTTGCTGGTCACCCGGAAGGCGATGCGCGCCGGGAAGTTGGCCTTGATGGTGCCGGTGATGATGTTGACGCTGGGGCGCTGCGTGGCGATGATCAGGTGGATGCCGATGGCGCGCGCCAGCTGGGCCAACCGGGCGATGGGCGTCTCCACCTCGCGGCCCGCCGTCATGATCAGGTCGGCGAACTCGTCCACCACCAACACGATGTAGGGGAGGTAGCGGTGGCCGTTCTCGGGGTTCAGCCGGCGTTGGATGAACTTGCTGTTGTACTCCTTGATGTTGCGGACCTGCGCATCCTTCAGCAGCTCGTAGCGATCGTCCATCTCGATGCACAG
>JADLBK010000253.1 GCA_020847755.1 Flavobacteriales bacterium | reverse complement strand
TCCTCGATGGTGAGGCTGTCCGGCATGGTGCGGCTCATGGCCGTGAGCTGCTCGTCGGTCTTGCCCACGCGCTCGTAGTTCAGCTTCACCTCGCTGCGGCGCAGCTTGGGCAGGATGGTCTCGCGGATCTCCGTGTAGGTGGCCGCCATGTTCTTGATCTCGCTCTCGCGCTTGTTCACATCGGGGTACATGCCCAGCACGCGCAGCACCAGGTCCTTGTCCGCGAAATTGCTCGCCTTCATCTCCCGCTCGAACCCGTCCCAATCCTCACCGTGGCTCGTGCTGGCGAACAGCGTGTCGCCCTTGGCCAGCTTGTTGCGGCCCAGCTCCGCCTGCAGCCAGCGCATGGCGTGTTTGTCCCGCTTGTTGGCCAGGCCCTCGTTCATGTCCACCTCCCCTTCCGGCGAAGCGTACGCATCGATGCGCACACCCTTGATCACCACGTTCGGGTTCTTGGCGTTGGCCTTGAGGAAATCCTGCATGGCCTTCACATCGGCGTCCTTCATGTCCCCGTTCACCGGCACATCGCTGGCCACGTTGTAGTTGAGCTGCAGGTCCTGGCTGTGCTGGGTGATGCGCTGGAAGGCATCCTTGGCCATGATCACCTTGTCGTCGCTCTTCAGCAGGTACGGCGTGGTGATGACCCCGTCGGCGATCTTCACCGGGTCGAAGGGCTTCTCCTTCTTGCCCTGCTTGCCGAGGATCTTGATCATCAGCTCGCTGGTCTCCATGCTCGGCGCGTACGCCACCTTGTCGGTGTAGTTGAAGTCCTTGCCGCTCTCGTAGGGGATCACGGTGTAGTTGCCTGCGGCGCCCTCGCCCTGGAAGCCGGCCATCTTCAGCGGGGTCTCGCCCCCGGCGTAGGTGATGGCGGGGGTCAGCTCCACCTGGGCCTTCTTGTAGAAGTACTTGCCGGGGAAGTTGCCCCGGATGTTCACCGCCACACTGTCGCCTTGGACGATGAGGGGGTTGGGGTCGACCGTGTACTTGATGGTCTCGGCGTACTTGGTCATTTTGCCCAATCCGCCGCAGCCGGCCAGAAGGAGGGCTGAGCAGGCCAGGAAGGCCATGCCGCGCAGGGGGACGTGTTTCATGCGATCGGGATGCTGATGTTCAGGAGGTTCCGGGCGCAAACATAACAACGCCCCCGTGGGCGGACCGGGATGATCCGGCCAATTCTCCACGATGGCCTGTGGATCAGAGCTGCACGACGTCGAACGGCCTGGCCTGCGGGCCCTCCAGCCGGGTGCAGAGGGCTTCGTACGCGCCGGGGTCGCGCAGCAGGTCGTGCCCGCCCAGGTCCACCACGAGCACCTGCGGGCCGTCGGCCTTCTGCAGGTGGTCCATGTAGAGCTCGCGGAGCCGCTCCAGGTAGTCCGGCCGGATGTCCTGCTCGTAGCTGCGGCCCCGCTCGCGGATGCGGTCGCGCACCCGCTCCAACGGCAGGTGGAGGTACACGATGAGGTCCGGGCGTGGCAGCGAGCCGTACATGATGCGGTACAGGTCGCGGAAGAGCGTGTTCTCCTCGGGGTTCAGGGTGGCGCTGGCGAACACCAGCGATTTACCGATGGAATAGTCGGCCACGGTGCGCGGCGCGAAGAGGTCCTGCTCACTGGCCCGTTTCAACTGGTGGTAGCGCTGCGCGAGGAAGCTCAGTTCCACGGCGAACGCGTACCGCTGCGGGTCGGCGTAGAAGCGCGGCAGGAAGGGGTTGTCGTCGAACTCCTCCAGCACCAGGCGGGCGCCCCAGCGTTCGGCCAGCCGCCGCGCGAGGGTGGTCTTGCCCGCGCCGATCAGCCCCTCCAACGCGATGTAGCCGTGGTGCATGGAGCGCGAAGTTGGGCGATCAGCTCCGGAGGTCGTCCAGCAACTGCAGCAGGGTGCGGTCGTGGCCGGGGGGCACGGCCAGCGGCAGCAGGTCCGCCGCGGGCGCCAGCGCGAAGGCCCGCTCATGCAGCCGCGGATGCGGCACCTGCACTCCCGGTCGGTCGATCCGCTCGGCACCCCACAGCAGGATGTCGATGTCGATGGGGCGCGAGGTGTATCCCTCGCCGCCGCGCACCCGCCCCAGCTCGCGCTCGATGCCCAGCAGCCGGTCCATCAGCTCCTCCGGCGCGAGCGCGGTGCCGATCAGCAGCGCCCGGTTGAGGAAGAGCGCCGACCCGGCGAAGCCCCACGGCTCGGTCCAGTGGTCGCGGCTGCGGGCCAGGACCGTGCCGCAGCGTGCGGCGATGGCCTCTTCGGCGCGGGCGAAGGTGGCCCGCACATCGCCCTGGTCGGCACCCAGCAAGAGCAGCACCTCGGCCCCCATGCGGCGAAGGTATCCGGCACCTTCCATCCCCCCCGCCCACCGCTGGTGTGATCGCCAGCGCAGGCCGCTCGCACCACCGGGTACTTTCGGCCTCCGAACGCAACGATCTCCTGACCATGGGCCAATTCCTCAAATACGTGTTCGCCTCCATGCTGGGCTTCCTGCTGGTGTGCGTGCTGCTCTTCGTCCTGCTGCTCGGCATCGTGGCCGCCGCGGGCGCCTCCTTCGGCGACAAGGCGCCCACGGTGAAGAAGGGCTCCGTGCTGCATCTCCGCCTCAACGACCAGATCGTGGACCGCGGCCGCAAGGACGACCTCGAGCTGGACTTCGGCCCCTTCCAAGGCGCCGGGCGCACCGGGCTCGATGAACTGCTGGAGAGCATCGACAAGGCCGGCCGCGATGAGCGCATCAGCGGCATCTTCCTGGAGCCGACGATGCTGAACACCGGCAGCGCCACCGCCCAGGAGATCCGCCGCAAGCTGCTGGAGTTCCGCACCTCCAGCGGCAAGCCCATCTACGCCCATTCGGAGTTCCTCACCCAGGGCACCTATTTCCTCGCCAGCGCCGCCGACTCGGTGTTCGTGGTGCCGGAAGGCGACCTGGACTTCCGCGGCCTGCAGGCGCAGCTCACCTTCTTCAAGGGCCTGTTCGACAAGGCCGGGGTGGACATCCAGTTCATCAAGGGCAGCAACAACACGTACAAGAGCTTCGGGGAGTCCTACACCGAGACGGAGATGACCCCGGCCAACGAGGAGCAACTGGGCGCGCTGATCGATGGCATCTGGGACCAGTACCTGGAGGCCATCGCCACCTCACGCCACCTCGACAAGGCCCGGCTGGACCAGATCGCCGACAGCATGCTGATCCGCCAGGCACCCGATGCGCACCGCCTCGGGCTCGTCGATGGCACCCTGTACCGTGACGAGGTGCTCGCGCTGATGAAGAAGCGCTTCGGCGTGGAGGAGGGCAAGGAGCTGGAACTCGTGTCCCTGGGCACCTACAAGCGCGCCAGCGTGAAGGGTGATGACGTGATCACCGGCACGGCGTCCGCCAAGGAGAAGGTGGCCGTGGTGTACGCCACCGGCGGCATCAGCAGCGGCAAGGGCGACGAGGAGAGCATCGGCAGCGAGACCCTCTCCGAGGCCATCCGAAAAGCCCGGGAGGACAGCACCGTGAAGGCCATCGTGCTGCGTGTGAACAGCCCCGGTGGCAGCGGCCTGGCCAGCGATGTGATCTGGCGCGAGATGGAGCTGGCCCGCGCGGCCAAGCCCGTGGTGGTGAGCATGGGCGATGTGGCCGCCAGCGGCGGATACTACATCAGCTGCAACGCCAACACCATCTACGCGGAGCCCAACACCATCACCGGCAGCATCGGCGTGTTCGGCATCATCCCCAACATGCAGGAGCTGCTGAACGAGCACCTCGGGGTGACGGTGGACGGCGTGAAGACCAACCACTACGCCGATCTGTTCGACGTGTCGCGTCCCCTGCGTGCGGATGAGCGGGCCCTGATCCAGGAGCTGGTGGACCGCTTCTACGAGAACTTCAAGGCCCGCGTGGCCGAAGGCCGCAAGATGTCCGTGGCCCAGGTGGACAGCGTGGGCCGCGGCCGGGTATGGACCGGCGCGGACGCCAAGCGGATCGGGCTGGTGGACGAGCTGGGCGGACTGGAGGACGCCATCGCCGCCGCCGCGCGCATGGCCGGCCTGGAGAGCTACCGCACCGTGGGCTACCCCGAACAGGAGGACCTCTTCAAGAGCCTGATGAAGAGCTTGAACGCCCAGGCCTCCACCTATGTGGAACGCGAGGTGCTGGGCCTTGACCCGGACGTGGTGCGCCAGGCCCGCGAGCTTCAGCGTGTGAAGCAGGCCACCGGCATCCAGGCCCGCATGCCCTTCACCGTCGAGGTGCACTGAGCGGGCCGGAAACAGCGAAGGGCCGTTCCGAAGAACGACCCCTCGACTGCCCTAACGATCGGTCCACTGACCAAAACCTGAGCTTGGTACGGCGACCCCGGGCGGCAGGTTGCAGTGCGCAGGAAAAAAAAACCGGCCCTCAGACCAGTTCGATGTGGAACCCGCTGTGGTTCCGGACGTTGAGCACACGGCCGTCCGCCCACACCAGGTATTGGCCCTTGATGGCGGCCAGGGTACCCGTTACCTCCGGATCCTTGTCCAAGTTGATGCTCTTCACCTTGGGCGGCAGGTGGTCCACCGGGTAGCGCAGCGCCCATACCGCCTCGCCGGGCAGGGCATGGGTCATGAGCTCTTCCGGTATGGCGCCCAGGGCGCGGGGGCGTTCGGCGATGAGCGCATCGGGCGCGGGATCCATCGGACGCAGCATGGCCCGCCAGTCGGTGCGGTCGGCCAGCACGCGCTTCAGCGCCACTTCGATGAGGCCTGCGAGCTGGCGGTAGGGCGTGCGCGCAATGGGCAGGGCCAGCACCGCGCCCTGGTCGATCCAGCGCACGGGCACCTGCGTGCTGCGGGTGACGCCCACCTTCACCCCGCCGGTCCAACTGAGGTAGACGATGTGTTCCTGATCGTGATGGGCGCGCTCCCATGCCGCATCACGCCCCTCGCCCAGGTGGGCGCGGCACAGCTCGGGCCGCATGATGCACTCGGAGGCCTCCGGCGCATCGCGGAAGCAGGGGAAGCAGAACCCCTGGCCGAAGAACTTGGTCACGCTCCGCCCGCACACCACGCAGGTCTTGGCGCCCGTGGCGCGCACCGTCAGCGGGGTCCCCACACGCGCGTTGAGGTCCACCGTGGACTCTCCCAAGCGCATGCCGTAGCGCACCTCGCCATCGCGTGGAGAGGTGCCCGGAACGAACGTGGCGCTGAGCTTCCGCAGGGGTCCGGTGTGCATGTCGGCGGCGGGTCCTTACCTTTTCGGCACAAGATAGCCGCGCCAACGGACCCCATCCGCTCCCGACATGCCCGTCAACGCGCTGTTCTCCTTCCTGATCAAGAAGCGGTTGCAGCAGATCCATCTGTTCCGCGACAACCCGCACGAAGCGCAGCTCGAGGTGTTCCACCACCTTGTGCGCAGCGCCCGCCATACCGAATGGGGCAAGCGCCACGAGTACGGCACCGTGCGCGACCCCGATGTGTTCCGCGAGCGGGTGCCCCTGCAGGACTACAACGATGTGCGACCCTATGTGGAGCGCATGCGCCAGGGCGAGCAGAACCTGCTCTGGCCCACGGACGTGAAGTGGTTCGCCAAGAGCAGTGGCACCACGCAGGACCGCAGCAAGTTCATCCCCGTGACGCGCGAAGCGCTGGAGGACTGCCACTACAAGGGCGGCAAGGACCTGATCGCGCTCCACTACGAGCACTTCCCACAGAGCAAACTGTTCATGGGCATGAGCATGGTGGTGGGCGGCAGCAGCACCATTGAGCGGCTCCGACCGGACGCCTATGCCGGCGACCTGTCCGCGATCATCATCCGCAACCTGCCCATCTGGGTGGAATTCCGGCGGACCCCCGCGATCGAGGTGGCGCTGATGGACAAGTGGGAGGAGAAGATCGAGCAGATGGCTCGCGAGACCATGCGCGAGGACGTGCGCTGCATCGCCGGTGTGCCCAGCTGGACCCTGGTGATCCTCCGACGCATCCTGGAGCTCACCGGCAAGCGCCACATGCTGGAGGTGTGGCCCAACCTGGAGCTGTTCATGCACGGCGGGGTGAGCTTCCGTCCGTACCGCGACCCCTTCGCCGCGCTCTTCCCCTCGCCCACCATGAACTACCTGGAGAGCTACAACGCCAGCGAGGGCTACTTCGCCATCCAGGACCGCCATGGTGCGGACGATCTGCTGCTGATGCTGGACTACGGCATCTTCTTCGAGTTCATGCCGCGGGACCAAGTGGGGCGCGAACGGCCGGAGACCAAATTGCTGCACGAGGTGGAGGTGGGCCGGCAGTACGCCCTGGTGGTGAGCACCAATGCCGGCCTCTGGCGCTACGTGCCCGGTGACACCGTGCGCTTCACCAGCGTGCGCCCCTACCGCATCCAGGTGAGCGGCCGAACGCGCAGCTTCATCAACGCCTTCGGCGAGGAGCTCATCGTGGAGAACGCGGACCGCGCCATCGAGGTCGCCTGCCGCGCGCACGGTGCCGTGGTGCGCGAATACACCGCCGGGCCCATCTACCAGAGCGCGACCGGACGCGGGGGGCACGAGTGGCTCATCGAGTTCGAGCGCGCGCCGGAGGACCTCGACGCCTTCATCCGTGCGATGGACGCCACCCTGCGGGAAGTGAACTCGGACTACGACGCCAAACGAACCGGCGACCGCATCCTGGCCCGGCCCCTGGTGCACGCGGTGCCTGCGGGCACCTTCCACGAATGGATGAAGCAGCGCGGCAAGCTCGGCGGCCAGCACAAGGTGCCCCGCCTGGCCAATGACCGGAGCTACCTGGAACAGTTGTTGCCACAGGCGGTGCCGTGATGAAGCGCACCTTTTCCGCCTTCGCGCTGCTGGCCGCGCTGCAGGCCACCCCGCAGGCCCCTCCCATGGTGGAGGCGGTGATCGACGGGCGCTTCGACGCCTTCACCACCGATGAACTGGGCAACGTGTACGCCCTGCGCGGCGACGAGCTCACCCTCTTCAACCCGCGCGGGGAGAGCTGGCTGCGCAACAGCGTGAAGACCTTCGGCCGCATCGCCGTCCTCGATGCGTTCTACAGCCTGAAGCCGCTTCTCTTCAGCGCCGAGCAGGGCCAGCTGGCGATGCTGGACAACACCCTCAGCCTGCAGGGCAGCGTGATCAACCTGCCGCGCAGCGGCTTTCCGCAGGTGGTGCTGGCCTGCGCCAGCGTGCAGAACCACTTCTGGTTCTTCGACCAGCGCGAGGGCGAGCTGATCCGCGTGGACGCACAGCTCCGGCCCGTGGCCGCCACCGGCCGCATCGACCAGCTCATCGGCCTCACCCCGGAGCCCGTGCAGATGCAGGAGCTGGACAACTGGCTGTACGTGAACTCGCCGAAGCACGGCATCCTCGTGTTCGACATCTTCGGCACCTACGCGCGCACCATCCCGCTCACCGGGGTCGAACGGTTCGAAGTGCGCCACCGTTCCCTGTATCTGGTGCGTGAGGGAAGGTTCGAGCGGTTCGACCTGCGCGCGCTGGACACCACGCCCCTTCCGCTGCCGGCGCTCCGCGAGGGCGAGGTGCTGCGCGATGCCCGCGTGGAGCAGGGCCGCATGATGCTGCTCCTGCCCGACCGCATCGTCATCGCCCGCCTGCCCGCACCCTGACTTATCCACAAGGGCGCACGGCGCATCGGGCGGCGGATATCTTCGCCATCCCGCTTCAGCACCGACCACCATGCACATCGCGATCGCCGGCAACATCGGTTCGGGCAAGACCACCCTCACGCAGCTCCTGGCCAAGCACTACAAGTGGGACCAGCTGCAGGAGGCCGTGGACAACAACCCGTACCTCTTCGACTTCTACAAGGACATGCAGCGCTGGAGCTTCAACCTCCAGATCTTCTTCCTCAACAGCCGGTTCGAGCAGCTGCTGGAGATCCGTCGCAGCGGGCGCAGCGTCATCCAGGACCGCACCATCTACGAGGACGCCTTCATCTTCGCCCCCAACCTGCACGCGATGGGGCTGATGACCACGCGCGATTTCGAGAACTACTTCCGCCTGTTCCAGAACATGGACAGCGCGATCATGCCGCCCGACCTGCTGATCTACCTGCGCGCCAGCGTGCCCAACCTGGTGAAGCAGATCGCCGAGCGCGGCCGTGAGTATGAGAACGGCATCAGCATCGACTACCTCAAGCGCCTCAACGAGCGCTACGAGGCCTGGATCAGCACCTACGACAAGGGCAAGCTGCTCATCATCGATGTGGACGACAACGCCTTCCACGTGAAGCCGGACGACCTCGGCAAGATCATCCAGTCCATCGACGCGGAGATCCACGGCCTCTTCCCGGCCGAGACACCCTCCACCAACGGCCACGCCAAACCCGCGAAGGCAACGGCCAAAGCTCCGGCCAAGGCGACCGCGAAAAAGCGCTGAGGGGTCACTCCTGAACGGCGAACGCCGCGCTCGTAAGCGCGGCGTTCGCCGTTCAGGAGCCCGGGATCAGAGCCGGTCGCCGAGGTCCAGCGCGGCGGACACACGGTCCGTCGCAGGCGCCTCGGGCAGGCTGGCATCGCTGCTGCCGGCCGGCATGTTCTGCATCACCGGGGCCGGCGTGGCGGCGTGGTGACCCGTTTCCGCGATGTGCGGCGCGATGATCAGCGCCACGATGGAGGTGAGCTTGATGAGGATGTTCATCGAGGGGCCGCTGGTGTCCTTGAAGGGATCGCCCACGGTGTCGCCGGTCACCGCCGCCTTGTGGGGGTCGCTGCCCTTCTTGTAGGTCTGCCCGTCGATCACCACGCCCTTCTCGAAGCTCTTCTTGGCATTGTCCCACGCACCGCCCGCGTTGTTCTGGAAGATGCCCATGAGCACGCCGCTGACGGTGATGCCGGCCAACAGGCCGCCGAGCGCCTCGGGCCCGAACGCGAAGCCCACGATCACCGGGCTGAGCAGCGCCAGGGCGCCGGGCAGGATCATCTCGCGGATGCTGGCCTGCGTGCTGATGGCCACGCACTTCTCATACTCGGGCTTGGCCGTGCCTTCCATGATCCCGGGGATCTCGCGGAACTGACGGCGCACCTCCTTCACCATGTCCATGGCGGCCTTGCCCACCGCGCTGATGGCCATGCTGCTGAACAGGAAGGGGATCATGCCGCCCACGAAGAGCATGGCCAGCACATCGGCCTTGTAAATGTCGATGGCGGTGATGCCGGCGAGGCCCACATAGGCGGCGAAGAGCGCCAGCGCGGTGAGGGCGGCCGAGGCGATGGCGAAGCCCTTGCCGGTGGCGGCCGTGGTGTTGCCCGTGGCATCCAGGATGTCGGTGCGCTCACGCACCTCCTTGGGCAGGCCGCTCATCTCGGCGATGCCGCCCGCGTTGTCGCTGATGGGGCCGAAGGCGTCGATCGCGAGCTGCATGGCGGTGGTGGCCATCATGCCCGCAGCGGCGATGGCCACGCCATAGAGACCGGCCAGCTGGAACGCGCCGAAGATGCCCGCCGCCAGCACGAGGATCGGCAGGAAGGTGCTTTCCATGCCCACCGCCAGACCGCCGATGACGTTCGTGGCGTGGCCCGTGCCGCTCTTCTGCACGATGCTGTCCACCGGCTTGCGGCCCATGGCCGTGTAGTACTCGGTGATGTAGCTCATCAGGAAACCCACCACCAGGCCGAGCACGATGGCATAGAACACGTTCATGCGCTCGATCTGCAGCACCACCTCGCCGCGCTGGAAGGTCATGGTCTCCGGCAGCATCCAGCCGATGACGAAGAAGCTGGCGATGGCCGTCAGCAGGATGGAACCGATGTTGCCCTTGTTGAGGGCGGCCATCACGCTGTCCGTGTCCTTGCTGATGCGCACGAAGAAGGTGCCGATGATGCTGAACAGGATGCCGAGGCCGGCGATGAGGATCGGCAGCAGGATCGGGGCCATGCCGCCGAAGTTGTCGGCGCTCACCACCTCGCGGCCCAGCACCATGGTGCTGAGGATGGTGGCCACGTAGCTGCCGAAGAGGTCGGCGCCCATGCCGGCCACATCGCCCACGTTGTCGCCCACGTTGTCGGCCACGGTGGCGGGGTTGCGCGGATCGTCCTCGGGGATGCCGGCCTCCACCTTGCCCACCAGGTCGGCGCCCACATCGGCCGCCTTGGTGTAAATGCCACCGCCCACGCGGGCGAAGAGGGCGATCGATTCGGCGCCGAGGCTGAAGCCCGCGAGCACTTCGAGGGCCTTCATCATCTCCTCGCCGTTGGGGCTGGCGCCGTTGACATACATCTTATAGAACACGATGAAGAGCACGCTGAGGCCCACCACGGCCAGCCCGCTCACGCCGAGGCCCATCACGGTGCCGCCGTTGAAGCTCACCTGCAGGCCCTTGGCCAGGCTGGTGCGGGCGGCCTGCGTGGTGCGCACGTTGGCCTTGGTGGCGATGTTCATGCCGATCCAGCCCGCAAAGGCGCTGAAGAAGGCCCCGATGAGGAAGGCGACGGCGATCACCCAATCGCTGTGCTCCACCAGCGTCCCGCTCCACGCGAGCAGCACCGCAGCGAGCACCGCGAAGATGCCCAGCACCTTCCACTCGGCCTTCAGAAAGGCGCTGGCGCCTTTGGCGATATAACCCGCCAATTCCTGCATGTTGGCATCGCCGGCGTCCTGCTTGCTCACCCACATGGCCTTGGCCACCATGACCACAAGGCCCACCACGCCCAGCACGGGCAGGTAATACATCAGTTCAACTCCCATCTCGTTCTGTGTTGTGTATGGTCTTGTCCGTCAGCGCTTTCCATCCCCCATCGGGCGGAAGAGGGCCGCGAAATTAGAAAAGTCCTGACGGAGTGCTGAGCGTTGAGTGGCAAATGCCGAGCGGTGAGTGAATGCCGGCACCACGATCGTCGTCGGACAGGGCGGCATTCACTCACCGCTCGGCGCGCAGCTCGTGTGCGCGGGCACTCGCTGGTCGCCGACCCTCACTTCCGCAGGTACATCACCTCCTTCACGGCGGCGACCACGCGGGCGGGGTTGGGCAGGCTGGCCTCGATCAGCGGGGGGCTGAAGGGCAGCGGGGTGTCGGCCTGGTTGATGCGGAGCACGGGCGCGTCGAGGAAGTCGAAAGCGTCCTTCTGCACGCGGTAGGCCACATCGCTGGCGATGCTCACCATCGGGAAGTTCTCATCCACCACCACCAGGCGGTTGGTCTTCTTCACGCTGGCCAGGATGGTGGCGGTGTCGAGCGGGCGGATGGTGCGCAGATCGATCACCTCGGCGTTCACGCCCTCCTTCTGCAGCTCCTCGGCCGCGGCCAGGGCCACCTTCATCATCTTGCCGAAGCTCACGATGGTAACGTCGGTGCCCATGCGCGCCACATGCGCCAGGCCGATGGGCACCAGGTACTCCCCGTCGGGCACCTCGCCCTTGTCACCGTACATGCGCTCGCTCTCCATCACCAGCACGGGATCATCGTCGCGGATGGCGCTCTTGAGCAGGCCCTTGGCATCGTAAGGGTTGCTGGGGGTCACCACCTTGAGGCCGGGGATGTTGGCATAGAAGGCCTCGAAGCTCTGGCTGTGGGTGGCGGCAAGCTGACCGGCACTGCCATTGCCCCCGCGGAACACGATGGGGATGTGGAACTGGCCACCGCTCATCTGCAGCATCTTGGCCGCGTGGTTGATGATCTGGTCACTGGCCAGGATGGCGAAGTTCCAGGTCATGAACTCCACGATCGGGCGCAGGCCGTTCATGGCGGCGCCCACCCCGATGGCCGTGAAGCCCAGCTCGCTGATGGGCGTGTCGATGATCCGTTGCGGACCGAACTCGGCGAGCATGCCCTTGCTCACCTTGTAGGCGCCATCGTACTCGGCCACCTCCTCGCCCATGAGGAAGACGGACGGGTCGCGGCGCATCTCCTCGGACATCGCCTCGTTGAGGGCCTCGCGGAACTGAATGGTGCGCATGGGCGTGGAAATGGGCCCCAAAAGTAGGTGGCGCGGGCGGGCATTGGTCAGGGCGGCCGGAAGTGCCGTGCTGCCTGACACCCGGGCCGTTCCACCGCCGGCACCGGGATCCGCGGCTCATGTCCGAAAGCACGGCCTGAGGTTGTGTTCGGTCGGTCGCCATCCCTGCGCGACCAGCGGTCCTTACTTTCGCGCCCCGCTGCCGGACCCCACGAACCATCCCGCCGCGGCAACGTTCCCCCACCATGAAGATCCTCGTCCTGATCAGCCAGGTGCCCGACACCACGGCGCGCATCGCCTTCACGGCGGACAACACCCAGTACGACGGCAACGGCGTCACCTTCATCGTGAACCCCTACGACGAGTGGTACGCCTTGGTGCGTGCCCTCGAGCTGAAGGAGGCGGCTGGTGCGGGCAGCGTCACCACCATCACCGTGGGACCGGCCGACACCGAGGCCACCATCCGCAAGGCCCTGGCCATCGGCGCCGATGAGGCCGTGCGTGTGGACGCCCGGCCGGAGGATGCCTACCAAGTGGCCGCGGAAGTGGCCGCCTATGCCAAGGACAAGGGGTTCGATCTGGTGCTGGCCGGCAAGGAGACCATCGATCACAACGGGGGCCAGGTGGGCGCCATGGTGGCCGAACTGCTGGACCTGCCCTATGTGCCCCTGGCCAGCAAGTTGGAGGTGAGCGGTGGCATGGCCACCGTGGAACGTGACGTGCCCGGCGGCGTGGAAGTGCTGGAGGTGGCCCTGCCGTGTGTGCTGGGGGCCGCCAAGGGCATGGCCGAGCAGCGCATCCCCAACATGCGCGGCATCATGGCCGCCCGCACCAAGCCGCTGCAGGTGGTGCCCGCCTCCGGGCAGGGACCGCTGGCCGCCACCGTGCGCTTCGAACTGCCTCCGGCCAAGGGCGCGGTGAAGCTCATCCCCGCCGACCAGGCCGGCACGCTGATCGACCTGCTGCACACCGAGGCCAAGGTGATCTGAGCGAACGAGGCCGCGGAGACGCAGAGAGCAACTGAAGAAATGAACTTGAAGCCGGCCCCTGTGGCAGGCCCCCAAACCGAAGATCCCAGATGAGCACGATCGTCTTCATCGACACACGCGGCGAGAAGCTCCCGAAAGCCGCCCAGGAGGCCGTGACCTATGCCAGCCAGCTGGCCGGAGGGCCGGTGACCGCCGTGACCTTCGGCGACGCGCAGGGGCTCGAGGTCCTGGGGGCCAACGGTGCCGCCAAGGTGGTGGTGGCCCGCGGGGTGAAGGCCGTGGACGGCCAGCAGCTCACCAGGCTGGTGTGCGCCGTGGCCGAAGCGACCAGCGCCACCACCATCGTCTGCGTGGCCGACGCCACCGGCAAGGCCGTGGCTCCACGCATCGCGGCGCGCCTGAAGGCCGGTCACGTGGCCGGCGCCACCGGCCTGCCCGAGGACGGCCGCTTCCGCCGCAACGTGTTCAGCGGCAAGGCCCGCGCCTTCGTGGAGGTGAGCAGCCCCGTGCGGGTGGTGAGCCTCAGCCCCAACAGCGTGCCCATCGGCTCCGGTGGCAGCCCCGCCACCGTGGAGGAGTTCGGCGGCGACCTGGGCCCGGCGCGGGTGACCGTGAAGGAGCTGCGCAAGGCCGGGGCCGGCATCCCGCTGCCCGAGGCCGAGCGCGTGGTGAGCGGTGGCCGCGGCATGAAGGGCCCGGAGAACTGGGGGCCCCTCGAGGAGCTGGCCCGCGAACTGGGCGCCGCCACCGCCTGCAGCCGTCCGGTGGCCGACGACCACTGGCGCCCGCACCACGAGCACGTGGGGCAGACCGGCGTGGCCATCCGCCCGAACCTTTACATCGCCATCGGCATCAGTGGGGCCATCCAGCACCTGGCCGGGGTGAACCAGAGCAAGGTGATCTGCGTGATCAACAAGGACCCCGAGGCGCCCTTCTTCAAGGCCGCGGACTACGGCATCGTGGGCGACGCCTTCGAGGTGCTGCCCCAACTGATCGCGGCGGCGAAGAAGCTGAACGCCGAGCGGTAGCGCACCGGACATCCGGCACGGCGTGCAACTCGCGGCCGCTGCCTATCTTCACGGCCCCGCACGGAGAGGATGGACAAGGTCGAGCTGAAGTTCCTGCGCATCACGTACAGCCACACGCACGCCGGTGCCTACGCGCTCATTCTGGCGGAGGCGCACGGCGAACGGCGCCTGACCATCATCATCGGCGGGTTGGAGGCCCAGGCCATCGCCATCCAGGTGGAGAACATCAAGCCGGCGCGTCCCCTCACGCACGATCTGTTCAAGAACCTGAGCGACACCCTCGGCGTGGGCCTCAAGGAGGTGATCATCAACGATCTCGTGGAGGGCATCTTCCACGCCAAGCTGGTGCTCGAGCAGAACGGGCACGAAGTGGAGATCGACGCCCGCAGCAGCGACGCCATCGCCCTGGCGTTGCGCTTTCAATGCCCCATCCATACCTACGAGTTCATCATGGGTGCGGCCGGGCTCAAGGTGGAGGAGGGCGAGGAGGGCAAGGAGGAGAGCGCGGCCGAACCCGTGGAGCGCGGCAAGCCCGCCAAGGGCATCAAGGGCAGCAGCATCGAGGAGCTCAAGGAACTGCTTGAGAAGGCGCTGCACGACGAGGACTATGAGCGCGCCAGCAAGATCCGCGACGAGATCAAGCGGAGGGAGCAGACGAATTGAGGGACGCTTTCGTCCATGTGCGATCAGGGGACCACAAGGAGCCGGTTCGTGCTCGAGGTCGATCCGTGCTGCACGACCAAGGTGTAGGTGCCGGCGGGCAGTCCTGTCTCCAGCACCAGCGGCCCCGAGGATCCTTGCGTCACTGGAAATGCCCTGACCGACCGGCCATCGACACCCCACACTTCGATCCGTTCGCTGTCGTGTGGTAGATCTTGAAGGACGACCCGGCCTGTGGTGGGCACCGGGTGAATGGTCCAATGGACCTCAGCAACGCCTTGTTCCGCCATACCCACCGCTGCGCTGCACGTATCCTGGTAGGTGCTGCCGATGAACCTTGCAGCGCAGTTCACGTTGATCCCATCGGCGCTGCCGAAGCAGGTGGCGTAGAGCGTATCCTGGACGAAGGCGATGCTGTTGACCGGCGGGTTGAGCTGACCGCCCAGGCCGCACCACCGGTTGCCATCCCAGGTGGCTATGCCGCTGGCAGGAACACCACCGGCATACAGGAAGGAGCCCATGGTGAATAGCAGGCCATCGCGTTCCACGAAACGGGTGGCCCCTGTGGAGTAGGTGTAGTCGTTGGGCGCATAGGTGAGCCCACCGCCCACATCGTTCCACTGGCTCCCGTCCCACCGCATGATCCCATGGCCGGCGTTGCCGGCGTTCAAGGGAATGGCCCCGCCCACGTAGAGATCGCCCTGGTATGCCGCACAGGCCATGCCGTTGGCGAACCCACCGATCAGGCCCTGACCGCCAAGCGGTACCCAGGTCCCGTTCACCTGCATCAGCACATCGCGGTAAGGATCGCCCGGAAAGTGGATCGCGCCCACCGCCACATAGTGCCCGTTGTAGATGGCCAGGTCCTGCACGATGCACGTCACCGTGTTGGTGATCGGACCAATGGACTCCCAATGATCTCCCACCCGCTTGGCGATGCCGTTGCAGGCCGCCCCGTCCAGCGTGTCGAAGACCCCCACGGCGTACAACTCGCCATCCAACACGCGGAACCGATGGATCGAACCCGAAGGCGGCAGGGTCCCGTACGGATGCCAGGTACTTCCATCCCAAGCGGCGATGCCGTGTATCGTATCCCCGTTCACCCATTCAAAGCCACCTGCTACCAGCAAGGTGTCCTGCCACATGACCATGTCGTTCAGCCCATGGCTGAAAATGGCCATTGTATCCCAATTCATCCCCGTACGCGTGAACAGCGGAACTCCGAAATAGCCGTCATGTGCGATCGGATGTCCCCATCCGCCAACGTAGACCGCATTCGTCGCATCATCCACTACGATCGCTCTCAGGTCCGTGAACAGGCCCGGCAAGCCGATCCCTTCCCAATGGGTCTGTGGAACGGCAGGGTTCACAACCCCTGCAAGGGTCACGGCGGTAATGATGAAACGCCGCATGGCCATCCCTAGGGCAGGTGGAGCTTTAGCGCGCCCTGACCGGGAACCCGGACCAAGTAGACACCCTCGGCCAATCCAGCCACCGACAACCTCGCTCTGCCGTCGATCGGCCGAATACGCTGCTTTAACAATATTCGGCCTCTGCTGTCCATCAGTTCCGCCATGGCGTCGTTGTTCAAGAGACCCTCGAGTTGCAGACCCGCTGGGCCAAGGAAGTAGGCTGAGAATCCGACAACTCCACTCATGATGTCTGGAACAGCAACTGGTGCCGGTAGGCAGAATGAGGTAACAAAGCCCTCATACTCTGCTCCTTGCCAACCAGGCTCGAAGTAGGGCACACCGCCACCATCATCCAGCGGGAAGTAGGTGGTGAACATGCCGATCTGTTTGCTGGTGTATCCTGCGACGTAGAGGTTGCTTTTTCGGGGCAGCATGGTGTAGATCAGTTCATGATAGGCCGCGCTCGCGTCGCCGCCGAAATAGGAGCTCCACAACAATTGTTGGCCAGTGCCGAACCCCATTAGGAAGCAGTCGCTGGGTTCTGTACTCCCTCCCAAGTGATCGGCGATGATCATCGGTTGGTAGTACGCGGTCAGCCAAGGTTGCAGCACCAGGCCCGGACCAGAGCACCGGCCGCTGACGAACAGTTGGCCTTGGCCATCGAACACCACACTGTTGATGTCATTCGTGGCGTAGTCATCGCCGGCCACGTAAGTGAGCCATTGGATGGAGCGATCCGCACCGCTGAAGCGCGCCAGAAATGCCGGAATGTTGAAGGCGGGGTGCGTGGATTCGCTCCACCCCACACCGGGAACAATGGTCAGTTGGCCGGACGTAAGCCCTCCGATGACCACATCACCGCTCCCTGGCTCCAACGCGAGCGCATTCTGCCCCACTTGGTCGCTGAGCGGTCCCCCGATGTATGTGGACCAAACATGGCTCCCTGCGAAGTCGAACTCATAGATGAACCCGTCCTGGTTTCCGAAGGCCGGTTCCACGAAGGCATTGGTACCAGGGCTGATCAACTGTATGGCTGGGCTGTTGGTAACACCAGCGATCACTACCCTCGGTGAGGGGTCCTTTGAGGCCCGCAGCTCGAGAGGAACATCATTGCCTGTGCCACCGAGGAACGTACACCAGGTCGTCCGGTCCGCCGCATTCAGCCTACACACGAAGCCGTCGCTCCCGCCGCTGTAGGGATAGAACACACCACTGCCGGGATCCTGCTCGACCGGCAGGTTGCCCGAGGTACGCCCGGTGACAAATAGGTAGTCCCCGTCTGGCACGGCCAAGCCGGTGATCTGGACATCCGTATCCCCGAAATAGGTAGACCAAGCCAGCTGCCCAGTGGCACTAGCAAACCGAGTCAGATATCCCTTGTTGCCAAAGGAGTTGTTCGTACCAACGAAATACGCCGTTCCTGAAGCCTGAGGGTAGAAGCTCTGTGATGTAGTTGTACCTGCCATGTAGATCGACGGCGTACTCCCGCCGCGGAAAGCCAATCCAGCGACCTGCGAGACCTCAGCGCTGACATTGCCGCCGATGAAGGTCTTCCACGACATGTTGTCCGTATCATCCAATTGACAGACGAACGCACATTCACCAGCCATGTAAAGACTGTAACCTGGTGCAGGTGGAAATGACAGAAATGTGCTCCGCGTGCTGCCGGCCACGTAGTAGTTCCCCAGCGGGTCCGTGGTGCTTTCGTGGATCAAATCGCGACCATTGCCCCCGAAGTAGGTGCTCCAACAAAGGCCATCAACATCGTACAGGCCTCCACCGAGCGGGGCGGGACCGAACTGCAAAACCAGCACCCGCGCCGGGTCGTAGCTGTCGAACGTGAAGTTCACCAGTCCCGTGCCGCTGTTCGCCGTGTATTCCGCATCCCAGTTCAGGGGTACCACTGTTCCACCCGAGCCCACTTGGTAGGCCACAGCCTCAGGGTATCCTCAGTGCCAGCGCTGGTGTCCACCGCGGCGATGACGAACGACATGCGCGAGCCCTCCTGCATGAACAACTGCGGGCTCAGGCCCTCGCTGTAATACGCCACTTCGGTGGCGGGATCACCGTTGGTGAGCATGACCTGCCCCTCATTCACAGGGAACCCGGCAGAACGGAGCGGGACATCGTTCGGGTAGTAGTCAGGGGGGACGTACGGACTCTGTGCCACAGCCCACGAAAGGATCATACCACAAACCAGGAGGGTGATCAAACGCTTCATGTGGAGTTGAGTTTTCCTTCCGAAGGTATGCATCGGTCCGTGAAGACCAATGGGGCATCACCCGCGCGCATCCAGCTGCCGCCCGTTCTCCGTTCGACCGAACCTCTATCTTGTCGCCCACGAAACACGACCGCATGTCCAAGACCGAATCGTGGGGATCGCGCGTGGGGCTCATCCTCGCCATGGCGGGCAACGCCGTGGGCCTGGGCAACTTCCTCCGCTTCCCGGTGCAGGCCATCCAGAACGGTGGCGGCGCCTTCATCATCCCCTACCTGGTCTGCTTCCTGTTGATGGGCATCCCGCTGCTGTGGATCGAGTGGAGCATGGGCCGCTTCGGCGGCCGTTCGGGCCACCACAGCACGCCGTTCATCCTGCACAACATGGACCCCAAGCGGGCCCTGTGGAAGTACGTCGGCGTGTTCGGCATCTTCACCAACATCGCCGTGGCGTCCTATTACTGCTACCTGGAGAGCTGGACGCTGAGCTACATCTGGCACAGCATCTCCGGCACCTTCCTGGACATGGGCGCAGAGGGGGTCGCGGCCTTCTTCAATACCTACATCGACATCGGCATCAGTACGACAGGCATCCCGTATGAGGCCATCTGGTTCTGGCTCCTCTGCCTGTTGTTGAACACCTGGATCCTGAGCAAGGGCCTCAGCGGCGGCGTGGAGAAGGTGGCCATGATCGGCATGCCGCTCCTGATCGTCTTCGGCCTCTTCCTGGCCATCCGCGGGGTGACCTTGAAGGCCGGCGAGCACGGCGCGATCCACGACGGCACCATGGGCCTCAACTTCCTGTGGACACCGGACTACAGCAGCATCTGGAAACCCAGCGTGTGGCTCGCCGCCGCAGGGCAGATCTTCTTCACCCTCAGCGTCGGCATGGGCAGCATCCAGTGCTACGCCAGCTATGTCCGCAAAAAGGACGACATCGCCCTCAACGCCATGAGCGCGGGGTGGATGAACGAGTTCGTGGAGGTGGTGCTGGGCGGCGCCATCATCATCCCCATCGCCATCGGCTACCTGGGCATCGACAAGGTGAAGGAGCTCACCGCCACCGGTGGTCTGGGCCTCGGCTTCAAGACCCTGCCCTACCTGTTCACGCAGTGGGGACCCTGGCTGTCGGCCATCGCCGGCGTGTGCTGGTTCGGCCTGCTGTTCTTCGCCGGCATCACCAGCAGCCTGGCCATGGGCACCCCGGTGATGGGCTTCCTGCAGGACGAGTTCGGCTGGAAGCGCGGACCCTCCGCCTGGATGTTCGGCCTGGTGGTGCTGGTGCTGGGCCTCCCCACGGTGCTCTTCTTCGAGCACGGCGTGTTCGACGAGTACGACTATTGGGCCGGCACCGTGAGCCTGGTGATCTTCGCGCTCCTGGAGGTGATCCTCTTCGCCTGGGTGTTCGGCATGGACAAGGGCTGGGCGGAGATCAACATGGGTGCCGATCTGCGGCCGCCGACGGTCTATCGCTTCATCATCAAGTACGTCACCCCCGTGATCCTGGCCGTGGTCTTCATCGGCTCATTGCCCGGCATCTGGGAGAAGATCACCGCACCGGCCAGCCCCTACCTGCACGCCTCGCGCCTGCTGCTGCTGGCCGTGTACATCGGCATCGCCCTGCTGGTGCGCACGGCCTACCTGAAACGCAAACGCCACGCCCACGGAATGGTCTGATCCGCACACGCCATGAACACCTCCGCGCTCGTCCTCATGCTCGCCTCGGTGCTCACCGTCACGGGCTTCACCCTGTACTTCTTCTACCGCGTGCTGACCACCCCGCCCAAGCCCGAGCCGGACAGCTACAGCGACAACGACCCCGAGCCGTAGGCCGATCATCGCCGGACCCAAGCCCGCCGCATGTCGGACGACGCCCGCTCCTTCCTCCGTTCCTTCAGCCTGGGCAAGGTGCTGCTGCCGGTCTTCATCGGCCTGGGCATCACCGCGGTCCTCATCTTCCGCAACAGCGACCTCAGCGCGCTGAACAGTGTGACCTGGACCTGGGCCAGCACCCTGTGGATCACCCTGGCCTTCGGCAGCGTGGTGGTGCGCGACTACGCGTACATGGTGCGCATCCGCCACCTCACCGAGCGCTCGCTCAGCTGGTGGCGCAGCTTCGTGGTGATCATGCTGTGGGAGTTCAGCTCGGCGCTGGCCCCCGGGCTCATCGGCGGCGGCTTCCTCTTCGCCATCTTCATTCTGAGCCGCGAAGGCGTCGATGCCGGCCGCAGCATCACCGTCATCACCTTCACCAGCTTCCTGGACGGCATCTTCCTGGCGGTGATGGCCCCGTTGATGGTGCTGCTGGTGGGGCAGGACGCGCTCTTCAGCGGCGTGGGCGTGGGCACCAGCGTGTGGGGCAGCAGCGTGTACGTCGCCTTCTGGGCCGTGTACATCATCATCCTGGCCTACAAGCTCTTCGTGGCCTACGCGCTCTTCATCAACCCGGTGATCGTGAAGCGCTGGCTGGTGGGCCTCTTCAGCATCCCCGTGCTGAAGCGCTGGCGCCGCAATGCGGTCACCACCGGCGACCAGCTGATCACCGCCGCCACCGGCCTGCGCAGCAAACGCTGGAGCTACTGGTGGCCCGCCCTGCTGGCCACCTTCGCCAGCTGGACGGCCCGTTACAGCATCGTCAACTGCCTGGTGCACGCCTTCCGCGACGGCCAGTCGGTGGACGACCTGCTGCTCTTCGGCAAGCAGGTGATCATGGGCATCCTGGTGCTGGTGAGCCCCACTCCCGGCGGCAGTGGCCTGGCGGAGTTCCTGTTCAACGACCTGCTGGGCATGTTCATCCCCCTGGGCCTGGCCCCCGCGCTGGCCCTGCTGTGGCGCCTCATCAGCTACTACCCGTATATCCTGGCCGGCGCCATCCTGCTGCCGCGCTGGATCCGCCGCAACCTGCTGCACCTGGGCAAAGGCGGTCCCACATCCTGACCCATGATCCGCTCCCTCTCCCCCGCACGCCTCCTGGCCGTGACCGTGCTCCTGCTGATCACCGCCCTGCCCCTGGCCGCGCAGAGCGGAGGGCCCGCACCGCTCACCGGTCCCAGCGCCCTGGGCATCGGCCGGGGCCTGCTCGGCATGGCCACCCTCATCGCCATCGCCTGGGTCTTCAGTGCGCGGCGTGCCCACGTCAACTGGAAGGTGGTCGGCATCGGCCTCGCCTTCCAACTGGTGCTGGCCCTGGGCGTGCTCTACGTACCCTTCGTGCAGGCCGGCTTCGACATCGTGGGACGCATGTTCGTGAAGGTCCTCGACTTCACCAAGGCCGGAAGCACCTTCCTGTTCCGCGACCTGATGGACGTGCAGAGCTTCGGCTTCATCTTCGCCCTGCAGATCCTGCCCACCATCATCTTCTTCAGCGCGCTCACCAGCGTGCTCTTCTATCTGGGCGTCATCCAGAAAGTGGTGTACGCCCTGGCCTGGGCGCTCAACAAGAGCATGAAGCTCAGCGGCGCGGAGAGCCTCAGCACCGCCGGCAACATCTTCCTGGGGCAGACCGAGGCACCCCTGATGGTGAAAGCCTATCTGGACAAGATGAACCGCTCGGAGATCTTCCTGGTGATGGTGGCCGGCATGGCCACTGTGGCCGGTGGTGTGCTGGCGGCGTACGTGGGTTTCCTGGGCGGTGATGACCCCGTGCAACGCCTCTTCTTCGCCAAGCACCTGCTCACCGCCAGCGTGATGGCGGCACCCGGCGCCGTCGTCGTGGCCAAGGTGCTCTATCCGCAGACCGAGGCCTTCGACGCGGAGATGCGCGTGGGCATGGACCAGGTGGGCAGCAACTTCCTCGACGCCATGGCCAACGGCACCACCGAGGGCCTCAAGCTCGCCGCCAACGTGGCCGCCATGCTGCTGGTGTTCTTCTCGTTCATCGCCCTGTTCAACTACGTGTTCCTGCGCGTCGGCGATGCCACGGGGCTCAACGCCTGGGTGGCCTCCGTGTCGCATGGCAACTTCAAGGTGCTCTCCCTGGAGTTCATCCTCGGCTACACCTTCGCCCCGCTGATGTGGCTGATGGGCGTGGCCGGCGAGGACATCACCCTGACAGGCCGTCTCGTGGGCGAGAAGCTCATCGCCAGCGAATTCGTCGGTTATGAGAGCCTTGCCCAGTTGAAGTCGAACGGTGTCTTCGCCTACCAGCGCAGCATTGTGATGGCCACGTACATGCTGTGCGGCTTCGCCAACTTCGCCAGCATCGGCATCCAGATCGGCGGCATCGGTTCGCTGGCCCCAAGCCGCCGCCAATGGCTCAGCGAATTCGGCTTCCGCGCCCTGCTCGGCGGCACGCTCGCCAGTCTGCTCAGCGCCACCATCGTGGGCATGATGATCTGAGCCCGCGGCCACCCTTCGCCCCCGCCCTCGTCCATTGCCCATGACCCGCATCCTCCTCCTGGCCGCCACGGCCTTGCTCGCCTCCGCCGTGGACGGTCAGCCCGCCGCGCGCGTCGGCGAACCCTTCACCCGCAGCTTCAAGAACGCCCAGGGCGACCAGCACGCCGTGGTGGACGGGCTGCTGTCCGCCGACGGTCGCGCCCTGCTCTACGTGGAGGAGGGGCCCGCGCACAAAGTGGTGCGGCTGGACGCCCAGCTGAAGCCCGCCGAGGAGGTGGTGCTGAAGGACGTGCTGCTGGACGGTGTCAAGTGGACCGGCGTGATGCCGCTTCCGCGCGGTGATGCGATGGAGGTGCTGCTGGTGAGCCCGGGCAAGAAGGGCGCCGACCTCGGCCTGGCCACCGTGGGCGGATCGCCGCTCGCGCTCTCCGGCTTCCGCCGCATCGCGTCCTTCGGCCATGCCTGGGCCGTGGACGCCGCCAGCAGCCTCGCGCGGCGTCCATTGCCCGATCCCATCCTCTTCAGCCTCGGCCTCACCAGCGCCCACACCGAACGCCTGCTGACCGCGCCCGACGGCGGCCGCCACCTGCTGAACATGTACGACAGCAAGGGCAAGGACGGCAAGCAGCTGTGGATGACCTGCCTGGACCGCGACCTGCGCGAGGAATGGAGCGCGTTGGCCACCCTGCCCTGGCCCGCCGGGCAGGCCCGCATCCACCAGATGCAGCTCACCAACGACGGCCGCGTGCTGCTGCTCGCCTACGTGTTCCGTTGTGAACAGGAGCAGATGGGCGACAAGAACTGCCACGAGCTCCACTTCACCACCATCAGCGACCAGGGCCGCTCCGTGAAGGATGTGCTCGTGGACAAGGACTTTGTGAGCACCGCCCGTTTCTGCGAACGCCCCGACGGCCGCATCACCCTGGCCCTGCGCTACGGCGCCCTCACGGGCATCCCCGGGCAGGTGGTCACCTTCGACCCGCTTGACCCCAAGCTGAAGCCCACCCCGCTGGTGGACCAGCGCCTGGCCGGCGTGCGCAAGGTGAAGCTCACCGGTTTCGGCACCGTGGACGGCGACCCGAACAAACCGGCCTCCGTGCGCGCCAAGCTGCCCGACGAGGTGGTGACCCTGCTGCCCGCGTGGGACGGTGGCACCATCCTGGTCGAAGCCTTCGTCGACAACGAGTTCCAGCTGCCGGTGGGCGACGCCATCGCCATGCGCCACTTCTGCGGCATGCTGCGCGCCAGCTACCTGGACGCCACGGACACCGTGCGCTGGCAACGCACCATCGACCGGGCCTACCTCACCACCGCCGGGCAGGCCTATGAGACGGCCGGCCTGCGGCCTGACAACGACGGCCTCACCCTGCTCTACGGCCACACCCCGAAGGGGCTGGCGGGCATCCTGGCCAGCGGCGGTGAAGGCGACGGCAAGGCGCCGCTGCCCGAACCCGGCGTGCTCAAGGCCGTGCGCATCGACCGCACCGGGCAGGTGGCGCGCCAGGGCACCGCCTGGATGCCCGAGGGCGGCCTGGTGGCCTGCCCGATGACCGCCGTGTTCAACTCCTCCGGTACGCAGGCCCTGCTGAAGGCCTATGACCGCGGCACCACCTACCGCTATGTGCTGGTCGACCTCGAGCGCGTGGGCGCCGAGTGAGCCACTGTCCATGCCGCGTTGTTGGTAGCGCACCGGTGCACTGGACCGGCGCGGCACATCGGTGGGGCAACTTTGCACCGTGCCGCCCACACCGCCCCCGGCCCCGTCCCGCCTGATCGAGCGCCTCCAGCGGCAGGTGACCTCCGCCTTCGCCTGGCTGGGCCGCAAGGTGATGAACAGCCGCATGAAGGAGCTCACGCTCCTGACGCTGCCCTACCAGGTGGCCGCTGTCATCACCGCCCTCATCGCCGTGGGCTACGCCAAGCTCTTCGGATTGGTGGAAGAGGTGCACGCCTGGGTCATCGGCATCCATCCCGACTGGGTCTTCGTCAGCGCTCCGCTCGCCTTCCTGCTCAGCTGGTGGCTGGTGCGGCGCTTCGCCCCCATGGCCGGAGGCAGCGGTATCCCGCAGCTCATGGCCGCCATCGAGGTGGCCAACGACAAGGCCACGGACCGCAGCTGGCGGTTCCTTAACGTGCGCATCATCCTGGTGAAGATCGCCAGCAGCCTGGCCATGGTGGTGGGTGGCGGCGCCGTGGGCCGCGAGGGGCCCACCCTGCAGATCGCCGGCAGCGTGTACCGCACCGTGCACAAGCTGCTGCCCCCCTTCTGGCCCAAGGTGAGCCGCAAGGTGATGATGGTGACCGGCGGCGCCGCCGGCCTCAGCGCCGCCTTCAACACCCCGCTCGGCGGCATCGTCTTCGCCGTGGAGGAGCTCACCCGCACCCACAGCGCCCAGTTCCGCACCGCCGTCCTCACCGCCGTGATCCTGGCCGGCATGACCGCCCAGCTCCTGCTCGGCCCCTACCTCTTCCTGGGCTATCCCAAGCTGGAGCCCGTCGGCTTCAGCTTCATGTACAAGGTGCTCGCCATCGGCCTGTGCGCCGGAGCGGCCGGAGCGCTCTTCTGCAAGGCCGTGCTGCTGCTCGACAAATGGCGGCGTACGCTCAAGGGCAACGCCGCACAGGCCCTGTTCGCCGTGGGCTGTGCGCTGGCCTTCGCCGTCACGGTGAAGCTCACCGGCTCGTTCGCGCTGGGCAGCGGCAAGCACCTGCTGGAGAGCTACCTGTTCGACACCGACGTGGACCCCGGCTGGCGTGACATCGCCGCGCGCGTCCTCGGTCCGTTGTTCAGCTTCAGCGCGGGTGGCGCGGGCGGCATCTTCGCCCCCAGCCTGGCCAGTGGAGCGGCCGTGGGTGGGTGGATCGCCCAGTGGTTCGAGCCCAGCCGCGGCGAGTTCAACGTGCTCGTGCTCGCCGGCATGACCGCCTTCCTCACCGGCGTGTCCCGCTCGCCCTTCACCAGCGCCATCCTCGTGCTGGAGATGACCGACCGCCACAGCGTGATCTTCCAGCTGATGTACGCGGCCATGGTGGCCTACCTGATCAGCCATGGCATCGACAAGCGCAGCTACTACGAACGCATGAAGCTGCGCCTGCTGGCCGCCCTGCCCGGCAACAGCGGAAGGGAACCGGCCGCCGAACGGCCGGCACGGAACGGCACCAGACGGCCACCGGAACCCGACCCGCACGACGAAGAGCCCCCGGCGCCCACACCGGGCTATGGCCTGGGCTAACTTCGCCGTCGCATGCAGCCCTACCACGACCTCCTGCGCCGGATCCTCGACCACGGGGTGCAGAAGCATGACCGCACCGGCACCGGCAAGACGGATCGCACCGGCACCGGCACCCTCAGTTGCTTCGGTCACCAGATGCGGTTCGACCTCGCCGACGGCCTCCCCCTCGTGACCGACCGGCGAACGGCAATGCCCTTTATTTTCGACCTCCGGCACATGGCCTCGCGTATCCTTCCCACCTTGCTCTTCAGCATCGCGCTCGGCAGCGCGAGCAGCCAGCAAGGCCCAGCGATCGAATGGCAGAAGTGCCTTGGCGGCAGCAACGCGGATAGGGCCGAAGCCCTTCACCAGACCCCGGATGGAGGCTACCTGCTGGCCGGCTACACGAATTCGAGTGACGGCGACGTGGTCGGCTTGCACGGAAGCACTGACTTCTGGGTCGTTAGGATGGATGCCACCGGCGACGTGCTGTGGCAGGCGCCGTTCGGTGGCACGCTTGCCGAACAGCTGTTCGATATGCAGCTGACGGATGATGGGGGGTGCGTGCTCGCAGGCAGCACCTCCTCCAATGATGGCGATGTGACCGTGCACCAGGGAATGGGAGACGCATGGGTGGTGAAGCTGGACGCCAGTGGCGCGCTGCAATGGCAACGGACATATGGCGGCAGCCAATACGACTGGGCCGGATCCATCTTGCCGCTTGGCGAGGACGGATACATCTTCACGGGCGCTACTCTCTCATCCGATGGCGATGTGAACGACAACAACGGCACCTCCGATCTATGGGTCGTGCGCTTGGACGCCACAGGCACTGTTCTATGGGAGGAGACGTATGGTGGAACTCTTGCCGAGTGGGGCAGGTGCATCCGCAGATGCGCCGACGGTGGATTCATCCTCGCTGGAAACACGCTCAGTGATGATCTCGATGTGTTCGGCCATCACGGAGACGACGATGCTTGGGTGCTGAAGCTCGATGCCGACGGCGCGTTGCAGTGGTCCGTTGCACTCGGCGGAATGAATGAGGAATGGGCCCTGGCGGTGGAGACCAACCCGCTGGGAGGATACATGGTCGTCGGATACACGGAGTCGAATGATGGCGATGTGAGCGGCAATCATGGAGGCCCCGACGCCTGGGCAGTTCAGCTCAGCGATACCGGTTCAGTGCAATGGCAACGCGCGCTTGGTGGCTCCGCGCAGGACTGGTCCACCTCGAACCCCTTGCTCTCTTCCAGCGGTCCATTGATCGCAAGCCACACCTCATCCAACGATGGCGACGTCACCGGCAACCTCGGCCTCTATGACTTCTGGCTGACCCAATTGGACGCCTCCGGAGGCTTGGTATGGCAACAGACCCTGGGCGGCAGCGCCACGGAGATCCCCCGCGCGCTCGTGGCAACCACGGACGGTGGGGTCGCACTTGCAGGTTGGACCCTGTCCAACGACGGCGATGTTTCAGGGAACCACGGCTCGGAAGATGCCTGGGTGGTCAAATTGGCGGCGCTGTCCACCTACATACAAGAGCACGCCGCATCGTTCATGGTCGCTCCCAATCCGAACCACGGCATCGTCGAGCTGCGCTTCCCTGCGCCGGTCCTGGCCGGGAGCTACTACGGCGTGTACGATGCCATGGGCAGATGCTTGCACCAGCGCCCGCTGCCCACGGGCCGCCGGACGGAGGTAGTGGATCTATCACGCTTCGGTGCTGGCACTTACGTGATCCAGTGCTCATTCAAGGAGGGGACGTATCATGAAAAGGTGGTGGTGGAGTAGGGCGCGCTGCTCCGGGGTTATCGACACCTGTCAACATCTGGCCCAAAGCCCGGCCGCAAGGCGCCGATACCTTCGCCGCTGATCCCATGCAACAGTACCACGACCTCCTTCGCCACATCCTGGACCACGGGGTGCAGAAGCACGACCGCACCGGCACCGGCACCCTAAGCTGCTTCGGCCACCAGATGCGCTTCGACCTGGGCGAGGGCTTCCCGCTGGTGACCACGAAGAAGCTGCACGTGAAGAGCATCATCCATGAACTGCTCTGGTTCCTGGCCGGCGACACCAACATCCGCTACCTGAAGGATAACGGCGTACGCATCTGGGACGAATGGGCCGATGCCAACGGCGACCTCGGCCCCGTGTACGGCTACCAGTGGCGCAGCTGGCACACGCCCGATGGCCGCGTGATCGACCAGATCGCCAATGTGGTGGAGCAGATCAAGCGCAATCCCGACAGCCGCCGCCTCATCGTCACCGCCTGGAACCCCGCCGACGTGGACCGCATGGCCCTGCCGCCCTGCCACACCATGTTCCAGTTCTATGTGGCCGAAGGCCGCCTCAGCTGCCAGCTCTACCAGCGCAGTGCCGACGTCTTCCTCGGTGTGCCCTTCAACATCGCCAGCTATGCCCTGCTCACCCTGATGGTGGCGCAGGTGTGCGGGTTGAGGCCCGGTGAGTTCGTGCACAGCTTCGGCGATGTGCACCTCTACACGAACCACCTCGACCAGGCCCGCCTGCAGCTCACCCGCGAACCGCGCGCCCTGCCCCGCATGGAGCTCGACCCCGCCGTGACCGAACTCTTCGCGTTCCGCTTCGAGCACTTCACGCTGAAGGACTACGATCCGCACCCGCACATCAAGGCCGAGGTCGCCGTATGATCGTCAGCGCCATCGCCGCCGTCAGCGCCAACGGGGTCATCGGCCGGGATGGTGACCTGCCCTGGCACCTGCCGGATGACATGGCCTTCTTCCAGCGCACCACGCGCGGCCACTGTGTCATCACCGGACGGCTCAATTGGGAGAGCATCCCCATCCGGTATCGGCCGCTGAAGCACCGCACCAACATCGTGGTGACCCGCAACCCCGTCTACGACGCGCCCGGCGCCGTGGTGGTGGGCAGCCTGGAGGCCGCACTGGACCATGCACGCGCGCTGGGCGAACCCGAGGCCTTCATCATCGGCGGTGGCCAGCTGTACCGCGAGGCCCTGGCCAGGAAGATGGTGGACCGCATCTACCTCACCCGGGTGCATGCCGAGCTCCAGGGCGACACCCATTTCCCCCTGGTGGACGCTGGCTGGCACGAGGTGTGGCGCGAGGAGCACCCCGCCGACGAGCGCCACGCCCACCCCTTCACCTTCCTGCGGCTCGAGCGGGTAGAACAGCCGGCATGAACGGATCGGACCAGGATCCCGTTATACCGTCCTAAGGACGAACCAACCACACCGACATGCACCGCCACCTGCTCGCCACCTTCGCCCTTGCCCTCCTGGCCCTCACGGCCTGCCGCAAGGAGACCACCGATCCGGTGAACAACGATTACACCTCGGCTGTGGACAACAGCTTCGCCGAATCGATGTTCAATGACATGCTGAAGCAGGCCGACCAGGCCGCCGAAGAGGGCGGCGTCCGCGGCATGATGGACGCCTGCATCGACACCATCGTCATCGACACCACCGTGATGCCCCGCACCATGCTGATCGACTTCGGCACCGTGAACTGCACCGGGCAGGACGGCCGGGCCCGCCGCGGACGCATCCTCGTGACCTTCACCGGCGCCTACCGCGCCGTGGGCACCGTGATCACCATCACCCCGCAGGACTACTACCTGAACGACCACAAGGTGGAGGGCACCAAGACGGTGACGAACCTCGGCCCCAACGGCGACGGCCACACGCAGTTCGCCATCGCGGTCAACGGCACCATCACCGCGCCGAACAACGCATGGACGAGCACCCACACCGCCAGCCGTGTGCGCACCTGGGTCCAGGGTGAGGAGACCCTGACCCCATGGGACGACGTGTACCTCATCACCGGCAACGGCAGCGGCACCACCCGCAACGGCGTGCCCTACACGCTCACCATCACACAGGCCCTCCGTGTGGAGCTGGGCTGCTGGCATGTGGTGAGCGGCGAACTGGAGATCACCCCGCAGGGGCTCGCCACCCGCTATGTCGACTTCGGCAACGGGTCCTGCGACGGCACCGTCACGGTCACCGTGAACGGATTCACCTTCACCTTCGGCTAGAGCGCCACCTCTCTTCGACGTGCGGAAGGCCCTTCGGGGCCTTCCGTCTTTTCCGACCATCCAACCGTTCGTCCCTGTCCATCCCTTCGGGCGCCGTTCATCACGTTCGGGTTGGTGCGGCCTGTGCACCGGGATAGCTTGGCCTTCCGGTCCGCGGCGCGCACGACCTGCGCCCGTCCAGCCCGGCCCACCCGATGAACTACTTCCAGCGCACGCCCATCAGCTACCGCATCGTACTGGGCAGCGCCCTGGTGATGGCCACGCTCTTCCTGTTGCAAGCTTACATGCACCATTACGTGTATGCCGAGCTCAAGGAAATGGGCGAATTCCGGTGGTGGCGGGAAGCCCCCGTGCCCTACCTCAACTTCCTCTTCTGGGCCCTGCTCGCCCCGCTGGCCTACACCATCCTGAAGCGCTGGCCCTTCAGCGGCCGGCCCTGGGGGCCGGTGCTGCTGCTGCACCTTGGCCTGGCCCTGCTGATCGCCGCCTTCCACGAGGCCTCCACCTCCTGCATCTACTACGGCATCCTGCACTGGCGCGGCGAGTTCGACTTCAGCGACCCCGGCATGCGCAGCTGGGCCCTCAGCGCGCTGCCCCCCGCCATCCTCAGCCGTTTCATGGAGTACGGCGTGCTGATGGGCGTGCTGGTGGCCCTCGACAATGCGCGCATGATGCGCGAGAAACAGACCCAGCTGATGAAGCTGCAGAACGAGCTGCAGAAGAGCCAGCTCAATGCGTTGAAGAAACAGCTGCAGCCGCACTTCCTGTTCAACACGCTGAACACGGTGAGCGCCCTGATGGACCAGGATACCGACCGTGCCCGCACCGTGCTGAGCCGGTTGGGCCAACTGCTGCGGATCACGCTGGACAAGGAACAGCGCGAGCGCGTGCCCCTGGCGCGCGAGATCGATCACATCGGTCACTACCTCGGCATCGAGGCCGTGCGCTTCCAGGACCGCCTGCATGTGGAGTACGACATCCCCGCATCGTGCGCCGACGCCGAGGTGCCCAGCATGCTCCTGCAACCCTTGGTGGAGAACGCCATCAAGCACGGCCCCGGCTTCACCAGCGAGCGCGTCGACATCGCCGTCACCGCCGAACGCCGCAACGGCAGCCTGCACATCGCCGTTCGGGACAACGGCCTCGGCTGCGCCGACGTCGAAGGTGCGGTGGCAGGCAGCGGCATCGGCCTGCGCAACGTCCGTGAACGGCTTCGGCTGCTCTATGGCGATGCGGCGGACATGCAGGTGTCCTCCCCCGGCGGCCAAGGCTTCACCGTGCACCTCACCCTCCCGTTCAAGCGCAACGACCCCGCGTCATGAAACACATCCGCACCCTCATCGTGGACGATGAACCCATCGCTCGCGCGCGCCTTGCCCGCCTGCTCGCCCAGGACCCCGAGATCGAGCTGGTCGGCGAGTGCCGCAACGGCCAGGAGGCCCTGGGATCGGTCGCCAAGCACCGCCCCGACCTCCTCTTCCTCGATGTGCAGATGCCCCAGATGAACGGCTTCGAGGTGGTGCAGCAGATCCCGCGCGAACGCCTCCCCTTCGTGGTCTTCGTCACCGCCCACGACCAGTACGCCCTCAAGGCCTTCGACGTCAACGCCGTGGACTACCTGCTGAAACCCTACGACGACGAACGTTTCTTCACCTCGCTGGAACGCGCCAAGCGCCACCTGGACATGAACGTCAACAGCCGCCTCACCGGCAAGTTGATGGACCTGGTGCGCGAGCACATGCACGCCAACAGCGAGTTCATCGAGCACTTCACCATCAAGGAGAAAGGGCGCGAGCACAAGGTGAACGTGGCCGACGTGGTGTACATGCGGGCCGAGGGCAACTACCTCTGCCTGCAGCTCAAGGACCGGCACTTCCTGCACCGCATGACGATGAACGCCGTGGAGACCGAACTGGACCCCGGCCGATTCCTGCGCATCCACCGCAGCTACATCGTCAACATGGCCCACGTGCGCAGCAGTCGCTACAGCGGCAACAACGAGTTCATTTTCACGATGGCGAACAACGAACGCATCGTGAGCGGCCGCAGCTACAAGGAGCAGATCGCCAAGGTGCTGGCGGAGCAAGTGGCGTAGGCGGCGGCTGGCTGTTGGCCACTGGCTGCTGGCCAAAGGCCAGCGGTGCATTCTACCTTGGTCCCATGCACTTCCGTCCGTCCTGGGCACTGCGCCTATTCACGCTCGCCCTGTTTCTTCTTTCAACTTTCCACTTTCAGCTTTCGGCACAGCGTCCTCCGGCACAGCCGAACGCCGCCGAGATCCTGCACCGCATGAAGAAGCTCAACGTGCTGGGCAGCGTGCTCTACATCGTGGCGCATCCCGATGATGAGAACACCCGCCTGATCGCCTGGCTGGCCAACGGCAAGAAGGTGCGCACCGGCAACCTCAGCCTCACCCGCGGCGACGGCGGACAGAACCTCATCGGTCCCGAGCTGGGCGATGCGCTGGGGATCATCCGCACGCAGGAGCTGCTGGAAGCGCGGCGCATCGATGGCGGCGAACAGTTCTTCACCCGCGCGGTGGACTTCGGCTTCAGCAAGAATGCCGCCGAGAGCTTTGAGAAGTGGGGCAAGCAGGAAGTGCTGAGCGATGTGGTGCGTGTGATCCGGATGTTCCGGCCCGACATCATCATCACCCGTTTCGCGCGCGACCGCAGCGCGGGGCACGGCCATCACGAGGCCAGCGCCATCCTCGCCGAAGAAGCCTTCGACCTGGCCGGTGATCCAAAGGCCTTTCCGGAGCAACTGGAACAAGGGCTGGAGGTGTGGCAGCCACGCCGTCTCTTCTTCAACGGCAGCACCTGGTGGAAGAAGGACCTGGCCGACATCGCGAAGAACGACCCCGACTGGTTCACCGTGGACGTGGGCGGCTACGACCCGCTGCTGGGCCTGAGCTACACGGAGATCGCCGGGCGCAGCCGCAGCATGCACAAAAGCCAGGGCTTCGGTGCGGCGGAAACCCGGGGGGAGATGCTGGAGTACCTCAAGTTCATCAAGGGCGACCGGCCGAGGACGAAGGACATTTTTGAGGGGATCGATATGACGTGGGGGCGAGTGAAGGCATCGAGCAGTATAAGCGCGAAGAGCGCAGAACTTGTCTCAAGCTTTGATATCAATAGTCCAGAAAGGAGCTTCGATAAACTTCATACTCTTAATCGCACCATAGCCTCTTGGGTGAATGACAACAAGCCTACACATGATCAATGGAGATGGGGCCAGATCAAATCAGATGCGCTAAATGATCTTGCATCCGCATGTTTAGGAGTGTCCTTTGATGCATTGAGCAATAAGAGTTACTCGAGCACTTTTGATACCATAGAAGTCAAGGTCACTGGCTTTCCGCGCATCCGAAGAGAACTCTTCCTAAGTACTTATGGCTGGAGTTCCGGAGTTGATTGGGATCGACGTTCTTTCGGTTCGAAAGACATACGTCTCACTGATCGGATCGACACTGCTCTCCGTGTGGTTCATCAGACCGTTATGGAACCTTTCTGGCTGGAGCGTCCTCATGGGAACCTGTATCAAACTCCTTCAGGACACGCCAACATCATTCCCGTTATGATTCCGGAACCTTATGTAGCCCTAGCATTCAACCCAGAACTAGATACAACTGATTACGAGCACTTCTATGCCAGCAGCGGAATCATGCACAAATGGGTCGACCGCGTGGCCGGTGAGCGCATCCGTCCGGTGTACGTCACGCCCGTGGCTTCGGTGATCCCGAAGACCGACGTGCTCATTGCACGGGGCGGTCCGCAGACCATCACCGTGGAGGTGGAAGCGCTCACCGACAGCCTTACCGGTCAACTGAGCATGACACCGCCTACAGGTTGGATCGCGAGCCGGGATGCCTGGCCGGTGAACCTCACCAAGCGCAACGAGCGGCAGGTGTTCACCTTCAGCCTGAAGCCGGAGAGCGGCGCGCAACCCGGTGCCGCGAAGTTCACGTTCTCAGGTCCGAAAGGAAAGGCCGATCGCACGTTGCACGAGATCGACTACCCGCACATCATGCCGCAGGTGTACTACACGCCTGCCGAGGTGAAGCTCGTGCCGCTGGAGGTGACCACCACCGCCAAGCGCGTGGGCTACGTGAAGGGCGCGGGCGATGAAGTGCCGCAGGCATTGGAGCAGCTGGGTGTGGTGGTGGAGTTCATTGAGCCTTCCGCGGCCAAGCTGGAGGAGCTGAAGAAGTACGACGCCATCGTCACCGGCATCCGCGCCTACAACGCCACCAAAGGCATGAAGGAGCTGCACCCGCTGCTGTTGCAGTACGTGGAGCAGGGCGGCACGCTCATCGTGCAGTACAACACCACGCCGCGCTTCTCCGTCTCCGGTGTGGAGGACTTCCAGATCGATCCCGCCACGCTCGGCCCCCACCCCTTCAAGATCACCCGCGACCGCGTGACCGTGGAGGAGGCGACACCCACATTCCTCGACCCGAAGCACCCGCTGCTCACCACCCCGAACGCCATCTCCGCGAAGGACTTCGAGGGCTGGGTCCAGGAACGCGGCCTCTACTTCGCTGGTGAGCTTGGCGATAAGTACACCCCGCTCATCGCCTGGAACGATCCCGGCGAGCAACCGCTGAACGGCGGGCTCATCACCTGCGACCACGGCCAGGGGCGTTTCATCTACACAGGCATCAGCTTCTTCCGGCAATTGCCGGCGGGCGTGCCGGGGGCGTATCGGCTTTTTGCGAATCTGATATCGCCACGTGCTGCGCGATAGGCCATGCCCAAACGCCACATCGCTATCGAACATGGTCGACCCGGTGGGTCGACGCTACGGGTGCCTTGTTGCGGGTCCGCATTCCATCATCTGACCTTCTGATCATCTGATCGATGCATTGGCTGGACTGGCTCATCCTCCTCGGCACCCTTGGATTCATCGTGGGCTATGGGGTGTGGAAAACGCGCGCCGGCAACACCAGCGCGGATTACCTGCGCGGCGGGGGCGATGAACGCTGGTGGGCGGTGGGACTCAGCGTGATGGCCACGCAGGCCAGCGCCATCACCTTCCTCAGCACGCCGGGACAGGGCTACCTCGACGGCCTGGGCTTCGTGCAGTTCTACTTCGGGCTGCCGCTGGCCATGCTGGTGATCAACCGCGTGTTCATCCCGCTCTACTACAAATGGAAGGTGTACACGGCCTACGAGTTCATCGGCAAGCGCTTCGACGCGCGCACGCGGCTTCTCACGGCGGGGCTCTTCCTCATCCAGCGCGGGCTGGCGGCCGGCATCACCATCTACGCGCCCAGCATCATCCTCAGCAAGGTGCTGCACTGGCCGCTCAGCTGGACCTGCGTCTTCATCGGCACGCTGGTGATCCTCTACACCACCACCGGCGGCGCCAAGGCCGTGGGCGTAACGCACAAGCAGCAGATGGCCGTGATGTTCGGCGGGCTCTTCGTGGCTTTCGGGCTGGTGGTGTGGACCCTGCGCGAACACATCGGCTTCGTGGAAAGTCTGCAACTGGCCAGTGCCCTGGGCAAGACCGAGGTGATCGACACCAGCTTCGACCCGAGCAACAAGTACACGCTGTGGAGCGGGCTCATCGGCGGCTTCTTCCTACAACTGGCCTACTTCGGCACCGACCAGAGCCAGGTGCAGCGTTACCTCAGCGGGCAGAACGAGCAGCAGGCCCAGCGCGGGCTGTGGATGAACGCGCTGCTGAAGATCCCCATGCAGTTCTTCATCCTGTTGACGGGCGTGCTGGTGTTCGTGTTCTACCTGTTCCACCAGGCGCCGGTGCATTGGAACAGCGCGAACGTGGCGGAGATGGCCGCAGAGGCGCAGAGGCGCGGAGAAATGCAGGTGATGGACCGCGACGACGCAACGACGCAACGAGAACACCACGCGAACGAGGTGACAATAGCAGGACAAAGCCCCCGTACCGTCGACCCACCGGGTCGACCTACCGAACTGCATGCACAACACGCCACCAACGCCGCCACCATCACCACCGCCGCCAAAGAATGGGTGGCCGCGCACCGCGCCGGGCAGCCCACCGACAACCAGCAACTGACCACCGCCCTGGCCGAGGACACCCGCCTGCGCGAGGCCTACCGCGCCGAAGTGAAGGCCGCCCTTCCCACCGCCGAAGCCAACGACAAGGACTACATCTTCATCACCTTCATCATGGACCACATGCCCATCGGGATCATCGGGCTGCTGCTGGCCATGATCTTCAGCGCGGGCATGAGCAGCACCAGCGCGGAGCTGAGCGCGCTGGCCACCACCAGTGTGGTGGATGTGGTGAAAAAGGAACGCACGGACGGCGAGCAGGTGCGGGCGACGAAATGGGCCACGGTGGGCTTCGGGCTGTTGGCGCTGGCCTTCGCCGCGCTCTTCTCGCTCTTCGAGAACCTCATCCAGGCGGTGAACATCATCGGCTCACTGTTCTACGGCACCATCCTGGGCATCTTCCTGGTGGCCTTCTTCCTGAAGCGCGTGGGCGGCACGGCGGTGTTCATCGCGGCGCTGGTGGCACAGGCCCTCATCCTGTACATCCACTTCTCCGAGACCCAGATCGCCTTCCTCTGGTACAACCTCATCGCGCCGGCGATCGTGGTGGTGCTGGCAGTGGGGTTGCAGGCCATCCTCACCACCGGGGGCCGACCCGGCCGGCCGAGCGCCTGATCGACGAACCCGGTTCGTCGGTCGACGAAAAGGCCCCGTCGTCAGGCACCCAAGCTTGGTCGATCTCCTGGTCGCGCTGCGCCCGGGACGGATCGTTCGATCTTCCACGGACGGTGTTACCTTTCGGCCTCAACGGACGCTAATCCCCTAACCTACCTCAGATGAAGAAGACTTTCCTCTCCCTTCCCCTGATGGTCGGCTCCGTTGCTGTGATGGCCCAAACGGCCGGCGGCAACGCGCACGACTACCAGGGCTACGTGAAGCACCACCCCGCCGGTTCCTACACGGCCCCGGCCCCCAGCCATCTGCCCCCGAGCTTCGATGCACTGCGTGCTGCCCCGTTCTGGACGGAGGATTTCTCCGGTGGGGCCGTTCCCGCCGGTTGGACGAACCAGGACAATTTGACCCCGCTCGGCACCGATAGCGTGTACTTCGTGTGGAGCAATGACCCGAACGCCGTGAGCGTGGCCGCACTGGGCTACCAGCCATCCTCGACCTTCGGGGCCACGGATGCCTCCAATGGTTACCTCTGGGCCAATTCGGACCGCGGCCTCGCTCAGTCCCCCGGCACGGACCACCTTACGGAACTCACCACGAGCGCCATTGACTGCAGCGGCCAGCCCACCGTCCTGCTCACCTTCGAGAGCCTGATCGGGGTGTTCGACTATGATGCGGCCACGAACGTCAAGGTGCAGGTGAGCACGGACCTCACCACTTGGACGGACTTCGTGCCCTTCCCCTGCCTGACGACCGGTTCCGCTCAACCGCCCTGCTCGCGCTGGAGCGCCAACCCGCAAGGCATCGCCCTCGACATCACGTCCGTGGCCGCCAACCAGTCCACTGTGTACATCCGTTTCCAGTGGTTGGGCGGTTGGGAGTACTTCTGGGCGATCGACGATCTGGCCCTGAGCAATGTGCCTGACTACGGCCGCGTGGTCGATTTCGGCTTCGTGTCCCACGTGGGTGGCGGGGTCGAGTTCGGCACCATCCCCCGTCCCCAACTGGGCAGCACCTTCTTCCTGGGTGGCCAGCTCCGCAACATCGGCCTGAACCCACAGACCAACCTGGTGATGACCGCCACGGTGACCGCACCCGGCGGTGGCACGGCCTTCAGCGCCACGTTCAACGCCGGCACCGTGAACCCCGGCGACACGGTGACGATGGACGAGGCCGTCACCCTGCCTGGTGGCCTGGCCGAGGGCACCTACACGATGACCCTGACCGTCACCTCCAACGAGGACGCGCTTGAGGACGACCCCAGCGACGACACTGCGGAACGGACCTTCGCGCTGAACGATCTGGAGTATGCGCTGGACGGGCTTGGCGTGCACAGCGGTACCGAAGTGACCTCGTTGATCGGGACCGCCTCCTTCACGGATGCCACGGACAACGTGTTCTGCCTGAACTACTTCCGCATCAATGCGCCCACCACCCTGTACGGCCTGAACGTGGACATCGGCTCGAACAGCCGCACGGGTGCTCTGATGATCGCCAGTGTGCATGGTGATTCGCTGGCCATCATGCCCGCCGCCCTCGGCGGAAGCGATGATGTGTTCAACCCCATCGCCACCAGCCAGGATTACACGCTGTCCGCTGCCGATACCATCGCCGGTGAGGTGATCATCCCCTTCCTGAACCCGGTCTCCTTGAACCCCGGCTCATACTACATGGGCGTGGAGTTGTTCAGCAACAGCGGCACCAGCAACGTGACCGTCGTGGATGATGCCACCGTACCGCAGCCCTCGACCGCTGCCATCATCAACATCCAGGGCACCCAGCCCGGGTCGTTCACCAACGGCAATGCCTTCGCCATCCGCATGTTGCTCGATCCCACCATCGGCTTCAGCGAGGTGGCCGGTCCGGAGTTCTCGATGTTCCCCAACCCGACCATCGATGGTCAGGTGCAGGTGATCACCGCCACCGCGGAGAACCACACGATCGAGGTGATGAACACCCTGGGCCAGACGCTGCAGACCGGTCGTTTCACCGGCCGCACCACCGTGGACCTGGGCGCCTACGCCAGCGGCATGTACACCATCCGCGTGGGCAACGCCACCGGCACCACCACCCGTCTGGTGAACCGTCAGTAAGCGACGCGTACCGTTCCGAGCAAGCCCCCGGCCGTGGTCGGGGGCTTGCTCATTCCCGGCGGTCTAGCTTCGCGCCATGACGGGATGGGACCTGAGCGGTAAGCGCGCGCTGGTGACCGGCGGCACGCGCGGCATCGGCGAGGCCACCGTGGCGGAACTGCGGAGCCTGGGCGCGGACGTGATCCTCGCGGCCCGCAGCGCCCCGGACGATCCGGCCTGCATTGCCGCCGACATCACCTCAACGGAAGGCCGCGCGCGCATCGTGCGGGCGGTGGGCGAGCGCTGGAGCGCCCTTGACATCCTGGTGAACAATGCGGGCACCAACATCCGCAAACCCTGGTCACAACTGGGTCCGGGCGAACAGGACCTCGTGGTCGGCACCAACCTTCTGGGACCTGCGGAGCTGTTGCGTGCACTGCATCCGTTCCTGAAGGAAGGCAGGGCGCCGGCGGTGGTGAACGTGGCCAGCGTGGCCGGCCTCGTCGACGTGGGCAGTGGCGCCGCCTATGCGCTGAGCAAGGCCGCCTTGCTCCAGCTCACCCGCAGCCTCGCGGTGGAGTGGGCCGCCGACGGGATCCGCGTGAACGCCGTGGCCCCTTGGTACATCCGCACACCGCTGACCGCGCCGGTGCTGGCCCGGCCGGAGCGCTTGGAGCGCATCCTGCAGCGCACCCCGATGAAGCGCGTGGGCGAGCCCTCGGAGGTCGCCGGCGCCATCGCGTTCCTGTGCATGACCAAGGCTTCTTTCATCACCGGGCATTGCCTGGTGGTCGACGGCGGACTGCTGAGCCTGGGACTCTAAGGGTGGACACGAAAAAGCCCCGCTGATGCGGGGCTCCTCCGTTCGGTCCGGAACGGGTCACTTCTTCGACCACTCCTCGATCCGCGCCTTGTTCATCTTCACGTAGCTCGCATCGTTCTCCTGCTGGGCCATGGCCATGCTCTCGTTGGCGGTGGTCACCGCCTCCTTGTACTTGCCGTTGGCAGCCTGGCACAGCGCCAGGGTGTGCAGGGTCCAATACTTCTTGTCCATCGACACGGCCTTCTCGGCCCAGCCCAGCGCCTCGGGCAGCATCACGCCCTTGTCCACGCAATACCGCGCGCTGCGGCTGTAGTTCCCCGCCTTCAGGTCGGGCTTGGCCATGGTGGCCTTGATGTTGGCCAGGGCCTGCTCGGTGGCGTCCGCGGAAAGCTCGATGCCCACGCGGGTGTTCTCCCAGCGCAGCTCCAGCATCGCTTTGTCATCCCGCACACCATCAAAGCCGATGGTGAACGTCTCCACATGGTCCGTGGTGGTCACCGGCTTGGCCGACATCCGCAGGACGTCCTTGTCGGCCGTATAGCCGTCGGTGCCCCACAGGCTGGTGTCCTTGTTGAGGATGAAGGTCCATTCGTTGGCGCCGGGGATGGTGAAGAGGCAATACGTGCCTTTGGCCACGGCCTTTCCGCCCACGTTCACCGGGCCATCCAGCTCCACGCGCGTGCAGGCGTTGGCGCCGGTGCGCCAGACCTCCCCGAAGGGGACCAGGTCGCCGAAGACCTTGCGATCCCGGGCGCTGGGGCGCGAGTAATCCACTTCAACCTCGGTGAGGCCGATGATCTGCTCCACCTCACCGGGGGGGCTGGACTGCGGCAGTTGTTGAGCGGAGAGCGCGACGGGCAGGGCCGACGCCAGAAGGAAGAGGATGCGTTGCATGACAGGGTTCTTGTTGGGAAGGGCGAAGGTAACCCGCCCGGCCCACCCCGTCCTCAGGCCACCTTCAACTGGCTCATCCGCGAGCGGTCGAACTTCTCGCGGGCATAACCCAAAGTGACGCGGAGATCGGCGGGGCGCTCACCCGAACCGGGCATCTCGTACATGGCATCCGTCATGATGGCCTCACAGATGCTCCGCAGACCGCGCGCGCCCAGTTTGTACTCGATCGCCTTCTCCACGATGAAGTCCAGCACCTTCTTGTCGAAGCTGAGCTTCACCTTGTCCATCTCGAACAGTTTCACGTACTGCTTGATGAGCGCGTTCTTCGGCTCGGTGAGGATGCGCCGAAGGCTCTCCTTGTCGAGCGGGTCGAGGTAGGTGAGCACCGGGAATCGCCCGATCAGCTCGGGAATGAGCCCGTAGCTGCGCAGGTCCAGCGGGCTCACGTACTGCAGCAGGTGTTCGTCGTTCACCCGGACGCTGTCGCGGCTGGCGCTGTAGCCCACGGCGGTGCTCTTCACCCGACGGGCGATCAGCTTGGCGATGCCGTCGAAGGCGCCTCCGCAGATGAAGAGGATGTTGCGCGTGTCCACCTGGATGAGCTTCTGCTCGGGGTGCTTGCGGCCGCCCTGCGGCGGCACGCTCACGGTGCTGCCCTCCAAAAGCTTCAGCAGGGCCTGCTGAACACCCTCCCCGCTCACATCGCGGGTGATACTGGGCGTGTCGCTCTTGCGGCTGATCTTGTCGATCTCGTCGATGAACACGATGCCCCGCTCGGCCTTGCTCACGTCATAGTCCGCCGCCTGCAGCAGACGGCTGAGGATGCTCTCCACGTCCTCACCCACGTAGCCCGCCTCGGTGAGCACCGTGGCGTCGGCGATGCAGAAGGGCACGTTGAGCATGCGGGCGATGGTGCGCGCCAGCAGGGTCTTGCCCGTGCCCGTCTCCCCCACCAGGATGATGTTGCTCTTCTCG
>JADLBK010000252.1 GCA_020847755.1 Flavobacteriales bacterium | reverse complement strand
TTCCGGAGCGTATCGTGGTGATCGGCGGTGGAGGGGATGAGGGGAAGGAACGGTTAATGACCGAACTACTTGGAGAAAGGTACGTACCATCGGGCGGAACGGGCTACGCACGCTCATGGCGGCGGCGATAGGAGTGGTGGATCCATATCCATTGATGGTCGCTCCTCCAATGAGCCCCCCAAGCGCGAGGGAGTTGTCCGCGATGTCCGCTTTTATCACCTTCGCCGGGTGATGCTTCCTCTCATCGGGTATCGTCGCGTTGACCTGCTCGATGCTGGTCTTCAGCGTGAGCATGCTCAGCGCCCAGACCTCCGGGTCCGTTGAAGCGCGGCTGGACAGTGCCGGATCGAGCATCCGATCAGGTTCTTCCGAGCGTGCGCGGGCACTGCTGGAGCCGCTCATCGCGGAGCTCACAAGCGCACACGACACGGATGATCTCGTGCGCGCACTCAACCACCTTGCACGCGCCAGTTACGATCCTGGCGATCCGACATCCTCGCTTCGTTACAGCCAGCGCGTAGTGGAGATCGGCATGAAGGCGAAGGCTTTCGGTGCGGTGGCTTCGGCCCTTGTGGTCCAAGCCATCGTGGCTGATCAGGTGAGTCCGCCGGACACGGTCAAGAGCTTGTATGAACGCGCGCTCCGCTTTTTCCTGCTCGCCGGTGATACCGCTGCATGCGCGGTGGTGTACGACAATCTCGGCTTCCATCCCTTGCTGCGCGGCGACTTTCCCGCAGCCATCGCCTTGAGCGAACAGGGGCTGGCTTGTTTGCGTGATACCACGCACGTGAATTACCACCGCTCATCGGCGATCATTGAAAGCTCGCTATGCAACTATCACACGTGGTCCGGGGATGAACGCGCTGGCATCGTGCATGGCCAGAGGTCCGTGAGGCACGCCGAACAAAGCGGGGATCTTCCCCAACTCGTCCACTCCATCACGCAACTGGCGGGCACCTATGTTCAGATGCGTGACTACCAACGCGCACTGCCCCTGCTGCTCCGTTCGGATTCGATCGCGCGCGCGCGGAGCATGCCTTTGAACAAACGCCGGGATATCCCGGAACTGCTGAGCAGTGTGTACGAGGCACTTGGCGATCCGGAGAATGCGCTACGCTACTACAAGGAACGTTCGGCCGTGCATGACAGTCTGCGCAACGACGTCGTTCGCAAGGAACTGGAACGCATGCAGCGCCATCAACAACATGTGGCTGACAGTCTGCTCCAGGTGGAGGCGCTGATGGTGCAGGAGATAGGCAGCCAGAAAAAGCTCGCGGAAGAGCGCGGTCGCCGCAACATGATCGGCGCGCTGGCTTTGGTGGCGGTTGTCGTTGCTGTTTCGGTCGGGGGCCGCCTGCGCCTGACGCGCCGCAAGAACGCGGAGATCCTGGTCGCACAGGAGCGACTGATCGCCAGCGAGAAGGCCCGCGAGGCGGAGCAGGTGCGCACACGCATCGCGCGCGACGTGCATGACGACATCAGCAGCGACCTCACCAAGATCGGCATGCTCGGCAGCGATGTGCGAATCGAACTGGGTGAGCGGGCGGGTGCGGCCGGCGAAAAGCTGGAGCGGATCAAAGAACTCTCACGCGAAGTGGGGCGCTCCTTGCAGGATGTGATCTGGGCCGTGGACCCCACCCGCGATTCCGCGCGCGAACTGATCGATCGGTCACGCGCATACGTGGAGCGCATGGTGCATGGTGCGGGGATCCTCACATCCCTCCACCTTGAGCATACGGGAGATGACGTGCCGATCGACCCCGCCACGCGGCGCGATCTGTACCTGCTCTTGAAAGAGTCCTTGAACAACGCCTTGAAGTATGCTTCGGCCTCCAGGATAGGGATACATCTGTGTACGAACGGGTCCGGCTACGAGCTCCGCGTGTGCGACGACGGATGCGGCTTTGATACCGCAGCGGCTCGCGGCGCCGGGAACGGCCTGCTCAATATGGAGGAGCGCGCTCTGAGGCTGCACGCACAACTGGACATCACTTCCACAGTGGGGCGCGGTACTGTAGTGGCCATACATGGACGTTGGTCCGCCGATCCGGGGCAAGGAGTACAACCTGGAAAAGATACCACTATCCGATAATTGTGGAAGGCCTGCGGTGGACCGGCTTTTGGCCGGAACCTGCGTATGCCACGAGCGGACACGAACTCCTGCGGAACGCGGTCGTCGCCGACATGGCGTCGGTGGTGAACTGCTCTTCACCTGGAGCTTGTTCCGAAATGGTATTACTTCGGCCGACCCCCTCGAAAGAACGCGGAGGTCCAGCGTATGCGAAGGCATCGACACTTCCTGCCCGCAGGCGAAGGGAACGGGATCAGCAGCATGGGAGCATGTGCGGATCGGCGGGGAGCGGGGTGGGGCATCACCTCCTTCCCGGGCCAGGGCACTCAAGTCACGGCCAAGGGGGCCTGGGAGGAGCGAGCACGTCCGGAACGGGGCATGATACCGGTCCGCACTACGGTCCGGCTGATCCGTAGTGCGAATTGGGTTAGATTGCGGGCATGGCGAAGCGACCGATCAGGGTGGCGATCGTGGAGGACGACAAGGAGCAGGGGGAGCTTTTGAGCAGCCGCATCCTGCGCGCGGGAGACATGCGCTTGGTGCAGGTCAACTCCAGGAGCGACCGGTTCCTGGAATCGCTACCGATACTCGATGTGGACGTGGTGCTCATGGACATCAACATGCCGGGCAAGAGCGGCATTGATTGTGTGCGAGAGGCCAAACCGAGGAAGCCACAGGTGCAATACCTCATGCTCACGGTGCTGGAGAGTCCGGCGTACATCTTCCAGGCCTTGTGCGCGGGCGCCACGGGCTACCTGCTGAAGAACATCGAACCCGAGGAACTGCTGCTCGCTGTACGTGACATTTATGGTGGGGGCTCTCCCATGAGCAGTGCCATCGCGCGCTTGGTCGTGAGCTCCTTCCAGCAGCAAGCCCAGCAGCGCATCAACGACGAGCAGCTCACCGACCGGGAGAAACAGATCCTGGACTTGTTGGCGCAGGGGTTGATGTACAAAGAGATCAGCGCGAAGACCTGCATCAGCATCGAGACCGTGCGCAAGCACGTGCGGCACATCTACGAGAAGCTGCAGGTGCGCAGCCGGATGGAGGCGGTGCGGAAAGTGTACCCGCGGTAGGGCAAAGCGCCAACGATCGCGACCCGATCCTGATCAACGTGGGGAGCACCACGCCGAACAACACGCGGGCACAGCAGTTGCCCTGACCGGCTCGGGCATACCACGAAGCGGTAATTGATGGGCGTTGCCTCATCGGGTTGCTTTGAGGGCACGAAAAGTGTCGTACCCTATGAATAAAAGTACCATTGCCGACACGGGCATGTGCCTGTGCGCGCTAGTTCGACTTCAAGCGCTTCTGCTACTCTTGCCCATCCTCCTTGGGAGCGATGTGCGCGGCCAAGGCCAGGTCGACGGGAGCTGGACCGTTCCATCCAACCCGGATTGGGCCCTCTCCACGTCGATCGATGCGATCGCGTTACAGCCGGATGGCAAGGTGATCGTGGCCGGCGGCTTCACCACGTTCTGGCAACAACCGCGCATGCGCATCGCCCGTTTGAATCCCAACGGCACCCTCGATTCGACGTTCGATCCCGGAGCAGGACCTTCCGGACCCATTTATGATGTGCTGGTTCGACCGGATGGCAAGATCCTGGTCGCAGGGAACTTCTCGTTCTTCTCCGGCGCTTCCGCGAATGGGATCGCATTGCTCAACCCCGATGGAAGCTTGAACGACGACTTCAACACAGCTGGCGCCTTCTACGACCAATCCTCACAAGGTATCCATAACCCAGGGGTGATATATGACATCGCCTTGGATCCTCTGGGTCGCATTCTCCTTTGTGGCTACTTCAACAGGGTGCAAGGTCATAGTACGGTCGGAGTGGCTCGACTCCAGTCCAATGGCAACGTGGACGAAGGATTTGCTACTCCGTATTTCTGGAATGCACCCCCTCAGACGATATGTGGTGGTAATGATTTTGACGTCCTTGTGGCCGGATTCTTCACCGAGGTGGATGAAGAAACCCATAACAGGCTTATTCGCTTCAACTATGATGGGACGATCGACGATACGTTCAACCCCTTCGGAGGTGGGGTTGATGAGAACAACCCCGCCATCGAGTCGGAGATCTTCCAAGTCGTTGTCCGTCCGGATGGCAAGACTTGGATCAGCGGGGATTTCTTGACGTACAACGGCACCTCTCGTCCGAATATCGCCCTTTTAGGAACCGACGGGACACTCGACAACTCGTTCTCGGGCGGTAGCGGGCCTGATGGGAAGGTCAAAGCCTTCGCCTTTGATGATAACGAGGATATCATCGTCGCCGGGGCCTTCTCCCATGTCCATGGTCATGCCAGGCCGGGTCTTGCGCGAATGTTCACTTTCGGCGGACTCGACCTGAACTTCGTTCCGCCAGGGCCCTTATTGAATTTCAGACAAATGCTCCTTCAACCGGATGGCAAGATCCTCGCGATCACGCTAGGAAATGGTTCAGACGAGGTCCGGAGATTCTGCCCCGCAGTCATCACGTCCTGGTTTGCCGATGCCGATGCGGATGGGTATGGCGACCCGGATAATTGGGTGGCCTCTTGCGGCCATCCCGAAGGATACGTTTCGGACTCTGCGGACGACTGCCCGACGATCCATGGACTGCAAGGAGATCCATGCGATGATGGCGATCCAGCCACGCTCAGTGACCACATCCGGCCGAACTGTGTTTGCCTTGGATACCAACCCGTGAGTTCATTTCCATGGCAGGAGGACTTCTTCGGTGGAAACGGAGGATTCACGTTCATCAACGGTACGTACAACAATTGGTACCACGGCTCGGCAACAGGGAACGCCGCTCCGGCCCTCTATGCGTCAAGTTCTCCGACTCAAACGAACTACACCTTTTTCCAGCCGGCGGTCTCTCATGCGATCCGTGAGCTTCAATGGCCAGAGAGCATCAGCGATCTCAAATTGGAGTTCGACCGCATTGGAATGGGCGTGCCGGGAAGTGACTACTTGAAGGTATGGCTGGTGCCAAGCAGCTTCACCCCGGTTGCCGGGCAGGCCATTACTGCCGACGGTAGTGGGTACTCCGCAAGGATCGACCTGACCGGCGAACTCACCGGAGCCTCGACCTGGGTGCATCATTCATATACACTTCCATCCTCGTACGTGGGACATAACGTACGGCTGGTATTCGAATGGCAGAACGATGCGAGCGGAGGCCTTAGCCCGGGAGCAGGCATCGACAACATCTCGGTCTGCCCCATGTGGTACGGTGATGCGGATGCGGACGGATTCGGTGATCCGGCATTCCCGACCGCAACTTGTAATACATCGGTTCCCGGGTCCGTGACCAACAACTTGGATGATTGTCCTGCCGTCGTAGGACGGTCGAACATCCTGTGTGACGATGGGAGTCCGTCGACCTTGAACGACATGATCGACCTGGACTGCGTGTGCCGTGGTGCGGGCTTTCCATGGAACTACGACTTCAGCAACGGCATGGGCGGCTTCACCGATCTGAGCGCAGGGCAGACCAACAAGTGGTATTGGATCGAAGAGGCCGGCTCCTGGTCCATCTCCGGTGCTGGGACCCTTGATCGTCAATTGGGGATCGGGCCGGCTTCCGCTTCGCACTTGATCCACGATGTGCCCTTGATCCCTGCCAACGCCAGCACGATCCAGTTGAATTTCATACGTGATCATCACGGCGGCAACGCGGCCCACAAGCTCCGGGTCTGGCTGGTGCCCCCATCCTACACGCCGGTTGCCGGCACGCCGATCACGGCTTCGGGCATAGCGCCTGGTGGGCGCGTTCTCCTGGGAGAATACCTGCCGTTATTCCTTGGTCCCGCGCCAACGAACCTGCTCATCAACCTGCCGGTGGCCTATGCCGGCACTTCCCCGCGCCTTGTATTCGAATGGGTGGACGATGGTTCGTTCAACGGCTCGCAGGTCACGGTGCAAGGCAGTGCGCTCTTCGAGATCCACCTCTGCGCCAAAGGCCCCGGCTTCGGCGATGCGGACGCGGATGGCACCCTGGATTGCATGGACGAGTGCCCGAACCTTTCCGTGCCCATCCCCAGCCCGTGCGATGATGGCGACCCGGAAACGGTGAACGACATGTACGACCACGACTGCGTTTGCAAAGGGTACACGGTTTTCACCGAGGGACGGCTCGTGGTGATGCAGGTGGGCGGCCTGGATGACAACAGCATCAACAACGGCAAGCCGCTCACCTTGCGGGAGATCACCACCAGCGGATCCAGCGGAGCAACGGTGGAGATCCCGTATGAGGGAAGCGACCCCTTGATCACGAACAACAACTACACCAAGGGGATGCTGGGTCTCTCGGCCGATAGCACGAAGCTCATTTTCGCTGGTTACATGGCGCCCCGCAACCCGAACGGGGATCCGGATCTGTTGAGTTCCTGGTCCGCACCACGGAAGATCGCTCAGGTGGGTGCCGGTGGTATCTATCAGAACCTCGCCACTTCGCCCGCACTGTTCGACGGGATGGTGATCCGCGGGGCGGCCGCGAGCGGGAACGATGCCTGGGGGCTCGGCAATGGCGAAGGCCTCAACTATTTCGGCGCCGGTCCAGCCGCGGACGTCACCGATGCGAAGAGCGACTTCCGTTACGCCACGATCTTCAATGGGCAACTCTACGTCTCGAGTGCTTCATCCGAGGGCGACCCGCCACACGCGGGCGTATTCGCCGTTGGCAGTGGCACGCCGACCACGAGCGGGCAAACACTCACGACCGTGGTGAACACCGACCACATCGGCACCGCCGCCTTCTGTTTCAGCCCGGATGGCAATACGCTGTACGTGGCGCTCAACATCACCGGTATCCAGAAATGGGTGAATAGTGGCACCTGGGAACTGGACTATACCTTGACCTTCGATGGTGGCGCGAATGGCCTGGTAGCGGATTTCACGCAAGGTCCGCCTGTCCTGTACTTCACCACCACGTCCGGGGACAAAGTGATGAAGGTGACCGATCCCGGTTCGGGTTCCGGATCGGTGCCCGTATCACCGACCTTGGTGCGAAATGCATGGGGCAACAGCGTTCTTCGGGGGTTGTCCTGGGCACCGAAGCACGTTTGCGTCGAACAGACCTTCTACGCCGACAACGAAGGCGATGGGTTCGGGGATCCGGCATCATCCATCAACTGGTGCGGGGCGCCTCCACCGGGATACGTGGCCGACAATACGGATAACTGCCTCTTGATGGCCGGCAAGGTCGGTTCATCCTGCGACGATGGTAGCATACACACGAACAATGATGTGCTGCTGGCCGATTGCACCTGTCAGGGTACCTGGTGCCCGGTGCCGGTTTTCGAGGCATCGTCCGGCACACAGAATGTCTGCTCAGGTTCATCGATGGGCCTTACCAGCCCGCCAGCTTGGGGCAGTAATGGGATCATGCAATCGGGTTACACATGGACCGGACCGGGCACCATCTATTCGGCGAATGCAACGGTCTACAATTCCGCAACAGTAAGCCCGACCCCGCCACCCGGGGAGTATGTCCACAGGCGAACGGCCACCAATGCCTGTGGTTCGTCCACCTACCAGCTCATCACCACAGTGCTGCCCGTGGTATCCACCGTTACCCCTTCCGGCACCGTGCATGCCTGCGCGAGTACCGGCGTCACCCTCACGGCCTCGCCCGGTATCTATTATAGCTGGTATCGGAACAACATCGACCTGAACCATCATCAGGGATCGATATGGGTGAACACGGACGGGGCATACTTCGTGCGCGTGGTGAACAGCAATAATTGCCAATTGGACAGCCCCCCGACCCAGGTTGTTATCGACGCCGCGCCCACGATCACTTGCGGTTCGTACGGCCCGCTGTGCAACAACGGACCCAACATCAACCTGGGCGGAAGCCCGGCCGGTGGGGTGTGGACGGGTGTCGGCGTGATCGGTCCCAATGCGCAAGGCATCTACCGCTTCACGCCCGGGGTGGGCACCCGCACGCTCACCTACACCTACACGGCCAATGGCTGTCCGGCGAGTTGTACCACGACGATCAATGTGCAGCAGTCCGCCACCTGGTATGCCGATGTGGATGGCGACGGTTACGGGGATCCGGCGGTCAGCTCCCAAGAATGCGGGTACCCTGGTATTGCATGGACAACCGATAGCACCGATGATTGCCCCGGTGTCTTCGGCAAGGTTGGATCCACCTGTGATGACGGGAATTCTTCCACGATCGCCGATGTGCTCTCAGCCAGTTGTGTTTGCCAGGGCGTTTACCCCACGCTGGCAGCGCGTGTGTTCCTCCAGGGCCCGTATAGCAGCGGCGCCGGCCTGATGAATGATGCCCTGCGCACATTGCCCGGCTTCCCGCTCACCCAACCCTACACGGCGCTCGGCTATTCCGGTGGGCTGAACGAGACGGGGCCGATCTCTCCCCCGGTCCTTTCGGTCAGCGGCAACGACGCCATTGTGGATTGGGTGGTGGTGGAACTGCGCTCGCCCGCATCGCCTGCCACCATCGTGGACCAGTGCGCGGTGCTCGTGCAGCGTGATGGTGACATCGTCGCGCTTGATGGCGTTTCCCCGGTCACTTTCCCCGGAGCAAGCGGCTCCTATCATGTGGCCATCCGCCATCGCAACCACCTCGGATGCATGACCAACGCCACTGTGAGCTTCGGTGCCACGCCTCTGTCCATCGACTTCACGGACCCGGCCCTGGTCACTTGGGGAACGAACGCTCGCCTGCAGGTCGGTAGCGTGATGGTCCTCTACATGGGCGATGGCAATGCGAACGGCCAGGTGAAGTACACGGGTAACGGGAACGATCGCGACCCGATCCTGATCACAGTAGGCAGCACCACGCCGAACAATGCCGTGATCAACTACTCAGGGCCTGACATCAACATGAATGGCCAAGTGAAGTACACGGGCAACGGGAACGATCGCGACCCGGTCCTGATCAACGTCGGAAGCACGACCCCGAACAACACCAGAACACAGCAGCTTCCATGATCTGATCCCATCTTCTCGGAGAGGAACAGATCCGAGGTTCAATTGCCCTGATGGGCATCGGCAACCGGCCGGACGGCGCCAAGGGTAAGGGCGGCCGTTCGCCGGTGGCCTGTGCGGCCCCGCCGCTTGTCAAGTCCCGCCCCGATACATCTGGCTGAACTCCCCGGCCACCATGGGTTTGCACATTTCCCGGTCGAAAGTCATTGACCACCGCTAGGTCG
>JADLBK010000251.1 GCA_020847755.1 Flavobacteriales bacterium | reverse complement strand
GGCATCACGCGCGCCAGCCTGCAGACGGACAGCTTCATCAGCGCCGCCTCCTTCCAGGAGACCACCAAGGTGCTGAACGAGGCCGCCGTGAACGCCAAGGAGGACCACCTCAACGGCCTCAAGGAGAACGTCATCGTGGGCCATCTCATCCCCGCCGGTACCGGTACCCGCCGCTTCCAGGAGGTCACCGTGTACAACAAGGAGGAGTACGCCCGCATGATGGCCGACAACCTGGCCGCCCAGGAGATCGACGAGTAGACCTGAAACTTGAAAGCTGAAAGGTGAAGGCTGAAAGTGGAAAGCCGAGATGAGTGAAGGGAGGTCACTGCCCGAACACTCCTTGGATCTTTCAGCTTTCAGCCTTCCACTTTCACATTTCCGAAGACCATGGCCGACCAGAAAGACCAACCCCGACCCAACCAACTGAACATCGAGATCAGCGAGGAGGTGGCCGATGGCGTGTACAGCAACCTGGCCATCATCACCCACAGCAACTCGGAGTTCGTGCTCGATTTCGTGCGCGTGATGCCGGGTGTGCCGAAGGCCAAGGTGCGCGCCCGCATCCTGCTGACCCCCCAGCACGCCAAACGCCTCATGCGCGCCCTGGCGGACAACGTGCAGAAGTACGAGCAGGTGCACGGTGCGATCCGCGAGACCGAGATGCCTGAGGTGCCGATGAACTTCGGCGGGCCCACGGCACAGGCCTGAGACCGACTCCCCTGATGAACAAGGCCCCGGTGACGGGGCCTTGTCATTCCCAGCTGCGCTGGGCGAAGATGACGTAGCCGAAGTTGAGGCTGAAGGCCCAGGGCTCGGGCAGGCCGTCGATGTAGCTCGTGTTGAACCAGATGGGCCCCACCGGGCTTTGATAGATCAGCGAGCCGGAGGCCAGATAGGCCCGGTCGCTCACCGCCAGTCCCGCCTCCGGCTCGTCGTCGGCCGCGCGCAGGATCGCCCGGTAGGGCTGGAACACGTAGCCCTCCAGGCGCAGGTCGAACCTGTTGCGCGACACGGCGATGATGGTGCGCACCCCACCGGCGATGTACTGCTGCGCGCGGAAGCTCTCCAGGAAGTAGGTGCGGCTCTCCGGCGTGGGCTGGAACACCGGCGCCCGCATCACCGTGGCCGTGTAGTTGGCGAAGAAAGGGTAGTTGCTGTACAGCGCCTCCGCCAACGCGCCGAACCGGAACACCCCGCGCTGCAGGAAGTACTTGTCCAGCGTGGCCTTCAGGAAGAACCAGTCGTGCTGGTCGCGCACCAGGTCCCGTTGCGCGTTCGTGCTGCCGGGTTCGGTGCGCTCCTGCCCGGTGACGTAGCGCGCCTCGAACTTCAACTGGTCCCCGCCATTGGGGTGCTGCTTGCGGTTCAGGGAATTGCGCTCCGCGATGAAGCCGCCCGTCCAGTGCGCCAGTTCCGTGACGTCGGCCGTGTCCGTGGGGCTGAAGTCGAGCTGCTGGTAGTAGCTGTCGCGTGTCTGCCCGTACTTGACATCGAAGCGCAGCCGGCCCTTGTTCCCCAGGCCGACGCCGGTGTTCAGCCCGCCCCAGGTCTCGCGCAGCACCAGGAAGGACGGGCGCACCTCGTCGAAGAAGGTGGCGAAGCTCCGGAAGTGGTCCATGCGGTGGATGGTGAACAGCGGCTCCAGGTAGATGGGCGCCGCGGTGGGCAGGTCGGCCCGAAGGCGCACCTGGCCGGCCGCGTAGAACTTGCCGAACCACGATAGCGCCTGCAAGGAGGAACTCCAGCGGCCGAACAGGTTGTATCGCAGCCCCACCATGCCCGTGTTGATCGGTCGCGAGGAGAACATGCCGCCGAACCGGGCGTGCAGGTCCTTCTCGGCGCGCACATCGACGCGCAGGTCGAAGTCGCCCCGTTCCGGAACGTGGCGGGCGATGGGGAAGAGGCGGCCGATGTTGTCGTCGTCGTGCAGGCGGAAGTAGAGGCTCTTGAACCGTCGCATGGCGATCGTGCCGTCCCGATCGGTGAGCATCCGCTCCACGTAGCGCGTCTGTCCCTTGCGCAGGCCGGTGACCTCCAGGCCTCCGAAACGAAGTCGCGGCCACCGCGCTCGGAAGGCCGCCCTGCGTGCGGCCACCTCCGCCGGCGCCACGCGCCTGGGGATCAGCGCCTCGATCTCCGCCATCCACTCCATCGCGGCCGCGTAGCCTTCCTCGATCGTGGGGCCGATCCGGCTGAAATCGAACAGGCCTGTGCTTGTGCGGGGCTCGATGATGAGCCCGTTGTCGCATCGCACCGAATAGTCCGTGGGCTCCTGGAGCATGGCCTTCAACTGGCTCAGCAGGTCATCCTCGGTGGGTGGTGCGGAGTTGCTGGCCACGTTGCTGCCGATGATCACATCGGGCAGGAACTCCTCGTACATCACGTCGCTCGGGAAGTTGTTGTAGAGGCCACCGTCCATCATCAGGTGCCCGTCCACGCGGATGGGCTTGAAGTAGAACGGATAGCTCATGCTGGCGCGCACGGCCTGGGCCAGGTCGCCGCGCCGGAACAGCACCGGCCGCTGTGCCGTGATGTCGCTGGCCACGCAGCGGAAGGGCACGAACAGGCTGTCCATGTCGTAGCCGCTGGCGGCGCCCGCTCCGGCGAAGCCCCGCATCTGCTCGAAGTCGATCAGCACCGGGCTGCGCAGGTTGGTGGGCAGGGAGGTCTGCAGCAGGGTGTCCAGGTCGATCTTCACGTTGATCACCGCGGCGTCCGGCTGGTCGTGCTTGAAGAAGTAGGTGTAGCGGTCCTCGACGCCGCCCTCGGCCATGGTGCGGAACAGGTCCGTGCGGAACAGGCTGTCGATCTCGCGCGGGGCGTATCCCGCAGCGTACATGGCGCCCACCAAGGCCCCCATGCTGCTGCCCGTGATCCGGTCGATGGGGATGCCATGGTCCTCCAGGGCCATCAGCACGCCGATGTGCGTCATGGCCGACGCCCCGCCGCCGCTGAGCACCACGCCCACGGTCTGGGCCGGGCTCCCGACGGGAAGCAGCAGCAAGGCGAGGAGAAGTCCGCGAAGGCGCATGGGCGATGCGCAAAAGTAGGCCGGGGCCTCCCGGCCCTCAGGCCATCCATCCGGCCCGCAGGCCGTTGAAGTAGGCCGGGGCCTGCAGCAGCCGGCTGCCGTACCAGCTGAACAGCTCGCCGTCCACCAGCCGCACCGGGGTACCGGGGCAGAGCATGGTGTAGTGCGGGATGTGCTTTTCGGCGAAGGGGAAAGGCTCCGAGGAGAGCAGGATCACATCCGGGTCGGTGGCGGCGAACTCGGCGGAGGAGACCTCCGGGTAGCGCTCGGTGCGATGGGCGAAGGCGTTGGTGAGGCCGCAGCGCGCGAGCATGTCGTTCACGAAGGTGTCGGTGCCGGCCACCATCATGGGATCGTGCCAGATGAGGTAGGCGGCCGAAAGAGGAGGGCTCAACGGTTGGATCCCGGCGAAGGCCTGTTCGATGCCGGTGATGAGTTCCCCGGCCTTGCCGCCGGTGCCGGTCAATTCACCCACGCGCCGGATCATGTCCAGGGCCCCGTCCAGCTCGCGCACATCGCTCATCCACACCGGGAACTCCTGCTCGAGTGCCTCGATGTCGGCCTGCGCGTTCTCCTCCTTGTTGCCGATGATCAGGTCGGGTTTCAGCGCACGCACCTTGTCCAGGTCCACCTGCTTGGTGCCGCCCACGCGCGCCTTGCTGCGGAACCAGGCCTCCGGATGGATGCAGAACTTGGTGATGCCCACCACGCGATCGCCCAGGCTGAGGTCGTGCAACAGTTCGGTCTGGGAGGGGACGAGGGAGATGATGCGCTCGGGACGGTCGGGCACCTGGATGGTGCGGTGCATCTGGTCGGTGACGGATCGCATGGATCAGATGATCAGATAATAAGATGATCAGATGGTCGAATTCAGCAAGCGAAAAGGAACAGGCATAAAGCTGCCATTGCCACCAGGGTGCCGATGCCTATCAAGGTATTGTCTCTGCTCCTGATCTCTTCATTCAGGTGAACGTTGGATCGGCTCCAAGCTTTTCGCACCGCTGCACCAAGCATGTCTATCAGGTTACGCAGGCCTTGGATCGCGTCCCCGAATGTGTCCATCGTTTGTGAGGCGCTGTTTACAACGAGCGATCCATGGGTTCCTTATAGCTCGGCGTCCCCGTGCTCACGGTCACGCGGCCGCCTGCCGCTTCTCCGCCAATTCCCGGAGGAACTGCGGGCACAGGTCGAACCCGTTCGGCCACGAAATGCCGCCGCCCGGCTCGGTGGTCACCTGTGCGAAGAGGTCGGGAGCGGCGACCTGCAATGCGATGCCTTTGGTAAGCAGCGGTTGTAGGTCGACCTCCGCTTGGAAGCCATCCGCGAAGGTCAGTATGAGCCGGTTCGCGGTTTGTGGAATGACCTTTACGACCGTGTTCATGACACTAAGGTAGTGGATCGATCGGCGAAGGAAGTTCGCCTTCCACGGCACGGTTCCAGTTGGCCAGCAGTTCTGCGCGGTGCAGTGATGCCCATTCCAGCACCAGCGCGTGTGCCCTGCCCGGCAAGGCCCCGGCGATCAGTTCAAGGGTTCGGATGTCGAATTCGGCGCGTTGACCCTGGTATTCCGCGTGAAAGTGCGGTGGGTTGTGGTCCATGAAATACATCCGGATGATGATCCCATAGAAACGGCAGAGTTCAGGCATGACACGGGTGGTTAGCGCAGCTTCCCGATGATGTCCTGTTTCGTCAGGATGCCATATCCGTTCAGTTGTTCCACCAACACCGCCGGACTGCCATTGCCCAGCCGCTTGGCCACTTCATCCAACGTGGCATCCAACGGCAACACCGGCAACGCGGGGCCCATCACCACGCGGGCCTTCTGCGTGCGCACGTCGGCGTCCTCCAGGATGGCGTCGAAGAGGCGGGCATCGGTGATGGTGCCCACCGGCTTGCCGCCCTCGAACACGGGCAACTGGTCGATGTTGTGCTTGCGCATCCTGTCGATCGCGGCCAGCACGGGCTCCTCGGCCTCCACGCTCAGCAGCGCGAGCTCTTTTCCTTTCAGCAGGTCGCCGGCGGTGGGCTTCTCCTCCACCAGGAAGCCGCGCTCGCGCATCCAGTCGTCGTTGAACATCTTGCCCACGTAGCGGCTGCCGTGGTCGTGGAAGATCACCACCACCACTTCGCCCTTCTTGAAATTGTCCTTCAGCTGTAGCAGGCCCGCCATGGCCGCGCCGGCGCTGTTGCCCACGAAGATGGCTTCGTCCTTCACGATCTTCCGCGTGTAGATGGCGGCGTCGCGGTCGGTGACCTTTTCGAAGTGGTCGATGAGGCTGAGGTCGACGTTCTCCGGCACGAAGTCCTCGCCGATGCCCTCGGTGATGTACGGGT
>JADLBK010000250.1 GCA_020847755.1 Flavobacteriales bacterium | reverse complement strand
TTCGAGGCCTGGCAGAACCTGGGCACCGGCACCGAGGAGCCCACGGATTGGAGCTCGATCAAAACTGCGGATCAGCTTGGCAGCCTAGCGCCGCAGGTGTGCTGGCGCAGCACGGATTTCCACAGCGGCAGCTATTCCGTGCGGTTGAAGACCGCGAGCACGGCCTTCGGACCGGCCAACGGCACGCTGACCTGCGGGCGTGTGCACGCGGAGCTCACGCCGGCCAACGGCTACGTGTTCACCGATGCGGCGGACGCGCAGTGGAACCAGGAGATGACCAGCCGGCCGGACCGCCTGGTGGGCTGGGTCAAGGCCACGCCGCAACCGGGGGATGAGGGCCAGGTGGAGGCCATCCTGCACACCGGTGCGGGCCGCTTACCCGAGAACGGCACCCTGGCCAACTGGGTGGGTCGCGCCCGCTGGATCGCGCCCACGGCGGTGGTGAGCAACTGGACGCGGTTCAGCGTGCCGTTCACCTATTACAACGGCGGCACGCCCAGCCACATCCTGATGGTGCTCACGAGCGGTGACAGCCTGGTGACCGTGGTGGACAGCGAGAGCCTGTACGACGACATCGCGCTGATCTACAATGTGACGGCGACGCCGAGCGTGAACAGCGTGGCGCTGAACGGCACCGATCCCGCCCAGATCACGGTGAACTACAGCACGGGAGGCATCCCCACCACCAACACCCTGTTCACCGCCCAGCTGAGCGACGCCAACGGCAGCTTCGCCAATCCGACCAACATCGGTCTCATCGGCAGCACCTTGGCCACGGGTGCCATCAGCTGCAGCATCCCGGGCAACACACCGCCCGGCAACGGCTACCGCATCCGGGTCAGCACGGCGAGCGCCTTCTATGCGCCGGTCAGTGTGCCCTTCACCATCACGGGCGGCGCGGTGGTGCGCGTGGCCGCCAAGGTCTTCCTCGACGGTCCGTACGTGAGCGGCACCCAGCTGATGAACGACAACCTGCGCAACCTGGGCATCATCCCCTCCGTGGAGCCCTACACGGGTATCGGCTACGCGCATGCGGGCGGTGGAGGGGAGAGCACCACGGCCCCGGTCCTGGCCGTCACCGGCAACAACGCCATCGTGGACTGGGTGGTGCTGGAGCTGCGCGACAAGAACACCAGCGCCACGGTGCTGCGCACGCGCAGCGCGCTGGTGCAGCGTGATGGCGATGTGGTGGACGTGGACGGTGTGTCCAGCGTGCCGTTCGCCGCGGCGGCGGACAACTACTTCGTGGCGGTGCGCCACCGCAACCACTTGGGGTGCATGACCGCCACCAGCATCGCGTTGAGCGGTACGGCGGCCGCAGTGGACTTCACCAACAACGCCACGGCCACCTTCGGCACCAACGCCCGCCGGGTGAACGGGGCGCGCAGCACGCTGTGGACGGGCACTGCGCGGCGGGACAACGTGGTGAAGTACACCGGCAGCAACAACGACCGCGACGTGATCCTGACGGCGATCGGCGGCACGGTGCCCACGGCCACGCTGGCCGGTTACCGCACGGAGGACGTGAACATGGACGGCACCACCAAGTATGCCGGTGGCTCGAACGACCGCGACCTCATCCTTCAGGTGATCGGGGGCACGGTGCCCACGGCCACCAAGCTGGAGCAGCTGCCGTAGCCGGGCGGACGCTCAGTGCTGGAGCGGCCGCTTCTTGATCATGCCGCCGCGGGTGTCCTTCACGGGGCTCATCACCACGAAGGCGTTGGGGTCGATCTTCTCGATCTCCGTGAGGATCTTGCTCAGTTCGAGGCGCGTGATCACGCAGTAGATGATCTCCGTGTCGAAGCTCTGTCCGCCTTTTCCGAAGCCGCGCCGCCCGATGTAGACCGTGAGGCCGCGCCCCATCACCGTGCCGATCATGTGGCGCAGTTCCTCATGGTGCGGGCTGATGATGGTGAGGCCCGTGTATTCCTCGATGCCCTCGATCACGAAGTCCACCGTCCTGCTCGCGGCGAGGTAGGTCACCATGGCGTACAGGGCCGTTTCCACCCCCAGCAGCCAGGCGGCCACACCGAAGATGATCACGTTGATCATCATGATGATGTCGCCGATGGTGGTGCCGAGCTTCCGGCTGAGGGCCAGGGCCAGCACCTCGGTGCCGTCGATCACCGAACCACCCCGCACGGCCAGTCCGATGCCCGCACCGAGGAAGAAACCGCCGAACACGGCCACCAGCAGCTTGTCATGGGTGACGTCGGGGAAGTGCACGGTGGCGGTGACCAGGGCAAGGCCGGCGATGGCGATGGTGGTCTTCAGGGCGAATTCGCGGCCGATGGTGCGGTAGGCCACCACCATGAAGGGGGCGTTCACCACCACGAGCAGCAGGGCCAGCGGCAGCTCGGTGAGCCGCACGGCGAGCAGGGCGATGCCGGTGGCGCCGCCATCGATGAAGGCGTTGGGGATGAGGAAGCCCTCGAGGCCGAAGGCCGCGCTGAAGATCCCGAGCGTCATGAAGAGCACGTCCTTCACCCGGCGGCGGAAGGCCACGCGGAGGGCATGCAGGCGGCGGGCACGGCGGTAGCGGCTGCGTTCACTGCCCACGCTGGAGGGCACGGGCAGCTGGCGGATCAGGGCGTGGCGCTGGGATGATCTCATCGCGTGGAAGGTAGGTCCTTCAGCGCACGCCAGGCGGCGCCCTCCTTCAGGGCGTAGCGGCTCCAGGCGAGGTCGCGGATGCCGCCGGCGGTGAGCACACGGTCGATGGCCACCAGACCGTAGGCGATGTGGTCCACGCGGTGGGCGGGAAGCCCGGGCACGGCACAGCGTTCAACCCGTGCCATGCGCATCAACCCGTCCTTCAGTTGCGCGAAGGCCAGGTCGTCGAAGGCGAGGGTCAGTGCGTCGGCGGACAGTTCCTCACCCTGTGCGTGGGCCACCATGGCGGCCAGGCTGTCGAAGCTGCCGGCGCTGCCGATGAGCAGGTGCGGTCCGTGGCGGTCGATCACGGCCCACAGGGGCTCCAGGCGGTCGTCCAGGTGGGCGGCGAGCCGGAGCTCCTCCTCCACGGTGGGCGGTTCGCTGAACGGCACCCGGGTGCGCAGGCGGGTGACGCCCAGTTCGAAGCTGCGCTTCCACATCAGGGCATGGCGGGTGGCCAGGATGAACTCCATGCTGCCCCCGCCGATGTCCATCACGAGCGCGGGCCGGTCGGTGAGGGGTACGGCCAGCCGGACACCGTCCCGGATCAGCTCCGCCTCGGTGCCGCCGTCCACCACTTCCACGGTGAGGGCGAAGGCCGCCTGCACCCTGCGCAGGAACACGGCGCTGTTGCGGGCATGCCGCAGGGCCGAGGTGCCGATGGCGTGGATGCGTCCCACCCCGAGGCCGCGCGCCACCGTCAGATGGTCATGCAACGCGTCCAGCCCGCGCGCCATGGCCTCTTCGGTGAGCAGCCCGTCCTCGATGCCGCGACCCAGGAACACCGGCAGCTCGCCGCTGTGCAGCACGGTCATGCCGTTCCCCGGACCGCCCGTCGCCACGAGCAGGTTGAAGGTGTTGGTGCCCAGGTCGAGCACCGCGATGGGCGGGCTGTGCATCGGTCGTTCAGGTGGGCCGCATGAGCACGACGTGTCCCGCCTCAGCGGGATGGGCCCGTGCACACATGGTCACATGAGCACATGGTGGGATGTCCTACCCTTTGTAGAACAGCCACCGGCCCATTTCGCGCCAGCTCACCTTCTTGCCGTACATGAGGATGCCGGTGCGGTAGATGCGGCCGGCGAGCCAGGTGGTGAACACGAAGGTGCCCACGAGCAGTGCCATGCTCAGCACAAGTTGCCAGGGGGTCTCGAGCACGCTGCCCATGGCCACGCGCACCATCATCACCACGGGGCTGGTGAAGGGGATGATGGAGCCCCAGAACACCAGGGGGCTGCCCGGGTTGGTGATGGCCATCTGCGCGATGAAGATGGCCACGATCATGGGCAGGGTGACGGGGAACATGAACTGCTGCGTGTCGGTCTCGCTGTCCACGGCGCTGCCCACGGCGGCGAAGAGGGAGCTGTACAGCAGGTAGCCGGCCAGGAAGTAGAACACGAACATGCCCAGCACGAAGGGGATGTTGAGGCGGCTCACCACCTCCATCACCTTGTTGCGGTCGGGGGCCTGGGCGCCGGCCTCCTTCATCAGCTCGGCCTGCAGTTCGCCGGTCATCTGCTGTTCGGCCAGCACCTCGCGCGGGTCCAGGCGGTCCTTCATCAGCAGGGCGGTGCCTGCGGTCATCAGGGTGGCGGTGAGGGCGATCCAGATGGTGAACTGGGCCAGGCCCACGAGCGCGATGCCGATGATCTTGCCCATCATCAGCTGGAAGGGTTTCACGCTGCTGATGAGCACCTCCACGATGCGGTTGCTCTTCTCCTCCAGCACGCCGCGCATCACCTGCACGGCATAGAGGAAGACGAAGAAGAACATGATGTAGCCGAAGCCGAAGCCCACGGCGGCCAGCACCTGCTCGTAGCTCTCCTCGCCGGCCTTGTCGATGTCGAAGAGCTGCACGTTGAGCGCGGTCTTGATGCGGGCGTACGTGTCGGGGTCCACCTGGTTCACGCGCAGCTTCTCGCGCTCCAGGGTGCGCTCCAGTTCGCTCTGTACGGTGCGCTGCACGTTGAGGCTGGGCAGGTCCTTGTAGAAGAGCTGGATCGTGTTCGTCTCCAGGATGGCCTCGTTGACGTTGACCATCAGCGTGTAGGGTGAGGCCTTGAAGGCCGAGTCGCTCAGGTCGTCGTAGGCGTAGAAGAAGCGCACCTTGTCGGTGTCGCGCAGCTTGCCGGTCACCACGTGCGGTTCGTCCACCACCAGCACCAGGTGCTCGTCGCTCTCCTGCATGCCCAGGTACACCAGGCCCACCATGGTGCCGGCGATGAGCAGCGGCCCCAGGATGGTCATGATCAGGAAGCTCGGCTTCCGCACACGGGTGATGAACTCGCGCCGGATGATGAGGAGGATCTTGTTCATGGCGTGGGGCGGATCATTCGGTCATGTCGGCGGGCACGGCACCATGGGCGTTCACCGCGTGGATGAAGACGTCGTGCATGCGCGGGATCTCCTCCTGCACACCGTGCACCTCCACGGCGGGCAGGAGCTGGCGCAGCACCACGTTCACGGTGGAGTCATGCGCCAGCCGGACGCGGGCGGTGTTGTACTCCTCGCCTTCGGTGTGCTCCAGCAGTTCGCCGGTGAAGGAGAGGGCGTTGGCGAAGGCCACCTTGTTGCCGGTGTGCTCGATGCGGTAGGTGCGGGTGGCGAACTGCCGGCGGATGTCGCGCACACGTCCGTCGAGCACCTTGCGGCTGCGGTCGATGAGGGCGATGTGGTCGCAGAGCTCCTCCACGCTGCCCATGTTGTGGGTGCTCAGCATCACGGTGGTGCCCTCGCTGCGCAGGCGCAGGATCTCCTGGCGCACGAGCTCGGCGTTGATGGGGTCGAAGCCGCTGAAGGGCTCGTCGAGGATGAGGAGCTTGGGCGCATGCAGCACGGTGCTCACGAACTGCACCTTCTGGGCCATGCCCTTGCTGAGCTCCTCCACCTTCTTGTTCCACCAGGCGGTCATTTCCCAGCGCTCGAACCAGGCTTTGAGGCGCTTGCGGGCCTCCGCCTTGGGCAGTCCTTTGAGCTGGGCGAGGTAGAGGGCCTGCTCGCCCACCTTCATCTTCTTGTACAGCCCGCGTTCCTCGGGCAGGTAACCGATGAGGGCCACGTCGGCGGCGGTCATCGGCCGGCCCTCCAGCAGCACCTGGCCTGAATCCGGCGCGGTGATGCGGGTGATGATGCGGATCAGCGAGGTCTTGCCCGCCCCGTTCGGACCCAGCAGGCCGAAGATGCCACCGGCGGGAACGGTGAGGGAGACGTCGTCCAGCGCGGTATGCGCGCCGTAGCGTTTCACGATGTGCTCGCAGGTCAGCATGGGCGTGCGCCGGGATGGGTGCGGCGGCGAAGATAGCCGTGCGCCGTCGGGCGGTCCCAGCGGTCCGTGGAGGCTGACGGCCGCCTGTGGATCAGGCGGCGGCCATGGCGCGGCGCAACTCACGACCGGTGAGCATCCGCTGCTGCACGGGGTCCCACACCTTCAGGCGCAGGCACTTCACCACGTCCCACGGCCACAGGCTGGTGGTCTTCGCGTGCTGCAGCTCGGGAATGGCGGCATGCACCTCGGGCAGGCGGTAGAAGGGGATCCGCGGGTTGAGGTGGTGGATGTGGTGGTAGCCGATGTTGGCCAGGAACCAGCGCATCACCGGGCTCATCTTCATGTGGCTGCTGCTGTCCAGCGCGGCGCTGGCGTAGGTCCAGCCCTCCTTGTCGGCGAAGGTCACCCCGGGGAAGTTGTGCTGGGCATAGAAGAGGTAGGCGCCCAGGCTCAGGACCATCAGGAAGGGCAGCAGGAAGCCGAAGAGGAAACCGCTCCAGCCGGTGAAGAGCACCAGCACGACGGCGAAGGCCACATGCAGGACCAGCGCCACGATGCTGTCCCAGTGGCGTCCCGTGTTGTTCACCAGGCTGCGGATGCACATGCCGTAGAGGAACATGAAGATGTAGCCCATGGCGATGGTGAGCGGATGCCGGATGAAGAGGTAGACGCGCTGCTCGAATTTCGAGCTCGACAGGAACCTTTCGGTGGTGACCACCGGATAGCTTCCGATGCTGCTGGTGTACAGCTTGCTGTTATGGGCGTGATGGTAGTTGTGGCTGCGCTCCCAGATGCTCACCGGGGCCAGCATGAACAGGCCGAAGAGGGTGAAGAATCCCTTGGCCAGGTGCGACTTCTGCAGGATCGCGTGGTGCAGGTAGTCGTGGTAGATCACGAAGATCCGTCCGAGGGTGAGGGCCACCAGCACGCTGCCCAGCGCCCGGCTCCACCAGGGGTCGGTGCCGAACACCACCGTGTAGCCTGCGGCCAGCACCACCAGGCTCGTGAACACGTGCCACCAGCTCTTCCACCGGATCTCGTGTGCGAAGACGCGGGTGGCCAGGATGAGGTCCTTTCCGTCGCGCATGGGAGCAAAAATAGCCCTCACGAGCAAGTTCCGGTCGGTCGATCGTCAGGCGGCCGGTCGGATGTGCTTCCACCGGCGATGGGACCACAGCCAGAACGCGGGCCTGCGGCGGATGTCCTGCTCCAACCGGCGGGTGTGGGCCTCGCTGATGAAGCCCTCCGGGGTGGCCTTCGGATCGGGCACCAGGTCCTCGAAGCGCATCACGTAACAGCCCCGCGCCTCGCGGTCGATGCCGCAGTACACCACGGGCCGCCCCAGCTTCCGGGCGATCTTCTCGGTGCCCCGGAACACCGGGGTGTCCTGGTTCAGGAAGGTGGTCCAGTAGGCGCGCTCCGGCGGAGGGGTCTGGTCGGCGATGAAGGCCGTGGCGGTCACTTGATGCCGGTCGCGGACCATGCACTTCAGGGTGTCGGCCATGGGGTAGAGGCCGTTGCCGAGCCGGGTGCGCATATGCACGATGAGCCGGTCGAAGTGCGGGTTCTGCAGGGGGTGATAGATCACGTTCAGGCGGTGCAGGCCGATCTGGCTGAAGCGCGCCCCGCCCAGTTCCCAGTTGCCCCAGTGCCCCATCACGATGATGATGCTCCGCCCCGCATCGTAATGGCGCCGCAGCACCTCCTCGCCTTCGGTCCGCACCAGCCGCTTCACCTGCGCCGGGGTGATGGTCAGGGTCTTCAGGGTCTCCAGCGTCAGGTCGCAGAACCACCGGTAGAAGTCGCGCTCGATGCGGGCCAGGGCGGCGGCATCGCGCTCCGGGAAACTGTTGCGCAGGTTGGTGCGCACCACCCTGCGGCGGTAGCGCAGCAGGTGGAAGAGCAGCATGAAGAGGCCATCGCTCAGCAGGTACAGCAGTGGCATGGGCAGCCACGCCACGGCAAGGAGGAAGGGCAGGGAGAGATAGTAGCCGAAGGCGCCCACGGTGCGAAGATCGGGCGGGCGGAGCGTCCGTGCCGCTCGGTGCTCAGCGCTTCATCCAACGCGCCTGACCGGTGCGGCCGTCCGTGCTGCGCACCCGCACCAGGTAGAGGCCTGCGGGCAGAGCGGCCACATCGAGCAGCATGGGCGTGCTGTGCAGGGCGGTGCCGGTCACCGGAAGCGGACGGCCATGCAGGTCGAGGACCTCCACCTCCGTGGGCGTACCACCATCCACCTGCAGCATCAGCACATCCTCGGCGGGGTTGGGGAACACGGCGGCCCGCAACGCATCCGGCTCTTCGAGGCCCGTGCTGGTGTTGAGGTCGAAGCCGATGTCCTGCCAGGTGGTGCTCGTGGTGATGCCCGTGATGTCGGTGGGGCTCAGCGAATAGAGCTTGCGGTCGTTGTTGGTGGTGCCATAGCAGCCGAAGTTCGTGGTGGTGCTGCTGGTGAAGTGGATGTCCACGATCAGCGTCTGCGCAGGGTCGAAGAGGAAGGGCGTCTGCATGGGGATCACGAACCAATCCCCCGAGGTGCCCGGGGGGATGTCGAAGGCGGCGAGCTGGAGCACGGTGTCGAGCCCGGTGAAGAAGGTGGTGCCCCCGCTGAAGGTCGTGGCGGTGGTCTGGCCCATACGCACGAGCATGTCGCCCAGGGTGTTGCCGTTGGCCACGCCGGTGGTGCCGTACCGGTAGTAGAGCCGGGTGATCTCGCCGGCCGAGGCGTTCGTCAGGTCGCCGGGCAGGTACAGGCTCTGGGTGTGCGGGGCGGTGCCCACGTTGCCCAGCAGGAAGGTGCTGTTGCTGGTGCCGCAGCACTTCTGCACCGTCTGCGCGACGGCGGGTGCAAGGGCGGTGACAAGGAGGGACAGGGTCAGGGTCCGGATCATCGGCGCGGGGTTGTTCCGCCAAGGTAGCGGATCCCGCACGCGCGCTTCAGGCCGCAGACCCGGTCAGAGCTTCTTGATCTCCTTCTCGGTGACCCACTTGTCGCCGAAGAGGCTGTTGTCGAACTTGATGTGGTACTTGTTCTCGCCCACCGCGATCACGGTCGCGGGCTCGGGCACCATGCCGTAGTCCACCTCCACCTTGTCGCCGACCTTGAACTTCGTCAGGCCGCCGGACGGGGCTTCCGTGGCGCCACCCTTCAGGCGGTCCGGGCCCACCCATTCGTTGAAGGTCTCGCTCCATCCATCGTAGCTCACGAAGAACTGGCCGTCCTTCACCTCGAGCACCTTGCCGGGGTACCAGCTGCCGGCGGATTCGATCTGCACCTTGTCGCCGGCGCGCTGGGCGCTGGCGCCGAGGCTGGTCAACAGGAACATGAGAGGAAGAAGGCTGCGCATGGGTGTGGGGTATTGGAGGAGTGAAGGTAGCACCGGCCCATTTGGCAAGCTCCGTGCCACGCGATGGAGGGGCTATGGGGCACTTGGCACGTAAGGCTCCATGTAGCCCTTGGCCATCTTCCGTCCGATCTCCATGAAGCGCTCCTTCTCCGGCCAGGCCCAGGTGTTCAGCCCGTCCACGTAGCGGTTGAACATGCAGAAGGCGGCGGCGATGAGCACCGTGTCATGCACCTCGATGTCGGTGGCACCGGCGGCCCGTGCCGCGGCGACGGCCCCCTCGGTCACTTGCCGACCACCCTGCTGGGTGAGCTGTGCGATGTGGAGCAGGGCGCGCAGCTTGGGGCTCAACGGTTCGTCGGGCAGGCCCGCCTTGATGGCGTCGATCAGCTCGGGCCCGCGGCCCAGATGGGCGCAGGCAGCGGCGGCATGGCTCGTGTGGCAGAAGTGGCAGCCGTTCCACCAGCTGACGCTGGCGGCGATGATCTCCCGTTCGGCGGGGGTGAGGCTGCTGGGGCCCAGCAGGAGGACCTGCACGAGCTCACGCAGGGGGCCGGCGGTCTCCGGGCGGTACATCAGCAGCCCGCTGATGCCCGGGCTGTGGCCCGGTGGAAGGGTGATGTGCGGCATGGTCCGAAGGTGGGGGACGCGGACGATCTCCGGATACCGACCGTGCCGGAACCCGGGGAACCGATGTGGAATGCCCGGTGCCGATGGTCGGAGGATGTCCGCTGCGCTGCGTCAGTCCCGGGCCGATCGGAGCGCCGTATTTTGCCCGCATGGCGGAGCGCAGCGGGTTCCAGGCCTTTGCGATCGAGGCGGGTGAGCTCGTCGGCTTCGCCGGGCGCTTCTTCCGGAACGCGTTCCATGCGCGGTTCGAGTGGCGCGAGCTGATGCGCCAGGCCGCGATCAACGGCTATCAGTCGCTCCCATTGGTGGGCATCACGGCCTTCATCATGGGCCTGGTGCTCACCGTGCAGAGCCGGCCCACGCTGGCGCGTTTCGGGGCGGAGAGCATGCTGCCGGCCATGGTGGCCATCAGCGTGGTGCGCGAGATCGCCCCGGTGATCACGGCGCTGATCTGCGCGGGCAAGATCGGCAGCAGCATGGGCGCCGAGCTGGGCAGCATGAAGGTCACCGAGCAGATCGACGCCATGGAGGTGAGCGGCACCAACCCCTTCCGCTACCTGGCCGTCACCCGCATCTGGAGCACCACGCTGATGCTGCCCGTGCTGGTGGTGCTGGCGGACGCCATCGCCATCTGGGCCAGCTGGGTGGGCGTCAACATCCGCGACACGGTGAGCTGGCCGCTCTTCTACCGGCAGGTGTTCGATTCGCTGGAGTACGGCGACTTCCTGCCGGCCTTCGCCAAGAGCTACTTCTTCGGTTTCGCGATCGGCCTGGTGGGCTGCTACAAGGGCTTCACCACGGCCAAGGGCACCGAGGGCGTGGGCCGCAGCGCGCACAGCGCCGTGGTGGTGGCCAGCCTGCTCATCTTCATCCTCGACCTCATCGCCGTGCAGATCACCGACCTGCTGGGTCTTACGTGATGACCACCACCGCGACACCACCCGCCGAGCGTGTCATCGCCGTGCGCGACCTGCACGTCGCCTTCGGCACCAACCAGGTGCTGCGCGGTTTCGACCTCGACCTGTTCCGCGGCGAGAACGTGATGGTGCTGGGCAAGAGCGGCAGCGGCAAGAGCGTGCTCATCAAGTGCATCGTGCGCCTGCTGCGTCCCGATGCCGGCCGCGTCGAGGTGCT
>JADLBK010000249.1 GCA_020847755.1 Flavobacteriales bacterium | reverse complement strand
CTTGGCGTACTGGGCTTCCAGCTCCTGCTCGCTCACCTCCTTGGCCTTGAAGAAGTCGAACATCACCTCCGCGTCGTCCAGTTCGCGCTTCACCGCTTCGTACAGCTCCACCCACCGCTTGAGCTCGCGGATCTTCTTCATGGTGGCCTGGGCCTTCTTCTGGTCGTTCCAGAAGTCGGGGTCGTGGGTGTACTTCTCCTCCTCGAGGATGAGCCCGCGCTTGTCCTCGATGGCGAGGTAGCCCTTGAGGGCATCGAGCCGCTCGCGCAGCGCGTCGATCTTGTCGATGGTGATCATCCGGGTGAGGCGGCCGCGAAATTACGCCTTGCGCCGCAGGCCCGGACTAAAGAGGAATGTCCTTGCCCGAGGCATCGACCACCCGGAAGTCGAGGTATTGGCTGGAGCCCTCGCCCACCACCTTGACCCACTTGCGCCAGCGCCACCACCAACGGTGCTGCACGCTGGGCAGCCCCTTGGTGAGGTAGGCGGCGATGAAGGGATGCACGCGCAGGGTGAGGCCGCTCATGTCCTTCTCCACCAGCAGGTGGTTCAAGGCGTTCTCGATCCCGTCGATGATGAGCACCGGGGCGCCCACCTCGCCGCTGCCGCCGCAGGTGGGGCAGCTCTCGGTGGTGTCGATCTCGGTCTCGGGACGCACGCGCTGGCGGGTGAGCTCGATCACGCCGAAGCGGGAGGGCGGAAGCACGTTGTGCTTGGCCTTGTCATCGGCCATGGCATCCTTCAGGGCCTTGTGCAGTTCGCGCCGGTTGTTGGCGTCGTACAGGTCGATGAAGTCGATGGCGATGATGCCGCCCATGTCGCGCAGCCGCAGCAGCCGGGCGATCTCGCGGGCCGCCTCGACGTTGATGTCCAGGGCGTTCTTCTCCTGGTCCTGATTGCCGCCCTTGCGCGCGCCGCTGTTCACGTCGATGACGTGCATGGCCTCGGTCTTCTCGATGATCAGGTAGGCCCCGCTGGGCAGCATCACCTGCTTGCCGAAGGCCTGCTTGATCTGCTTGTTGACCCCGAACTGGTCGAAGATGTCCAGTTTGCCCTTGTAGGCCTTGACGATGCCGGCCTTCTCCGGGGCGATGCGCTCCAATGTCTGCCGCACCTCATCGGTGAGCGCCTCGTCGTTGACGTGGATGCTGGTGAAATCCTTGTTGAGCAGGTCGCGCAGTACGGCGCTGGTGCGGTCGATCTCGCCCAGCACGCGCTTGGGCGGGATGGCGTTCCGCAGGTTGTGGAAACAGGTGTCCCAACGCTGGAGCAGGTTCTTCAGGTCGGCTTCCAGGTCCTCGGTGCGCTTGTTCTCGGCGTTGGTGCGGATGATGACGCCATGGTTGGCGGGCCGGATCCGCTGCATCAGGTCCTTGAGCCGCCGGCGTTCCTCCTCGTCCTTGATGCGGGTGGAGATGCTCACCTTGTTGGTGAAGGGTACCAGCACCATGTAGCGGCCGGCGAGGGTGACCTCGGCGGTGAGGCGGGGACCCTTGGTGCTGATGGGCTCCTTGGCGATCTGCACCAGCACGCTCTGGCTGGCGCTGACCACCTCGGCCACCTTGCCATCCTTGCTGATGTCGGGGTCCAGCTTCCAGCCCGAGAGGTCGCTGGAGGTGATGGTGCCGCTGACGGCCCCTTTGGCGAACTTGAAGCTGTTGCGGTATTGCGGTCCCAGGTCGAAGTAGTGCAGGAAGGCGTCCTTCTCATGCCCCACATCGACAAAGGCGGCATTGAGGCCCGGGGCCACCTTGCGCACCTTGGCCAGGTGGATGTCGCCGACGGTGAACCCACGCTCTGTGCGCTCGCGGTGGAGCTCCATGAGCACGGGATGCTGACGCCCGGGCACGGTGCGGAGCAGGGCGAGGGCGACCTCACCGGCCGAGGAGCGGATGACGAGGTCGACGCTCACCGGAGGAGTGATGTAGGGGGTTCAGGCACGATCCTTAGGGATGTGCGCAGCCGACGCCGACCGGGCGCGTGCCGCTCAGGGCACGGCCCCGGCGATCGGCTGAAGCGTCCTACCGGAGCTTCTTCTTGTGGCGGTTCTTCCGCAGGCGCTTCTTGCGCTTGTGGGTGGCCATCTTGTGGCGCTTCCGCTTCTTACCGCAGGGCATGGTCCTGTTCGTCTAGGTTGATCTTCAATTCCTCCAATGCCTTGTCCGTGGCCTTTTGGGCCTCGGGGTCGGGCGTCAATTGCCTGTACCGTGTCAACGCTTCGATGGCCGGCAGGATGCTGTCCATCATCGCGTAGCTCTGCCCCAGCATGGACCACGCTTCGGGAAGCGTGCCGGCCGTGTCCAGCTCCACCACCTTGCGGAAGCGGGCCGCGGCCTTGTCCACCTGCCCGCTCTGCAGGCTGAAGAGGCCCAGATGCCAGTGCACCTCGGGCCGCTCCGGATGCTCCTCGGCCAGTTGACGGAGCAGCATGATGCCCTGCATGGGCTCCTGGCCGTTCACCAGGGCCACCGCCTCATCGAGGCGGCGTTGCAGGTCATCGGGCGCGACGGCCGTCTGTTCGGGAGCGGGCGCCGTGCGCGGTGTGCGGGGCAGCAGGAACAAAAGAACGACCACCGCCAACGCCCCGGCCAAGGCCAGGTAGTGAACGGTGCCCCAACGCCTCATCCCTTCGCCGGGCGGTTCTTCACCCGGTCCACGAACACGTCCGCCGGCTTGAAGGCGGGCACGTCGTGGGCGGGGATGACGATGGTGGTGTTCTGGCTCAGGATGCGGCCGGTCTTCTGGGCCCGGTGCTTCACCACGAAGCTGCCGAAACCGCGCAGATGCACATCCTCACCCTTCTCCAAGCTGACCTTCACCTCTTCCATGAAGGCCTCGATGGTCACAAGCACGGCATTCCGCTCCACTCCGGTGCGCTTTGCGATGATGCCGACCAGTTCTGCCTTCGTCATGCCCTTCAGACTTTTTGGGGGCGCAAAGATAGGGTTCTTTCCATACCGCGCAATGCATCTTTGTGCTTGGATGTCAAGCCGTTCTTGGTTCAGCAAGGCCCTGCTCGGCTGGTACGCCGCCGGCCACCGCGACCTGCCCTGGCGCCGGACCCGCGACCCGTACCGCATCTGGCTCAGCGAGGTCATCCTGCAGCAGACCCGGGTCGACCAGGGGACGGCCTATTATGATCGCTTCGCGGAGCACTACCCCACGGTGCACCACCTGGCCGCCGCCCCGGACGACGACGTGATGCGGCTCTGGCAGGGCCTGGGTTACTACAGCCGCGCCCGGAACCTGCTCGCCGCGGCGCGTTCCGTGGTGAACGATCTTGGGGGACGGTTCCCCGACACGGTCGACGGCTTGCGTGCGCTGAAGGGGGTGGGCGACTACACCGCCGCCGCCATCGCCTCCATCGCCTTCGATCGCCCCGCAGCCGTGGTGGACGGCAATGTGTACCGCGTCCTGGCCCGGGTCTTCGGCATCGCCACACCCATCGGCTCCACGGCGGGGCGCCGGGAGTTCGCCGCCCTCGCCGGCGAACTGCTCGACCCGGTCCACCCCGGCGACCACAACCAGGCCGTGATGGAGCTGGGGGCCACCATCTGCCTGCCGCGTGCACCGCGTTGTGCCGAATGTCCCGTAGCCACACCTTGCATCGCCCGGCGCGAGGGCCGCATCGCCCAGCTGCCGGTGAAGGCCGGTCGTACCACCGTGCGCGAGCGCCACTTCAACTACCTGTGCATCGACGTGGAGGGCGGCCTGGTGCTCCGGAAGCGTGAAGCCCGGGACATCTGGCAGGGGCTGTACGAACCGCCGCTGCTTGAATCGGAGGCGCCCCTGGACCTGTTGTCGTTCCGGAAGGCCCTGCGTGACGGGCTGGGCGCGGGGTGGAAGGTGACCGGCCAGCATGGCCCGGCCCGCCATGTGCTGAGCCATCAGGTGCTGCAGGCGCGGTTCTGGGAGGTGACCCCGCCCCCTTCCTACGCAACACCGCCCGGATGGCGGTCCGTTCCCGCCACCGAGCTGGATCAGTTCGCCGTACCCCGACTGATCGAGCGCTACCTCGTCCACCGGCGCTCGAAGGGCCTCTTCGCCCAGGACCAGTTATCCACGATCCCAGGGTGACGGGCCCGATGGGGTTACCTTTGGGCTTCTTCCATAACCCACCATGTCCGGAGTCAACAAAGTGATCCTGATCGGCAACCTGGGTGCCGACCCCGAGGTGCGCCACCT
>JADLBK010000248.1 GCA_020847755.1 Flavobacteriales bacterium | reverse complement strand
TCGACGCGTTCAAGGCCTTCTGGCGCTCGAAGTCCATGCGCAGCAGGTCCACACGCCCCCGGGCCACGAGGTGGTCCTGTTGCAGTTGGATGAAGCGCGCATCCTCGAGGATGGCGAGGGCCTGGCCCTGCTGCACCTCCATGCCCGGGAGCAGGTCCGTGCTGCGCAGGTAGCCGCCCAGCGGTGCGCTCACGCTCACCAGGTTCTGCGGTGGCACCTCGATCACGCCCTGCACGGGCAGCAGCACACCGAGCGAGCGGCGCTCGATCCGGCCGGTGGCCACGCCGGCGTTCTTCAGTTGTTCGGGCGAAAGGGCGATGGTGTTCGCCGCATGCGGAGCGGGTTCCTCGGGCGACGGATCGGGAGCCGAAGAGCAGGCAGTGGCGAAGAGCAGGATGAGCAAGGGCAGGATGGCCACCTGGGCCTTGTCCGTGCGGATGATATCGTTGCGCATGATCTGCGTGGGGGTCATTGTTCGTTGTAGGAATCGAGTTCGATGCTGATGCGGCCGAGGGCCAGGAGCGCATCGAGGTGCTCCAGGGTGAGGTTAATGGCCTGCCCGTTCAGCAGGCTCCATTCCAAGCGGTTGATCTGCCCGTTGACGAACGCCTCTTCCGACGCCTTGCGCAGTTGGGCCGCCTCCAGGCTGCCGCCCTGCTCCAGCGCTTCCACGCGTCCCAGTTGGGCGGCATAGCGATCGCGCAATTGCTGCAGGCGCGTGCGGATCTCCAGCTCCAGCACGTCCACCTCGTTCAATGCGCGTTCGTGGTCGATGCGTGCGGCCTTGGTGCGTGCGTCCTGCGCGCCGAAGGCCAGGGGAATGCCGAGCCCTGCCTTCACCGTGGTGAAGCGGTCGCCACGCCCGTAGATCACCGATCCGTCCGGCACGGAGGGTGACTCGTTCAGCGTCATGGATGATACGCCGAGCGTGAGCCCGGGGAGCATGCTGCTGCGTTCGGACCGCCACCGCGCTTCCGCCGCGCGTTCCTGTTCACGCATGGCCCGCACCAGGGGATGTCGGCTCACGGCGCTGTCCCCGGGGATGGCCGACGGCAGCCGCTTCAATTCGCCGGGCAACGTGCGTACGGGCACCGCACTGTTCACCAGCTGCTGCAGGCGTGCGTTGGCCTGGGCGAGCGAGGCCTCCACCTCCTGCAGACGTGCACGGATGAGCATGGCCTGCGAGCGGGCCGTGGCGCGTTGCAGCGCATTGGCGGCCCCCAGGTCGAAGCGCTGCTGTTCACCGGCCACCGCGGCCTGGTGGATGCTGTCGGCCGTGGCGAGCTCCGCGCGCATCCGTTCGAGCACCTGCACTTCGTGGTAGGCCTGCCGCACCTGTACGCGCAGTTCGCGCTCGTGCAACCGCTGCTCCCAACGCAGACCGGCCGCGCTGTGCTTCAGCATCTTCCTGCGCTGGCCATACACGGTTGGGAAGGCCAGGCTCTGGTCGATGCTGAGGCGGTCGTCGTTGACGTTGGTGTTGAGCTGGCCGTATTCATAAGTGACCTGCGCGCGCGGCAGGTCCCAGGCTTCGCCGACCATGCGTTCCCCTGCATCGGCGCGCAGGCTGGATCCATGCAGCATCAGATTGTTGCGCAGCGCACTGTCCACCGCCTGTTCCACGGTGAGCACGCGCGCGGGGGATTGGGCTTGCGTGGACATGGGTGCGAAGAGCAGGAGCACGGCCGACGCGATGGTGGCCGCCGCAGCAGGACCGCCCGTGTTCTTCCGCGTGCGGAAGACGAGCATGTACAGCGAAGGCAGCACGAAGAGCGTGAGGAAGGTGGCGGTGAGCAGGCCCCCGATCACCACGGTGGCGAGCGGGCGCTGCACCTCGGCGCCGCTGCCGTTGCTCAGGGCCATGGGCAGGAAGCCGAGCGAGGCCACGCTGGCCGTCATCAGCACCGGGCGCAGGCGGGTGGCCGTCCCCTTGCGGATGCGCTCGGCCACGTCCTTCATGCCGCCCTTGCGCAGGTGCTCGAACTCGCTGATGAGCACGATGCCGTTGAGCACCGCCACGCCGAAGAGGGCGATGAAGCCCACGCCGGCCGAGATGCTGAAGGGCATGCCCCGTCCCCACAGGGCGAACACCCCGCCGATGGCGCTGAGCGGCACCGCGCTGAACACCAGCAGGCTCAGCTTCAGGCTGCCGAAGGCGAAGTAGAGCAGCAGCAGGATGAGCAGCAGCGCGATGGGCACCACCACGCTGAGCCGCTGCTTGGCCTCGATGAGGTTCTCGAAGGTGCCGCCGTAGGTGATGAAGTAGCCCGCAGGCAGCTTCAGGTCCGCGTCCACCTTGCCCTGCAGGTCGGTCACGATGCTCTGCACGTCCCGGCCGCGCACGTTGAAGCCGATGGTGATGCGGCGCTTGGCGTCCTCGCGCTGCACCTGGTTGGGGCCGTCGATCACATCCACCTCGGCCAGCAGGCTCAGCGGCACGGGTTTGCCCATGGGCGTGGGCACCAGCAGGCGTTGCACGTCCGCGAGCGCGGTGCGGCTCTGCTCAGCGGCCCGCACCACCAGGTCGAAGCGGCGCTCGCCCTCGAAGACCTGGCCGGCCACGCTGCCCGCGAAGGCCGTGCGCACCACGTCGTTCACCGCCTCCACGTCGAGGCCGTAGCGCGCAAGCGCCCCGCGGTCGTGCTTCACCACGATCTGCGGCAGGCCGCCCACGCGCTCCACATACAGGTCCTTTGCGCCTTCCACCGTATTGACGAGCGTGCCCAGGCGCTGCGCGTAGTGCGCGAGCGTGTCGAGGTCCTCGCCGAAGATCTTGCACACCACGTCCTGGCGCGCGCCGGTCATCAGTTCGTTGAAACGCATCTGCACGGGGAATTGGAAGCCGAAGCTCACACCGGGGATCACGCTCAACGCACCGCCCATCTTCTCGGCGAGCTCGTCGAAGGTCTTCGCGCTGGTCCATTCCTTCTTGGGCTTCAGGATCACCATCATGTCGGCGGCCTCGATGGGCATGGGGTCGGTGGGGATCTCGCCGCTGCCGATCTTGCTCACCACCTTCACCACCTCGGGGAACTGCGTCTTCAGGATGCCGGCTCCCTTCTTGCAGGCGTCCACCGAGGCGCTGAGGGAGCTCCCGGTGAGCAGGCGCGTCTCCACGGCGAAGTCGCCCTCCTCCAGTTCGGGGATGAACTCGCCGCCCATGGAGCCCAGGATGCCGCCGGCCACCACGAGCAGCACCGCCGCACCGGCCACCAGCCGCATGGGCTTGGCGATGGCGCGGTCCAGCCAGCGGCGGTAGGCGCCGCCCAGCCGGTCCATCATACGGTCGGTCCAGGTGGGCGGCGCGTCGGTGCGCTTGCTCAGGAACAGCGCGCTCATCATGGGCACGTAGGTAAGGGAGAGCAGCGCGGCGCCGAGCACGGCGAAGGCCACGGTCTGCGCCATGGGCTTGAACATCTTGCCCTCGATGCCCTGCAGCGACAGGATGGGCAGGTACACGATGAGGATGATCACCTGGCCGAACATGGCGGAGTTCATCATGCGGCTGGCGCTGCTGCGCACCACTTCGTCCATCTGCGCCTGGCCGAGCCGACCTGCGCTGCGGTGAGACCCGCCATGCATATGGTGCAGCACCGCCTCCACGATGATCACGGCCCCGTCAACGATGAGGCCGAAGTCGAGCGCGCCGAGGCTCATGAGGTTGCCGCTCACGCCGAACAGGTTCATCATGATCACGGCGAAGAGCATGGCCAGCGGGATCACCGAGGCCACCACAAGGCCGGCGCGTAGGTTGGCCAGGAAGAGCACCAGGATGAGCACCACGATCAGCGCACCTTCCAGAAGATTGGTCTCCACCGTGTGGATGGCGTTGTTCACCATCTTGGTGCGGTCCAGGAAGGGCTCGATCTCCACGCCTTCGGGCAGGGACTTCTGGATCTGCGCGATGCGCTCCTTCACGCGGGCCACCACGTCGCTGGAGTTGGCGCCCTTCAGCATCATCACAATGGCGCCGGTGGCCTCCTCCTGGTCGTGCACCAGCGCACCGTAGCGGGTGGCGGTGCCCAGGCGCACCTCGGCCACATCGCGCAGCAGCACCGGCGTGTGGTCGGGCAGCACCTTCACCTGGATGGTGCGGATGCCGTCCATGTCCTCGAGCAGGCCCTCGGTGCGGATGAAGAGCAGCTGCGGCCCCTTCTCGATGTACGCGCCACCCGTGTTGGCGTTGTTGCGGGCCACCGCGTCGAACACGTCGGCCAGGGTGATGCCCATGGCGCCGAGCCGCTCGGGGTCCACGGCGATCTCGTACTGCTTCAGCAGCCCGCCGAAACTGCTCACATCGGCCACACCCTCGGTGCCGATGAGCTGGCGGCGCACGATCCAGTCCTGGATGGTGCGCAGCTCCATGGGCGTGTAGCGGCCCTCGTAACCGGGCATGGGCTTCACCACGTACTGGTAGATCTCTCCAAGACCGCTGGTCACGGGGCCTAGTTCGGGCTTGCCCAGATGTTCGGGGATGGTGAGCTGCGTGAGGCGCTCGGTGACCTGCTGACGCGCCCAGTACACATCGGTGACATCGTCGAACACGATGGTGACCACGCTGAGCCCGAAGCGGCTGAAGCTGCGCTGCTCGATGATGCCGGGCACGTTGCGCGTGGCCTGTTCGATGGGGAAGGTGATGAGGCGCTCGATGTCGCCGGCGCCCAGCGCGGGGCTCACGGTGATCACCTGCACCTGGTTGTTGGTGATGTCGGGCACGGCATCGATGGGCAGCCGTGTGACCTCGTAGGCGCCATAGGCGATGAGGCCCAGCACGAGCAGGCCCACGATGAGCTTCTGTTGGATGGAGAATGCGATGATGCGTTCCAGCATGGGAGGCGGGTTGAAGTGGGAGGACAGCGGCGCCCCGTGCGATGCGGGTCACCGGCTCGGCCGGACCATCGGGAACAGGAAGGTGCGGCCTGGGCTCAGGCCAGCACGCGGGGCGGCCTCAGCAGCGAACCCACGTGGCCGCACAACAGCCTGCCGGCGACCGGGAGAGGCCGATCGCGATCCGCCGCGGCCTCGGGGAAGTTCACCACCGCCAGGGGATCGGAGGTGAGCACCTTGGTGCTGCAGTGGTCGGCCACCACACCGTGGTGGTGATGGTGGAAGGGCAGCGCGCCGTGCCCTGGGTGATCGCTCTCCTCGTGGGCCTCATCGGTGTAGTGGTGGCCCAGGTAGTCGGCGAAGGAGAGCTCGTCCTGCTGCTGGAGATGGTCCGCGTAATGCACGAACAGCATGGGCAGCTTCACCAGCTCCGGGCTCACCAGATGCACCTGGATCCAGAGCAGCAGGCCGAGGCGAAGCCACACGTTCATGCGTCGGCAAAGGTAGGGGCGCGGCCGGGTGCGCGGCTGACGGCGGTCAGACTGATGCAAAAAGAAGCCCCGGCCTTCCGACCGGGGCTCCACATCCATCCTTGCACAAGGCTCACAGCAAGGTCGTCGGGCACACGTACTCCGTCACCTTCACGCCGGTCATCTTGATCCCGTTGAAGCCGCTGTCCACGTCCACGAAGTCGTTCCATCCGCGCGCCTTCAGGATGCTCGCGGCGATCATGCTGCGGTAGCCACCGGCGCAGTGCAGGATGAAGGGCCTGTCCTTCGGGAACTCGGTGAGGTGGTCGTTGATGCGGTTGAGCGGCACATTGACCGCGCCCTCCACATGCTCGCTGTCGTACTCGCTCTTCTTGCGCACGTCGAACACGAGCGGCTTGCCGGCGTGGCGCTTCGCGAACTCCTCCGCCGTGATGCGCGACACCGCGTCCACTTCCTTGCCCGAAGCCTTCCAGGCCTCGAACCCGCCGGCGAGGTAGCCGATGGTGTGGTCATAGCCCACGCGGCTCAGGCGGATGATGCTCTCCTCCTCCTTGCCGGGCTCGGTCACCAGCAGGATGGGCTGCTTGATGTCGGTGATCATCTCCCCCACCCACATGGCGAAGTTGCTGTCCAGGCCGATGTTGATGCTGTTGGGGATGAAGCCCTGGGCGAAGACGGCCGCGGGTCGCGTGTCCAGCACCAGCGGGCGCTCCTCGTTGGCCACCAGCTCGAAGGCCGCCACGTCCAGCGCGCGCCTGCCGCGTTCCATCACGGTGTCCAGGCTCTCGTAGCCCTGGATGTTCATCAGCACGTTCTTCGGGAAGTAACCCGGCGGCGGCGTGAGGCCGGTGAGCAGGACCTTCTTGAACTCCTCCCTGGTGAGCTTCGGGTCCAGCGCGTAGTTGGTGCGCTTCTGGTTGCCCAGCGTGTCGGTGGTCTCCTTGCTCATCATCTTGCCGCAGGCGCTTCCGGCCCCGTGGTTGGGGTACACGATGAGGTCATCGCTCAGCGGCATGATCTTGTTGCGCAGCGAGTCGTAGAGCTGCCCGGCGAGCTTGTCCTCCGTAAGGTCGGCGATCACGTGCTGCGCAAGGTCGGGCCGGCCCACATCCCCGATGAAGAGCGTGTCGCCGGTGATCAGGCCGTGCTCCTTTCCGTGCTCATCGATCACCAGGTAGGTGGTGCTCTCCATGGTGTGGCCCGGCGTGTGGATCGCCTTCACCTTCGCCTTGCCGACGTTGAACAGCTCGCCGTCGGTGGCCACATGCGCCGCGAAGCCGGGCTTGGCCGTGGGGCCGTACACGATGGTGGCTCCGGTCTTCTTCGCCAGGTCCAGGTGGCCGCTCACGAAGTCGGCGTGAAAGTGCGTCTCGAAGACGTACTTGATCGCCGCCTTGTCCGCCGTGGCGCGGTCGATGTAGGGTTGCACTTCGCGCAGCGGATCGAAGATCGCCGCTTCGCCATTGCTCTCCAGGTAGTATGCCGCATGGGCGATGCACCCGGTGTAGATCTGCTTGATGGTCATGGTGCGGTTCGTTGGGCCGGCCCTGCCGGCTCGGTGATGCAAAGCTGCGGCCGGCCCGGGCCCGGTTCCAGTGACCATGGTCACCCTGCCGCACTACCTTTTGCCCATGCTCGCCGACCGTCTGCTCCACACCGTGTTGGACCTCAGCCTGGCCGATGTCGAACTGCCGCCCGGCGTGGGGGTGCTCGACCCCTTCAACGGCCCGCACGGGGCGGAAGTGCGCCGCATCGTCACCGACTTCCACCGGACCTACTACAGCGACGACCGACCGCGCACGCTCATGCTCGGCATCAATCCGGGACGACTGGGCGCTGGAAGCACCGGCCTCTCCTTCACCGACACCAAACGCTGCGAGAGCGACCTCGGCATCCCTGTGCACGGCCTGCGCACCCACGAGCCCAGCAGCGACTTCTTCTACCGCATGGTGCGCGCGGCCGGCGGCACGGAAGCGTTCTATGGCCGGGTGTACGTGCACGCCATCTGCCCGCTCGGCTTCGTGAAGAACGGCCCGAACGGTTCGGCCGTCAACCTCAACTACTACGACGACAAGGCCCTCGAGGCCGCCGTCACCCCCTTCGTGGAGCGCTGGCTGCGCACCCTGGTGGGCTGCGGCATGCGCACGGACACCGTGCTCTGCATCGGCACCGGGAAGAACGCCGCCTACTTCAGCAGGCTGAACGAACGCCTGGGCCTGTTCGACCGCATCATCGCCCTGGAGCACCCGCGCTACGTGATGCAGTACAAGGCGCGCAACATCGAGCTGTACATCGACAAGTACCTGCGGGCGCTGGAGGAGGCGGGTTGACCCGGATCACCGGATGTCCTTCACCACCTT
>JADLBK010000247.1 GCA_020847755.1 Flavobacteriales bacterium | reverse complement strand
GACGAGCTCATACACCCTGGCCACCGTCTCGGCGCTCTCGGCATCGCAGCCGCTGGTCACCTTCACGATGCGCTCCAGCGTGTGCTCCTTGTCGCCGGGGTTGATGCGCTCGGGGCTGTAGCCCACCTTGAAATCGGTGACGGACTTCAGCCCGCTGAGGCTCTCCAGCAGGGGCACGCAGTCCTCCTCGGTGCATCCGGGGTAGACCGTGCTCTCGTACACCACATGATCACCCTTCTTCAGCACCTGCCCCACCGTGCGCGTGGCGCCCAGCAGCGGCCGCAGGTCGGGGATGTTCTGGTCGTCGATCGGTGTCGGTACCGCCACGATGAAGAACTCCACGTCCTTCAGTTCGCTGAGGTCCGCGGTGAAGTGGATGTCGCAGCCCTCGAACTCGGACGGCGCGAGCTCGTTGCTCGGGTCCTCGTTTCGGCGCATCATGTCCACGCGCTTCTGGTTGATGTCGAAGCCCACGACCTTCAGCTTCCGCGCGAAGGCCAGCGCGATGGGGAGGCCCACGTAGCCCAGGCCGATCACCGCCAGCTTCGCCTCCTTCCGCACAAGGCGGTCATACAGACTGCTGCTCATCCCTCTTCTCGTAAATGCGTTCGATGATCTCGACCACCTTGAGGCCCTCGAGGGCGTTGGTGGTCATGGTGTTGCTTCCCTTGATGGTCTCCACCACATTGCGGATGATGTAGTGGTGGTTCTGCGCGCTGCCCTTGTACGCCCCGTAGTCGTTGGCCGGGTTGGTGGGGGCGAGCGCGGGCATGGTGTAGTCCTTGATGTGGCACACCTCCACCTGGTCCATGTACTGGCCGCCGATCTTCACGCTGCCCGTGGACCCGATGATGGTCATGCTGCTCTCCAGGTTCCGGTCCCACACGCTGGTGCTGTAGTTCAGGCAGCCCATGCCGCCGTTGAGGAAGCGGAAGTTCACCAGCCCGCTGTCCTCGAACTCGGTGAGCCCGTCGTGGTTGAAGTCGGCGAAGCGGCCCTGGATGTCGGTGATGTCGCCGAAGAGCCAGTAGAGGATGTCGATGAAATGGCTGAACTGGGTGAACAGCGTGCCTCCGTCGAGCTCGGCGGTGCCCTTCCATCCGCCCGGCTTGTAGTAGCGCGCGTCGCGGTTCCAGTAGCAGTTCACCTGCACCAGATAGATGTCGCCCAAAAGCCCGCGGTCCACCACGCCCTTGATCCACTGGCTCGGCGGGCTGTAGCGGTTCTGCATCACACCGAAGACGTGGCGGTGCATCTGCAGGGCCTTGTAGATCACCGCCTCGCAGTCGGCCTTGCTCAGGCCCATGGGCTTCTCGCACACCACGTGCTTGCGGTGCTCCAGGGCCAGCAGGCTGTGCCGCGCATGCAGGCCGTTGGGGCTGCACACGTTCACCACATCGATGCCGGGCACGTCGCGCAGCATCGCCTCCGCGTCGCTGAAGAAGGGGACGTCGAGGCCGTCAAGCCCCAGCTCCGCCCTGGGCCGAACATCGCAGAGCGCCACCAGCTCGGCCTCGCTGTCGCGCTGGATCATCTCCGCGTGGCGCTTGCCGATGTGGCCGCAGCCGATGACGGCGAAACGCACCTTTTCGTGGGGACCGCTGCTCATGGGTTCAGTCGATGCGGGATACGCGGCCTTCCTTCAGTTCGTAGCGCTGCCCGCTCTCGGGGCAGGTGGCCTCGCCCGCCTCGTTGAAGCTCAGCTTGTGGCCGTGCTCGCTCATCCAGCCGATGCGCCGGGCGGGGTTGCCCACCACCAACGCGTAGGCGGGCACCTCCTTGGTCACCACCGCGCCGGCGCCGATGAAGGCGAACTCGCCGATGTCGTGCCCGCAGACGATGGTGGCGTTGGCGCCGATGCTGGCCCCCCGTCCCACCCGCGTCCGCAGATACTGATCCCGGCGCGCCACGGCGCTGCGCGGGTTGATCACGTTGGTGAACACCATGCTGGGGCCCAGGAACACGTCATCGCCGCATTCCACGCCGGTGTAGATGCTCACGTTGTTCTGCACCTTCACGTTGCGGCCCAGGGTCACGCCGGGGCTCACCACCACGTTCTGCCCGATGTTGCAACCCTCCCCGATGGTGCAGCCCGGCATGATGTGGCTGAAGTGCCAGATGCGGGTGCCGGCCCCGATGGTCGCTCCGTCGTCGATCACGGCGGTGGGATGGGCAGTGTAGCTCATGTGCATATGGGCGCATGTGCGCATGTGCACATGGCGCGGCCGAAGGGGCTGCGAAGGTACCGCTTCGCGGCGACCGATGACCAACCTGATGATCAGACGCTTACCTTGGTATGGTGCTCCTCCGGAACCTCCCTCTGCCAGGCGCGATCCGCACGGTGGAGAAGGGCGACATGGAGCGCTCAGCACAAAGCCCGCCGGCCATGCGATATGCACATACGCTCCGCAGCATCTCACTCCTCCTGCTCCTGTCCTTCACCGGAACGGCACAACCCCAGGACTGGTGCCCGCCTGCGGCCGTGTGGGTCTACCACTATGGTGGTCTCTGGGGGGTCGACTACGAGGCCGAGCATCGGTACCTCGGCGACACTCTGATCGGTGGCCTGACCGCCCATCACATCGCGGTCACCAATCAGGGCCTAGGGTTCGGAGGGCAACCGTTCACCAGCACCACGGATGAGTTCACCCTGGCCGACGACGGGGTGGTCTACATGCGTAACGGCTCGCAATGGGACACCCTCTACTGGTTCGGCGCACAAGTGGGCGATCGTTGGTGGCCCATCGGGCATCCAGAGAACTGCCCACCCCATGGGCTGTTGGAGGTGGTGGCCACCGGTGATACGATCATCCAGGGCATCACACTTCTCACCATCTCGGTGGTGGTGATCGACGAGAACGGCAATGCCATGGGTGCACCGTGGACGATCGCGGAACGGATCGGCATGACCCCGCGCTTTCCATCCATCAATGACTGCTCCATCATCATCGAATACGACACGCCCACCTTCCTCTGCTACAGCGACGTGGACATCCAACTCCCACCCGGGCAGCCCTGCCGATCGACCGTGGGCCTGCACGGACCACCCGCCATCCGTCCCACCATCGGTGTTCACCCAAACCCCGGTACGACCCTCCGGATCACAGGCTTCCAGGGTTGCTCGGCGCGATGGCGCCTGATGGATGCCCAGGGCCGCACCATCAGGGAGGGCATCCCGGTCACCGAGGGCATCCCGGTGGACGTGGACGACCTGAACCCTGGTACTTACGTGGTGGAGGTGCGGCTTGAGGACGGCCGGCGGCACACGCTGCGCTGGCAGAAGCAATAAACCCTAGAACACCACCGCCGACCACTGACCCGCAGGCACCAGCCCAAGGTCATTCAAGGTGGCCATCAACTTACGCAGGGATCCTTCCTCCGGTCTCCCCACCCGCCACCGCACATGCCCCAGCCACTCCCGCGCCAGGTCCTCCCGGAAACCCGCGTTCCGCATCACCAGGTCCACGGTGTGCACGCCGTGGTCGAGGCCGCGCACGGCATGGTCCAGTACGGCGAGGGCTTCCTGCAGGGCGCCCTGATGGGTGCGCGAGAACTCCTCCCGCGCCACGATCACAAAGCCCGGCCAGTCGCCGCGCACCTCGTCCACCCGGCGCATCACGCCGGCGTCCACGTAGCGTGAGGTGACATAGGTCTCCCACAGGAAGATGAGCGGTCCGCCGGTGGCCATGCGCGCGGCGGCGCCTTCCATGTTGTGCACCACCACCAGGTCCTCCGGTCCCGGACGCCAACCGAGGCGTTCGGCGTAGAGCATGGCCATGATGTGGCTGCCGCTGCCCAGCCGGCTGATCGCGAAGGGAACGCCCTTCAATTGGGCCGGCTCCCGCAGGTCCGACCGTGCCGGCACATGCACGCCCCACGGCAGCGGGCTCTCCACGAAGCTGCTGACGATGCGATGGGGACCTCCGTTGAGGATGTCGCGCACGGCGCCCTCGGTCACCAGCACGGCCATGTCCAGCTCGCCATCGCGCAGCATCTGGCACATGCGGCCGGTGCCTTCATGAACCGTGTGCCACTTCAGGTCGATGCCCGCCTCCGCGAAACGGCCCTGCTCCATGGCCAGGTGCCAGGGCAGGTTGTAGGGCTCGGGAACGCCGGCGACGCGGAGAGGGGTCATGAAAGTGTCAAGTCACAAGGGACAAGTGTCAAGGGACAAAGGTGCCACTTGTGACTTGCCGGTTGCTCCTTGTCCCTTGTGACTTGCTACTTGTCCTCACTTCCTCACGTACCCCTCGAAGCTGAAGTGCTCCTTCTCATTGAGCTCCTCCGGGGTGAGGCCCTTGAAGTAGTCGTAGGTGATCTTCAACCCATCGGCGCGGCTCACCTTCGGCTCCCAGCCCAGCAGCTTGCGCGCCAGGCTGATGTCCGGCTGACGCTGCATGGGGTCGTCCTTGGGCAGCGGCTTGTAGACCACCTTCTGCGTGGTGCCGGTGAGCTTGATGATCTCGTCGGCGAACTGCTTGATGGTGATCTCGCCGGGGTTGCCCACGTTCACCGGACCGGCGTAGTCGCTCAACAGCAGGCGGTGGATGCCCTCGATGAGGTCGTCCACGTAGCAGAAGCTGCGGGTCTGCGAACCATCGCCGAACACGGTGAGGTCCTCGCCACGCAAGGCCTGTCCGATGAAGGCGGGCAATACGCGGCCGTCGTTGAGGCGCATGCGCGGTCCGTAGGTGTTGAAGATGCGCACGATGCGCGTCTCCAACCCGTGGTAGGTGTGGTAGGCCATGGTGATGGCCTCCTGGAAGCGCTTGGCCTCGTCGTACACGCCGCGCGGACCGATGGGGTTCACATGGCCCCAGTAGTCCTCCGTTTGAGGATGCACCTGCGGATCGCCGTAGACCTCGCTGGTGCTGGCCACCAGGATGCGCGCCTTCTTGGCCTTGGCCAGGCCCAGCAGGTTGTGCGTTCCCAGGGAGCCCACCTTCAGGGTCTGGATCGGGATCTTCAGGTAGTCGATCGGCGAGGCGGGGCTGGCGAAGTGCAGGATATACTTCAGCTCCCCCGGCACGTACACGAACCTGGAGACGTCGTGGTGGTAGAACTCGAAGTGCTCCAGCTTGAAGAGGTGCTCGATGTTCTTCAGCCGGCCGGTGATGAGGTTGTCCATGCCGATGACATGGTACCCCTCCTTGATGAACCGGTCGCAGAGGTGCGAGCCGAGGAAGCCGGCCGCTCCGGTGATGAGGACACGTTCGCGTGGCATGGTGTGTCCTAGGCGTTCACCGGCTTCTTCGCGCCCACGGTCTGCCGGCCCACGCTCACGTAAGTGAAACCGTTGTTCCGCATGTGGTCGAGGTCGTAAAGGTTGCGGCCATCGAAGATGAGCTTCTCCTTGAGCAGCTCGCCCACCCGCTTGAGGTCGGGCGTACGGAATTCGGCCCATTCGGTGGCGATGAGCAGGGCATCGGCGCCCTGCAGGGCTTCGTACTCGTCGGCGGCGAAGGTGACGCGCTCGCCCAGCATGCGCTGGACGTTGGGCATGGCCTCCGGGTCGAAGGCGGCCACCTGGGCGCCCGCCTTCAGCAGGCCCTCGATGATGTAGAGGGCGGGTGCTTCCCGGATGTCGTCCGTGTCCGGCTTGAACGCCAGGCCCCACAGGGCGAACCGGCGCCCCGTGAGCGAGCCTCCGTAGTGCGCTTTCACCTTGTCCACCAGGCTCGTCTTCTGGCGTTCGTTCACGGCCATCACACTGCGGATGATCTCGAAGGTGTAGCCCGCTTCGTCGCCACTGTGGGCCAGCGCCTGCACATCCTTGGGGAAGCAGCTGCCGCCGTAACCGATGCCGGGGAAGAGAAAGCGCTTTCCGATGCGGGTGTCCGTGCCGATGCCGATGCGCACCTTGTCCACGTCCGCACCCACCTTCTCGCAGAAGTTCGCGATCTCGTTCATGAACGTGATCTTGGTGGCCAGAAAGGCGTTGGCGGCGTACTTGGTGAGCTCGGCGCTGCGCTCGTCCATGAAGATGATGGGGTTGCCCTGCCGCACGAAGGGTTTGTAAAGCTCCTCCATCACCTTGCGGGCACGCTCGCTGCTGGTGCCCACCACCACGCGGTCGGGCTTCAGGAAGTCGTCCACCGCGAAGCCCTCGCGCAGGAACTCGGGATTGCTCACCACGTCGAAGAGCTCCTCCTTCGCGTTCCGCGCCAGCGCAGCGTGCACCTTTTCGGCGGTGCCCACGGGCACGGTGCTCTTGTCCACGATCACCTTGTAGTCGGTGAGGATGCGACCCAGGTCGTCGGCCACGCCCAGCACGTACTTCAGGTCGGCGCTGCCGTCCTCACCGGGCGGGGTGGGCAGGGCCAGGAAGATCACCTGCGCCTGGGCCACGGCCTCCTTCAGGTCCGTGGTGAACCGCAGGCGGCCCTGGCGGATGTTGCGCTCGAAGAGCACGTCGAGGTGCGGCTCGTAGATGGGCACCTGCCCGGCCTTCAATTGGAGCACTTTCTCCTCGTTGATGTCCACGCACACCACATGGTTGCCGGTCTCGGCG
>JADLBK010000246.1 GCA_020847755.1 Flavobacteriales bacterium | reverse complement strand
TGCTCCTGCGCGCGCTCCACCAGGCTCACCACGTCGCCCATGCCGAGGATGCGCCCCGCCATGCGGTCCGGGTGGAACTCGTCCAACGCCTCCATCTTCTCGCCGGTGCCGATGAACTTGATCGGCTTGTCGACCACGCTGCGGATGCTGAGGGCCGCACCGCCGCGGGCATCGCCATCGAGCTTGGTGAGCACCACGCCGTCGATGTTGAGGCGGTCGTTGAAGGCCTTGGCGGTGTTCACCGCGTCCTGGCCGGTCATGGCGTCCACCACGAAGAGGGTCTCCTGCGGCTGGATGGCCTTCTTGACGCGGGTGATCTCGTCCATCATGGCCTCATCCACCGCCAGACGACCGGCGGTGTCCACGATCACGGCGGTGAAGCCGTGCTGCTTGGCGTAGGCGATGGCGTTCTGCGCGATGGCCACCGGGTCGTTGTTGGCCCGTTCGCTGTAAACGGGGATGTCGAGCTGTTTGCCCAAGGTCTCCAACTGGTCGATGGCCGCAGGGCGGTACACGTCGCACGCCACCAGCAGGGGGCGCTTGCCCTTCTTGCGGATGTGGTTGGCGAGCTTGCCGCTGAAGGTGGTCTTGCCGGAGCCCTGCAGACCGCTCATGAGCACCACCGTGGGGTTGCCGCCCATGTTCATGCCGGCGCTCTGCCCGCCCATCAGCTCGGCCAGCTCGTCGTGGGTGATCTTGGTGAGCAACTGGCCGGGGCTCACCGCGGTGAGCACGTTCTGGCCCAACGCCTTGGCCTTCACCCGGTCGGTGAAATCCTTGGCGGTCTTGTAGTTCACGTCGGCATCGAGCAGCGCCCGGCGGATCTCCTTCACGGTCTCCGCCACGTTGATCTCGCTGATCTGGCCCTGGCCCTTGAGGACCTTGAAGGCCCTCTCCAACTTGTCACTGAGGTTCTCGAACATCCCGCTTTCGCTTGAGGGGCACGAAGTTAGGGAGGCGGAAGGGTTGGGCGGCCCTGGGCGGACGGGCGGATCGTGTGCAGGAGGAACCCATCACCGATCAAGCGTGTTCGATCGGCGAAGATGGACGGGGCGGGCACGAACCGACGCTCATTTCCTCTCTGGCCGTGATCGGTGCCGCCTCATTCCTCTTGATCAGCGGTGTTCTCACCGCGACCATCGCTCAGGTCTCTGCTCCGGAGGTCCTCATCTCCGGCCTCGACAGCGCCCTCTTCTCCGCCATCAACGCCCACGATGCCGCCGCGCTGGGCGCTTGGTTCACACCTGATCCGGAGTTCTGCCATGATAAGACCGGCCTCGCGGGCTACGACAGCACCATGGCGGGTTTCGCGCCCCTGATCAACCGGCCCGCCACCGCCGACATGCGGCGCGACATCGGGCCCAGCACCCTGTAGGCATACCCGCTCGGCGACTTCGGCCTGCTGAAGATCCACCTGGACGACCCTTTCGCAGAGGGGAGGCCGATCATCTTCTTCAACCATGGATGGACCGAGAACCGCCCCGGCTCCTATCTGTCCCACAGCCACCTGGCCGAAACACTCGCCCACGCTGGCCGGTGCGTGGTGAGCACACAGCACGAACGGCCCACCGATGAGCCCCTGCCCTTGACCGTCGTGGCCCAGGTGGTGCGGCGGATGAACTGGGAACGCGGTGCCGCCAACCTGCGCTTCGCACTGGACCGCCCGCGCGCGGCACACCCCATGCTTGACCTCACGCGTGGGACCTTGATGGGCGAAAGCCAGGGAAGAGACATCAGCATGCCTATCGCACGGCAATACCCGGGGCGGGGCCATCACTGGACAACCGGCGCATGCCAGTGCCGCGGACCAGGAGATCACAGGTGTGCGGTGTCCACAGCAGCGACCAGCCGGCGACGAAGGCGTGCTTCCAACACCGGAGGAGGCGCAGGACCTGCACATCCGCATTCTGGGAAGTAGCGTTCCCCACAACAACATGGGCGACGATCGCGACGCCGGAGCAGCGCAGGGAGCTCATGGACAGGGCATTAACTGCTCCGCGTCGAAGCCCCGGTGCACGCTCCACGTTAGCGTACCCGGCCGCCCGCGAGCTTCTTCGTCACCAACGGCGGCCGCTTGTCGCGCAGGAAGACCCACTTCGCATCGGTGCTCTCTTCATCTGAGTAGCGATAGCCGTTCGCATCGCAGCCCTTGATACCCTCTGCATCGAGCAGACGGCGCTGGATGATGAAGCGTGCCATGGCCCCGCGCTGGTGCTTCACGTACACCTGCAAGGGCTTGTACACGCCGCCCACCTTGTCCTTGAACTCCGGCGTGACCACCTGCGCGCCGAGCTTCGGCAGTAGCGCGGCCTTGGTGTACTCGCCTGATGCGAGGTTGACCACCACATCCGTTCCTGACCTCCTCAGATCGGCCTTGAGCACGTCAGCGATGCGGTCGCCCCAATAGGCATAGAGGTCCTTCGCCTTGCCGAGACCGAAGGGCGTGCCCATCATCAGCCGGTAATCCTGGATCAGATCGAGCGGGCGCAGCACGCCGTAGAGGCCGCTGAGGATGCGAAGGTGATGCTGCGCGAAGCGCAGGTCATCGCTGCTCAACGTACGCGCATCGAGGCCGCGGTACACCTCGCCGTTGAAAGTGAACACGGCCGGCCGCGCGTTCGAGGGCGTGAAGGGTGTGCACCACCGTTCGTATCGCTGGCGGTTCAGCTCGCCCAGCGGCAGGCTCAGGTCCATCAGCTCGGCGAGCTTCTTCGCGCTCAGGGCGCGCAGCTTGCGCACCAAGGGCACGGCACGGTCCAGCAGAGCGGGTTGCGTGGCACCGTTGATGACAGGTGTTTCCCTGGCGAGGTCCTTGGCGGGCGAAAGCAGCACGAGCATGCCGACCAAAGTAAGGGCGACAGCAGCGGTACGTCCGCTTCGTGCATCGGCACGGGAAGCACGATCGGTCCTGTGCGCAACGTCGAACAGCAGAGTGCCTGCGTCTCCAGCACGCTGGCCGCCACCCTCATGAGCAGGCTCTGGTGATCCACTGGGATCAGGGCGACACCGCCCGCAAGCAATGGGTCCACGAACAGCCGGAACTGAGCCAAGGCGGAGCGTGATGGTGGCGGACGCCATATGAGCGGAGCGCACGACCGGAGGCCCGTAGCGTTTGGTCACGCCCGTACGGATCAGAACAGCGCGGACACGATCCACCGCTGCGATCTCCGCTTCCACCGCCGAACTTCGGCCCATGCGAACACCGACCCTTCCGCTTGCCGTCGCCTTACTACCCACCGCACTGGCGGCCCAGATCACCTTCGAGCACACCTATGGAGGACCGGAGGCCGATATCGGGTTCCAGGTGCAACAGACCAACGATGGTGGTTACGCCCTCTTCGGGGCAACCTGGAACAACACGGCAGGCAGCGCGGACATGCTGTTGATACGCACGGACGCCATAGGCAATGAGCTCTGGAGCCGCACCTACGGCGGGGTCAACCTCGACATGGGGTATGGCGGGCGGCAGACCGCTGACGGCGGTTACGTGCTCTGCGGCATGTTCGGGGGCTTCGGCACGGACAGCCTGACGTTGATCCGCACCGATGCCCTGGGCAACATGACCTGGACCGGGCACTATCCCGGCGCACTTGGCCGCGACATCGCCTACAATGTGGTGGAAACGGCGAACGGTGGCTTCACGGTGTGCGGCTTTACTGAGGGCACCGGCGTGGCGGAGGATGCCCTGCTGCTGCACGTGGACGCCACGGGCGGTCTGCAGTGGGCGCGCACGATCGACCTGGCCGCCAGCGAGGTCGCCTGGAACCTGGTGGCCACGAACGATGGCGGCTACGCCATGGTGCTGAACAGCTTCCAGGTCGGCGACGTCAACGGCGACCCGGTGCTGGTGCGCTGCAATGCCCAGGGTGACACCCTGTGGACCCGCCGCTACGTGTTCGGGGGTGCCGACGAGACGCATGGACTTGCCCTCACCAACGATGGCGGCTTCCTCCTTGCGGGTGGCAACGGCTACCCCGACCGCGACCTTGTGCTGCTTCGCACGGACGCCCAAGGCAATGAACTGTGGCGGCAGGAATGGGTGACGGCATGGGATGAGATGGCGAATGGCGTTCAGGCGATGGATGATGGCGGGTTCATTGGAGCCGGCCGCACGGCAGCGCAACAACCCGGACAGGTGGCCATGTACCTCTTCCGCACCGATGCGGCCGGCACCCTGCTGTGGGAGCGCACGGTGGAACGCGGGCTGATCTGCCAAGCGAACGCTCTCGACCGCACGGACGACGGTGGTGTCGTCGTGATCGGCTACACGACGGACACCCTGGGTGGTGGATCGCTGACGGATATCTTCCTCGCCAAGGCCGACGGGGCCGGTTACACCTCGTTGGAACCAAAGGATGACCCTTCGCAGGGTATGACCATCGCTCCGAACCCCGCCACGGACCGGACCACCTTGAAGCTCCCTGCCGGCACTTCATGGCATGTGAGCGTCCATGGGACCAATGGCCGTGCCGTGGCTGAACTGGTCTCCGCCGGACAACACACGGAGGTTAACGTCGCGGACTGGTCGCCGGGGATCTATCTGGTCCGGGCGGTGAGTGGCGGACGCACCAAAGTGGTCCGCTTGGCTGTACAACGCTGAGGCGCGGCCCTACTCCACCACATCGTAGGCCACCGCTTCGGTGTGCAGCCGGATGTACGTGAACGGGCCATCATCCAGCACGAACAACACCTCACCGTCGGCCGGGAAGCCGAGACCACCAGCTTCGGATCGTCCGCTGACCGGCGTGTGGAACCTGCGCCGTTCGGAGCGTCCATCCGGGCCCAGGTAGTAACGGTCGTCGCGGACGAAGTCCACCAACCGGTCCTGGTCGTCGAACAGCAAGGTGGCCGAGATCCGGATGCCGTTGTGTTCGACCATGGCCATCGCACTTCGGTCATCCACCGGATGCCAGGTGGTGGTGGGATCCGCGAGGCGCGCGGGGGCGAACAGGCACAGGTCGTTGAACCAGGTGACCAGTTCTGCAGTGTCCAGCTCCGGACCGTGGGTCTCGATCACCGGTAGCAGGCCGAGAACCTTGATGCGCATGCTGGCGTGCCCATCGCGAAGGCGGTGATACCCTTTGGTGGGCAGCGCCTTCATCGTGGCGTTCATCCAGAACAGCCGGGCCGGCGGATCGAACGTATTGAACTGTTCCGTGCGAAAAGGCATCCACGGCCCGTGCTTGCTGCGGATGTCGCCGGTGAACTCCATGTTGAGGCTGCGCGGCACCGGTCGGCCGACATGCCCGCCTTTCCTCAGAAAGCGCTGGACCGGTGCGGGCAGTGATACAAGGTCCTCCTGCTCCAGGATATGGGCTGATCTGGCCATGGCCACCTGGAGCACCTCAAGAGCGTCCTGATGATATGTCTGCCGGAAGCGATGGACCACCGCGACCAGCGCGATGACCACGAGCAGGAGGATGTTGGCGAGGGTTCCGATGCGGGCGTCCTGCCAGTGGAGCACGATGAGCACCTGCGACAGCACCACGCCGGCCAGCGCGGGTATCCACCACCGGTCGCTTCGGCCCAGCATGGCCCAGGTCGCGATCAGGAAAAGCAGGGCAACGAGCGCCCAGAGCAGCCCCATCGGCCGTCCGATGGGTCATCGAAGGGCGTTGACCTCGGCCCACCCGAAGTCCTTCGCCAGCCCCAGGAGGTGGATGAGCCCGTGGATCCACAGCAGCGAAAGGAGAAGGATGCGCAACATGGAGCGATAACCATATGTCGGAGCCGACCTGATCCCTGCCTGGCATCAGAGTCGTTCGTCGATGGAAATAGCTGACCGGTCGAATCGCTGTATCCAACCGCGCAGGTCCGCGTAGGACCGGATGAGCAGAACAGCGGCCACGATGGAAGGAACACGACACGGTCACATGCGGGCACAGCAGGCACGGGCCGCCCTTTTGGCGACCATGCTGGCCGCAGCCTCACCGGTGGCCGCCACGCACATCAGCGGTGGCGAGATCTTCTACGAGTGCCTGGGCAACAACCAGTACGAGGTGACCCTCATCATCTATCGGGATTGCTTCGGGGTGCAGCTCGACAATGAGGTGGACCTGGCCTTCAACAGTCCCTGCGGCGACTTCACCGTCACGCTGGACACGCCCAACCCGGTGGAGCTCTCGCAGCTCTGCGACCTTCAGTTGCCGAACAGTACCTGCAACGGAGGGACGCTCCCGGGCATCGAGCAGTACACCTACACCACGGTGGTGACGCTGCCGCCATGTGACCACTGGACGATGAGCTGGATCGGCCGCAACCGCAACGCAGCGGTGGCCAACCTCGTGGACCCGGACGATGAGGCGATGTACATCGCCACCACCCTGGACAACACGGTGGACGCCTGCGACAACAGCCCGGTGCTCACCAACATCGCCAGCCCCTACGTCTGCCTCAACTACCCGGTGACCTACAGCTACGGCGGTTACGACCCGGACGGGGACTCCCTCAGCTACGCGCTCGTGGACGCGCTGGATGAGTTCGGCCAGCCGATCGCCTACATCGCCCCGTACTCCGGGAACCAACCGATCAGCGGGCTCACGATCGATCCGGTGACGGGTCTGCTCAGCTTCACGCCGATGCTCGCCGGCAATTGGGTGGTGGTGGTGGAAGTGAGCGAATGGGACTCGCTGGGCAACCTGATCGGCACGGTGATGCGTGACATGCAGTTCATCGCCTATCCCTGCATGAACGTGCCGCCGGACCCGGCCACAGGCAGCATCAACGGGTTCTCCGGGGCTGCTGTACAAACCGGTCCCAACAGTGTGGAGGTGTGCGAATCCGGGTCGTTCTGCATGACGTTCGCCATCACCGACATCAACGCGGCGAACGTCCTTGAGGCCACCACCAACCTGCAGCAGAACCTGCCTGGGGCCACCTTCACCTACACGGGAACCAACCCGATCACCTGCACCGTTTGTTGGAACGGACAGCCCGGTACGTCGGGCTTCTTCCCCTTCATCGTGCAGGTGAACGACGGCGCTTGTCCGATCCCAGCGGTTCAGACCTATGTGTACGCGATCACGGTGCTGCCCGGAATGGCCATCACGATGGACGTGGTGGACGAGAGCTGTGCGGGCACCCAGGACGGACAAGTGGCCGTGAGCGTCACCGCCGGAACAGGCCCCTTTCAGTATACGTGGGCCAGCCTGCCGGACACCACGCCGTCGATCCAGGTGGGCGCCGGTACGTATTCCATCACGGTCACCGACGCCAACGGGTGCGTCTCACAGCCCACCGCAGCGGTGGTGAACGCGCAGGCGCAACCCAACCAGGCCGATGCGGGCCCCGATCTGCTGGGCTGCCTGGACGCGCTGCCGATCGCGCTCACCGGTTCGGTGACCAACGCCACGGGCGGCGTCTGGAGCGGAGGTCTGGGCACCTTCGGTGGAACGGGCCTGAGCGTGACCTACCAGCCCACCGCCGCGGAACTGGCCGCAGGCAGTGTGGACCTGATGCTCACCACCACCGGGAATCCGCTGTGCGCGGCCGATGTGGACACCGTGCATGTGGTGCTGAGCGACGACCTGCTCAACGCCAGCGTGGCGGGAGGGGACGCCTTGTGCAACGCCACGGCCACGGGTACCGCTTCCTTCCAACCGGTGCTGCCAGGCATGAGCTTCGTGTGGAACGCCCCCGGTGCGCCCACCACACCGCAGGTGAGCGGTCTGCCCGCAGGCACCTATGGGATCACGGTGACGGATGCGACGGGCTGCGACACGACGCTGAGCGTCACCATCGGTCAGCCGGACGCGCTCGTCCTCGGCGCGCTGAGCGTGTTGGATGAACCGTGCGCCGGTCTGGGCGGAGGCAGCATCAGCGCCACCGTGAACGGAGGTACGGCGCCGTACACCTATGCCTGGAGCCAGGGCGCTACCACGCCGTCGGTGAACGTGAGCGCCGGCACCTACACCGTGATCATCACCGATGCCAACGGGTGCGCTCCGGTGAGCGGTACCGCCACGGTGAACGCCACCGCCCAGCCCAACGTCGCCAACGCGGGTACCGATGTGGTGGGCTGCCTGAACGAGCTGCCGGTGACCCTGACCGGCACGGTGACGAACGCCACGGGAGGAACATGGAGCGGTGGCACGGGCACCTGGCTGAACAACGGGCTGACGGCCACCTACATGCCCAGCGCGGCGGAGGTCCAGCAGGGCGGAGTGTCGCTCCTCCTCACCACGGTTGGCAACCCCGGCTGTCCGCCCGACATCGATACTGCGGTGGTGAACATCAGCAAGAGCTTCCTGAACGCGGGCATCATCGGCACGGCCACCAGCTGCCATGACGGTGCCAACGGCTCGGCGCTCTTCACACCGAACGACACGAGCTTCAGCTACCTATGGAACGATCCCGCAGCACAGGGCAACAACCCGGCAACGGGGCTTGTCGCCGGCACCTATGCGGTCGTGGTGACCGATGTCCTGGGCTGCGACACGACGATGAGCGTCACGATCGGTGAACCGACAGCCTTGCAGGCCACCCTGACCCAGAGCGGTGGGCCCTTGTGCGCGGGCGGTGCCAACGGATGGGCCACGGTGAGCGCCTCGGGTGGCACGCCGGGCTACACCTACCAATGGGACGCGGCCGCGGGGAACCAGGTGGGTCCCACGGCCGGCGGTCTGGGCGCGGGCACCTTCGGGGTCACCGCCACCGATGCCAACGGCTGCACCGTGCAGGTGAGCGCACAGTTGAGCGCACCGCCACCGATCCAGCTGAGCGCCCAAGCGCCGGACACCGTGTGCGTGAACGTTCCGGTGCCGCTCACCGCTCAGGCCTTCGGCGGAACGGGCAATCTGCTCGTCAGCTGGAGCGGCATCGGCACGGGCACCCAGCTCACGCATGCCTTCAGCACCTCGCAGAACGTGGTGGTGACCGTGGTGGACGCGAACGGATGCAGTGGACCCACGGTGACCCTGCCGGTGACCGTGCTTGACCTGAACAACGCGCAGCTGATCACCACCGGGGCGGGAACGGTTTGCCCGGGCGACACGGTGCAGGTGTCGGCGCAGGTGATGGGATATCCCTCATCCGTCCAGCTGTCCTGGCCGCAATTGGGTGTATCGGGTCCAGGTCCGCACACCGTGGTGGTGAACGCCGACATGGTGCTCACGACCACGGCCACCGACCAATGCGGCAACGCGCTGCAGGCGGTGCTACCGATCCAGGTCGACGAGCCGCCGATCTTCACCCTGCCACCGGTCTTCGCCGAGGGCTGCGCCCCCCTGACCGTGCAGTTCCCCGACACACTGGTGAGCGGCAACCTCACCTACCTGTGGAGCTTCGGTGACGGGGAGACCTCGGCGGCTCCGGCCCCGGTGCACACCTTCCAAGCGGGCACCTTCGCGGTGAGCCTTACAGTGACCACGGCGCTTGGATGCAGCAGCACGGCGCCGGCCCCAGGCCTGGTGATCGCACATGCACCGCCCACGGCCTCCTTCACCGCAAGCACCACGAGCACCGACATCGACAACGCGCTGATCCACTTCACCGACGGCAGCACGGGTGCGATCAACAGCTTCGCCTGGGACTTTGACGACGGCACCACGAGCGACCAGCAGGACGTGTCGCACCAGTTCCTGGACGTGGGGCTCTTCACCGTGGCACTGGTGGTGATGGACGTGCAGGGCTGCAGCGATACGGCCTGGGTGACGGTGGAGGTGACACCGGACCATGACGTGGTGATCCCCACGGGCTTCACCCCGAACCCCGGCGGCGGCAGTGGCGGCGGCTACGACCCGAACGACCTCAGCAACGACGTGTTCTACCCGTTCGCCCGTTTCGTGGAGGACTTCCGCATGCGCATCTACAACCGCTGGGGCGAACTGATCTTCGAAAGCCTCGACATCCACCGCGGCTGGGACGGATACTACCGCGGCCAGCTGAGCCCGCAGGATGTGTACGTGTACCAGGTCTGGCTGCGCTTCGTGGATGGCAAGGAGCGACAGCTCGTGGGCGACATCACCCTGTTCCGATAGCCGAAGCGCATGAAGCTAAGCCTACCCCTTGTTCTCGCGCTCGCACCGGCCGCTCTGCTGGCGCAGGACCCGCAGCTGTCGCAGTTCTTCGCGGCGCCCATGTACCTGAACCCGGCGTTGACGGGCAACACATACCAGGACCGCATCGCCATGAACTACCGCAACCAGTGGCCCAGTGCGGTGGTGAACGCCTTCCAGACCTATACGGCCAGCTACGAGCACCGGTCACAGAAGCTCAACAGCGGCTTCGGGGTGATGGCCATGCGGGATGTGGCCGGCGCGAACGGGTTGGCGTTCACGCAGGTGGCCGCGGCCTACAGCTACGAAGCCCGGATCAATAGGAAGAGCGCGTTCCGCGGCGGGGTGCGGGCCGCATGGACGAACCGCAGCTACGACCCCAACAGTTTCCTTTTCGCTGACCAGGTGATCCGTGACAACGCGGCCACGAGCATCGAGAGCGGCTTCGTGCAGCAGGTGAGCTACATGGACCTGAGCGCCGGTGGCCTCTACTATAACGAGCGCTTCTGGGCGGGCTTCAGCGTGAACCACCTGAACCGTCCACAGCAGTCGCTGTTCCTCACCGGGGATGCCCGGCTTCCCATGCGCACGAGCGTGCATACCGGTTATCGTTTCCCGCTCGATGGCCAGCGGATGATCCACAGCAACACGGTGGGCACCTTCGCCACGCACTACAAGGCCCAGGGCAAATGGGACCAATTCGACGTGGGCTTCTACGTGGACCATGACAAACTGCTGGCGGGCATCTGGTATCGCGGCATCCCAGGGCTGAAGGCCTATGCGCCGGGCTATCCCAACAACGACGCCGTGGTGCTCATGGCCGGCTACGAGACCCCGCTGCAGCTGCGCATCGTTTACAGCTACGACATCACCATCAGCTGGCTCGATCTGTCCAGCGGAGGTGCGCATGAAGTGAGCCTCACCTACGAATGGCCGCGCAAGGCCAAGGCCCGCAAGCACAAGATCGTGCCCTGCCCGAAGTTCTGATCATCGCTACAGGCGCGCGGCCAGTGTCACATAGAAGGCCCGGCCCATGCCCGGCAGCAGCCCGGGGCCGGGATACCCGCCTGCACGCCGCGTGGCGTAGACCGTATCCATCAGGTTGTTGATCCCTGCTGAAAGGGTGATCTGCGGCGATGTGGTCCAGGAGGCGCTCGCGTCCACCACCGTATAGCCGGGGATACGACCGGCCGTGGCCGCGGCATTGGGCGCGTCGGTATTGGTGGCGTTGGTGTACACCGCATCCACCACACTGGCCTTGGCCGCAAGGGAGAACGCGCGGTGGCGGAAGGTGAGCCCCGGCCTGAAAATGTGGCGAGGTGCGTACTCGACCTGGTGGCCGCGCACGTCGAGCGCTGCGTCCGCATCCATGGCCGGGTCATCCCAGCGCACGTAGCGGGCATCCACATAGCCGTAGGCCAAGGCCAATGCGAAGCTTGTGCGGGCCGGATGGTCACCACCCCTGAAGAGGCCCACCAGGTCCACCTCGGCATAGGCCTCCACACCCTGGCTGAGCGACGCGCCCAGGTTGGTCCGCACATTCACGCCATCACGGACGACAGTGCCCACACGATCGTCGATGTGCAGAAGGAAACCACCGATGTCGAAGGTGAAGGCCGCGCCGATCGTGCCGCGGAGTCCGACGTCAGCGTTGTAGCCCCGGGTGTCCCGCAGGTCGGGGTCGATGACGTCGGTGGTGGCCGCCGGAGTGAGGTCGCCATAGAGCACCGGCCGATAGCCCTGGCTGAAGTTCGCGTAGGCCTGTGTGGAGGTGGAGGTACGCACCTGCAGCCCCAGCCCGAGCAACAGCACCTGCCGCGACCGGTGTCCGCTGTCCACGTCGCCCGTCGCACTGATGCGTCCATCGACCCTGGAGTCGATGTGCTCCACACGCAGCCCCGGCACCACGGATACACGTTCGGCAACGGGCAGGAGCACTTCGGCGTGGGCCGCGGCATTGCCGGTGGTGAGGGTGAGCGCACGGCCGTAGTCGCCGGACACGGTAAGGTCGGCATCCGTTCCGGACGTGCCCGTTCCAAGCTGGCTGCGCTGGTTCTCCGCGCTGTGGAGGCGAAGGCCGGCCGACAGCTGGGCCTGGCGCCGCAGGAAGGAGAAACCACGCCGCAGCCGGACCTCGAGGCCACCGTTGGCGTATCGGTCCCGGTCCACCTGCCTGGGGGCATAGGTCCTGGTCGCACGGTCCACAGTGTCCGGGCTGTTGATGCCGCGGATGAAACCCACGCTGTTGCGCTCGGCCAGGGTCCCGAAGAGCTTCACATCCATGACCGTGCGGGCATCCGGCCTCCATTCCGCGGTGAGCGCCGCCACGTTCCACGGCAAAAGCATCCAGTTGCGGGCGCGGTCGGACCTTCGCGGATCGATGCGCAGTTGCGCATCCGTAAGGCCGCCGGGTTGCTGCTGGACCACGTCTGAGCGGGTGTAGGCGAATCCGATCCGCAGGCGCGGCGAAACGGCGAAGCGCACGGCGGTGTGGGCCGCGGTGGTGCGGTAACGGCTGTGGGCGCGCCAGCCCTCGGCCTGGCGATGATGCACGAAGGTGTAGTGCTCCCACCGACCCTTGCTGCCGCCGAGCGCCGCATAGGTGTCCGTGAGGCCATAGGAGCCCAGGGTCTGACGCAGTTCACCGGCGAGCGGACGATCGGGCGCTCCGCGCTTCATCACGAAGTTGACCAGGCCGCCGAACTGGGGGCCGAAGGCGAGCGAGGCCGCACCGCGCACCACCTCGATGCGTTCCACCGCCTCCATCGGTGGCGTGTAGTAGGCCTCGGGATAGCCGAAGGCGTCCGCGCTGATGTCATGACCGTCCTGCCGCATGTTGAACTCCCAACTGCGGTTGGGGCTGAGGCCACGCGCCGCGATGCCGAGCTGCACCCCGCTGCCGTCGTTCTCCCACACCATGATGCCCGGCACCTTGGCGAAGACCTGACGGCCATGGTTCAACGCCAGGTCGGCGTCGAGCGCTCCCGGTGTGATCACCTCGGTGCGTTTGCCGGCAAGGATGAGCGCGCCCGACGTGTCCGCCGCCGGCCGCATGCCCGTGCGGTGCAGGCTGAGCACATCGATCGGACGGAGAACGAGCGTGCGCACGGTGTCAGGCCGCTGGGCGTGCACGCCAAGGGGGATCAGGGCCGCTGCGAGCAGCCAGCGCTGAGCTCGTGATCGGGCTTCTTCGAACATGGCCGCAAAGCAGCCCCTGCCTGTGATGCGTCACAATACCACGATCGAGGTAGACGGTGATCGCGCCCGTGCCCGGCCCGCAGGTCCGCGCACGGGATCACATCCGCTCCGGCACCTCGATGCCCAGGCACCACAGGGCCTTCTTGGTGGCGGCGGCCACGGCCGCGCTTAGGGCCAGACGGAACGTGCGCTTGGCCGCATCCTCCTCCTTCATCACCGGCACGCTCTGATAGAAGCTGTTGTAGGCCTTCACGACCTCGTAGGTGTGGTTCGCCAGCGAGGAGGGATCGAGCTTCGTGGCGGCCTCGTGCAGCACGGCAGGGAACTGGTGCAGCAGCTTGATCACCGTCCGCTCTTCCGGAAGCAGCGTCCCAGGGCCGCGCGTACCACCTGATGCTCCGACCGACCGGCCATCCGATGCACCCGCCTTCCTCAGGAGGCTCATGATGCGCGCGTAGGTGTACTGGATGAAGGGTCCGGTGTGGCCCTGCAGGTCGATGCTCGCGGCAGGGTCGAAGAGCATGCGCTTCTTCGGATCCACCTTCAGCAGGAAGTACTTGAGCGCGGCCAGGCCGATCATCTCGTACAAGGCCGCCTTGTCCGCCTCGGTGAAGTCGTCCAGCTTGCTGAGCTCCTCGCCCATGCGGCGCGCCTCGCTCACCACTTCGTCGATGAGGTCGTCGGCGTCCACCACGGTGCCTTCGCGGCTCTTCATCTTGCCGCTGGGCAGGTCCACCATGCCGTAGCTGAGGTGGAAGAGCTCATCGGCCCAGGCGAATCCGAGCTTCTTCAGGATGATGAACAGGACCTTGAAGTGATAGTCCTGCTCATTGCCCACGGTGTAGATGAGCTTGTTGAGGCCGGGGTATTCCTCGAAACGCTTGATCGCGGTCCCGATGTCCTGCGTCATGTACACGCTGGTGCCATCGCGGCGCAGCAGCACCTTTTCGTCGAGACCCTCCCGGGTGTTGTCCACCCACACGGCGCCGTCCTTCTCGTAGAACACGCCCTTCTTCAGCCCTTCGAGCACATCGGCCTTGCCCAGCACATAGGTCTCGCTCTCGTAGTAGTTGCGGTCGAAGCTGACGCCGGCGCGGGCATAGGTGGCGTTGAAGCCTTCGTACACCCAGCCGTTCATCCGCTCCCAAAGCGCGCGCACATCCGGGTCGTTGGCCTCCCACTTGCGCAACATCTCCTGCGCTTCGAGCAGAATGGGCGCCTGCTTCTCGGCCTCATCCTTCGTCATCCCGGTTGCCACCAGGGACTCGATCCCGGCCTTGTAGGCCTTGTCGAACTCCACATAGTACTTACCCACGAGCTTGTCGCCCTTCAGGCCGCTGCTCTGCGGGGTCTCGCCTTGGCCGAACTTCCGCCAGGCCAGCATGCTCTTGCAGATGTGGATGCCGCGGTCGTTGATCACCTGCACCTTCACCACCTCGTTCCCGGAGGCTTCCAGGATGCGGCTCACGCTCCAGCCCAGGAAGATGTTGCGCAGGTGCCCCAGATGCAGGGGCTTGTTGGTGTTGGGGCTCGCGTACTCCACCATCACCTTCCTGCCCGTGGCCGGGAAGGCGAGGATGTCCCTCTCCCCGGCCACTTTCACGAAGTCCTGCCAATAGCCGTCGGCGATCACCAGGTTGAGGAAGCCTTTGATGACGTTGAAGCGGACCACGACGGGTTCCTCGCGGAGCAGGAAGCCACCAAGCTCGTTGGCCAGGAGCTCCGGTCCTTTTCCGATGAGCTTGGTGAACGGGAAGACGTTGATGGTGACATCGCCGTCGAACTCGGGCCGGGTGGCTTGGAATCCGAATTGGTGGAGGGGGATCTCCTTGTCGTACAGCTGCTTGAACGCGCGCTCCACGGCCGGGGTGAGCCGGGCCAGCAGGGGGTCCTTCATCATGGCGGCGAAGATCGCCGTTGCACGTCAAGCGCCCAACAGGGGAAGAAAGTTCTCCGCCAGCATGCACCGCACGCTGCCCCCACCCACGGCCTCGATGGTGGGCACCGGCACGGGCACCAACTGCCCATGCGCCTCCAACAGGCGGCGCTGCACTGGATCAAGGGCGCCGAAGGCGGCTGTGGACAACAGGATGGCGGGGCCCTTCGGTGAACGCAGCTGCAGCAGATTACCGACGTACTGGTGCATCTGTCGCAGGGTGATCGGTATGAGCACCTTGCCCGCGCGCTCCAGTTCCGCCTGCACATCCTCCCGGTCCACGGGATAGGGCATCGCCTCCGTGCACACCACCGCGAAGCCTTCGCCGATGCTCAACACCACGTTGGTGTGGTACACCGGCTGTCCGGCAAGCGTACCGTCCATGGTGGCCAGGAAGGGCACCTGATGACCATCCATCACGCCACACCACACGTTCAGGCCGCGTTCGCTGGTGCGCGGGGAGAGCGCGGCGTAAGCCACGTTGCGCACACGGTCGAGAACGAGGCTTCCTGTGCCTTCCAGGAAACGGTCCGCCTGTTCCAAGGCACAGAGGTCGACCAACCGGTTCACGTGGAACCCCTCGCGCTCCAAGGTCTCGTCCAAGGCACGGTCGCGCTCCCGGCGGCGGCTCGGCGTGCACATGGGGTACAGCACCACGGTGCCGTCCGCATGGGTGCTGAACCAATTGTTGGGGAACACGGCATTGGGCGCGGTGGGATCCACGGGGTCGAGCACCGTGGTGCCAATGCCGGAACGGTCCAGCTCGTGCAGCAGCCCATCGAACTCCTCTTCGGCCAGGCGCCGGATGTCAGGGTCGTTGACCAGCTGCTGGAACGCATTGCTCTGCGCCGTCTCCGGATCGAAGCCGAACGCGGTGGGGCGGACGAGGATGACGGCGGAGGCGGTGTGGGGCATCACGGATCGTGGCAAGGTCGAGGTCATTCCGCCGATCGAGGGCAGGTCATGCGCCAATGGTCATGTGAACATCCCGCAGGGCGGGACAGGTCGTGCTCATGTGACCATTTGCTCCCGTGGCCATCCCGCAGAGGTGGGACGGTCAGCGTCAAATACGCTTCGCCACATTCCCACATCGGCTCATTCGCACATTCGCATCCATTCCGCGCAGCACTACCGCCCGCGAAGGATGGGGAACAGGGGCTCCAGGATGCTGAGCGTGGCCTCGGCCATGGCGTTGCCGGTATCAAGAGCCGGGTTGATCTCCACCACGTCCAGTGTGGCCGTTCTGGGATCGGCGCACAGGCCACTGAGCAGGGCGCTGGCCTCGTCGAGCAGTAGTCCGCCGGGCACAGGGGTGCCGGTACCCACGCTGATGGAGGGGTCCAGGCTATCCACATCGAAGCTGACATGGATGCGCTCGCAGGCGGTGAGGTGGGCCAGGGTCTCCTGCACAACGGTGGAAGCGCCCTTGCTGCGCAGGTCGTCCACCGTGATCACCTTGATGCGATGTTCTGCGATGATGGCCTGCTCTTCAGGCTCGTAGTCGCGCAAGGCGATGAAGACCAGGTCGCTCGGGGCCAGCTTGGGGCCGTTGACGCCGATCTTCCGAAGGCGGTCCCACACGTCCATGGTGAAGACGCGGGGACGATTGCGGCCCTTCTTCTCCAGGTGCATCAGCAGGGCCAGGGGCATGCCATGGACGTTGCCGCTCGGCGTGGTCCACGGGCTGTGCAGGTCCGCATGGGCATCGATCCACACCACCCCGAGGCGCTCATTGGGGAAGGCCATCTTGGTGCCGCTCACCGAGCCGATGGCGATCGAATGATCGCCTCCGACGACGATGGGGAAGGTGTTGTTCCTCAGGTACCTGTACACCTCGTAGGCCAGGTCGCTCTCAAAGCGGATCAGGCCGTCGATGTGGTGGGCGTTCGGGGAATTGTCGTCCTCGTAGAGCACATCGTTCTCGTCGCGCAGGATGCTCTCCTCGGCGTGGCCGAAGAGCTCGCTGCCCAGCTTCCAAGCGGCCACACGGAGGGCGGCCATGCCCATGCTGGCGCCGCGCTTGCCCGCGCCGATCTCCGAGGCCGCCTCGATCAATCGCAGTTCCATGGTGTAGGGGGACGGGGCCAAAGGTAGGGCGGGCCGTTCCAGGAGGTGGGCAACCTTGACCGGGCCATCGCCGTATGAAGGCCACCTGTCATTGCTTCAGTGCGACCCATGGACCTGTTTGGACGACCGTATTCCGTGATGCTGCTGGCCGTTGCCCTTCTGGGCAACGGCTGCAGCCGGAACCTGCTCGAGGAGCGCGTGGCCGAGGGGGTCATCGAGTACGCCCTGACCTTTCCGGACTACGACCCCAACGGCCTGATGGCCGGCATGTTGCCGGAGAAGACGACGGTGACCTTCACCCAGGACAAGCAACTGGCCGAGCTGAGCGCCGGCATGGGCGTGTTCCGAACAGCGATCGTGACGGACAACAGCCAGAAGCGGATGGACTACCATCTGAGCCTGCTGAGCAAGAAGCTGGTGAGCCGCCTTCAGCCGCGCGACATGCTCACCTTCAACAAGGAGAAGCCCGCCCTCACCATCCTCTACACCAACGAAGTGGACACCATCGCCGGTTATCCGTGCAAGAAGGCGGTGGCCGTGTTCGGCGGCATCGACAAGCCCGAGATCGAGCTGTACTACACCGACCGCATCCGCATCGACGACCCCAACTGGTACGGCCCGTTCCAGGAAGTGCCCGGCGTGCTGCTTCGCTACGAGATGGTGCAATACGGCATGCGCATGCGCCTGGACGCCGTGGCCGTGACCCCCGGCAAGGGGGATGCCGCGCGCTTCGCCCAGAAGGACGGCTACCAGGAGGTGCCGCCGGCCGTGCTGGACCACGAACTGCAGGAGGTGCTGGGCACCTTCAGCCTCTGAGGCCCAGCGGCTTCAGGTTTTCCTTCGGAACTGTTGATAATAGCCGGGCGCCACGGCCCGTTGCTGGGAACACCCCCCGGTACTTTTGAACGTCCCGCGCGCCAGCCTGCGCGGGCGTGATCCCCGTGGCCAACGAACGCAAGAACAGGGTGAAGTCCACCGACGACGACAAGCCGGAGGAGACCCCGAAACGTGCCGCCAAACGCAACAAGCCGCGCGACGCCGGCACGGGATGGTGGGCGCGCAGCAAAGCCCTTGTGGCCGACCGCCGCACCCACAAGGTCCTCGGCCTCTTCCTGGTGCTGCTCAGCGGCTACCTGCTGGTGGCCTTCGTGAGCTACCTGTTCACCTGGCGGGCGGACCAGGACCTGACCAACCGGTCGTGGGGCGCGCTGCTGAGCCGCGAGGTGGAGGCGGACAACTGGTTGGGCAAGCTGGGCGCGCTGGTAAGTCATCAGTTCATCCGCAGCTGGTTCGGCGTGGCGGCCTTCGCCTTTGTGCTGTGGAGCTTCCTGGGCGGTATCCGCATCCTGGTGGGCATCTGGCTGCTGCCCTTCCGCCGCACGCTCACTTGGAGCCTGGTGACCCTGCTGTGGTTGCCGGCCGCCATGGCCTTCGTGTTCCGCAGTGGCGAACTGGCCTTCCTGGGCGGCGCGCTGGGCTACACGGTGAACGGCCACCTCACCGGCCTCCTGGGCAACTTCGGTGCGGCAGCGCTGCTGCTGTTCAGCTTGGGGGCCGTGCTCACCGCGCTCTTCGACCCCAACTTCACCTGGCTCGCCGGGCTGCTGCAGCGACGCATGCCCGAGCCGGAGGCCGCTCCCGCCGTGGAGGAACCCGCCATCGTCAAGGCCAACCGCGTGCGCATGGAGGACACGGCGGAAGCACCACCGATCGTGAAAGCAACGGCCGTGGAAGAAGCCGCAGTACCGGCGGAAGCCTTGCCCCAAGAAGAGGGCCTGGAGCCGGACGAGCTGACACCGGAGCTCGAGGTGGAGGGCCCGGTCGGCATGGAGATGGAGGTGGAGGGGCTGGTGCCTGAGACCGCTCCGGCGCTGGACCAGATGCCGACCGCTGGGGAGGAGACCCCCGTGGACCCCATTCTGCCCGCGGTGCCCATCGCCGTGGACGGCATGAGCGTGGTGGCGGCGGCCGAGGAGAAGGTGCTCACCGAGGACCAGATCGAGGCCAAGCTGCAGGAGTTCGGCGAGTACGACCCCACCCTGGACCTGAGCAGCTACGAGCTGCCACCGCTGGACCTGCTGGTGGACCACGGCACCGGGGAGGTGACGGTGACCAAGGAGGAGCTGGAGGCCAACAAGGACCGCATCGTGGAGACGCTCGGTCACTACAACATCGGGATCGACAAGATCAAGGCCACGATCGGCCCCACGGTGACCCTGTATGAGATCATCCCACAGGCCGGGGTGCGCATCAGCAAGATCAAGAACCTGGAGGACGACATCGCGCTGAGCCTGGCGGCCCTGGGCATCCGCATCATCGCACCGATCCCGGGCAAGGGCACCATCGGCATCGAGGTGCCCAACAGCAGGCCCCAGGTGGTGGGCATGCGCGCGGTGGTGGCCAGTGAGAAGTTCCAGAACACCAGCATGGACCTGCCGATCGTGCTGGGCAAGACCATCAGCAACGAGACCTTCGTGACGGACCTGAGCAAGATGCCGCACCTGCTGATGGCCGGTGCCACGGGCCAGGGCAAGTCGGTGGGTCTGAACGCCATCCTCGTGTCGCTTCTGTACAAGAAGCACCCCAGCCAGCTGAAATTCGTTCTGGTGGACCCGAAGAAGGTGGA
>JADLBK010000245.1 GCA_020847755.1 Flavobacteriales bacterium | reverse complement strand
GCAAATGGCGCTACTACGAGGACGGTCGCCTGGCGCATGTGGAGAAATGGCACAAAGGCAAGCTCCTTCAAGGCAGCACATACCGCTTCCTGGGCATCAAGACGCCGATCCGTTGATGCGCCCTGGCAACCTCACGACCGTCAACCGCGTTCCATTTCCAATGCACCCTTCACATCCGTTCCGCTCCCTTGCCCTGTGCCTGGCCATCCTTCCGTTGGCAGGCCAGTTGACCCTGGCTCAGACCGCGAAGCCTTCACCGGCCAGCAAACTGGAGGCGCTGCTCTACCACATCGACCGCATGTATGTGGACAGCGTGGACCAGGAGAAGCTCGTGGAAGAGGCCATCGTGAGCATGCTGGAGGAGCTTGACCCGCACTCCATCTACATCCCCAAGGAGGAACTGGAGGAGGTGAACGAGCCCCTGAAGGGCAACTTTGAAGGGGTCGGCATCCAGTTCAACATCGTCCGCGACACCATTTACGTGGTGGACGCCATCGCCGGTGGGCCCAGCGAACGGCTGGGGATCCGGGCCGGCGACCGTATCGTGCGCATCGATGGCGAGGTGGTGGCCGGCATCGGCATCAAGAACCCGGACGTGATGAAGCGGCTCCGCGGCCGCAAAGGCACGAAGGTGAATGTCTCCATCGCCCGTCGGGGAGCAGTGGAGCCGTTGGAATTCGCGATCACCCGGGACAAGATCCCCATCTACAGCGTGGAGGCCTCCTACATGGCCACGCCCACCATCGGCTACATCAAGGTGAGCCGCTTCAGCGCCACCACCACCAAGGAGTTGCGGGACAAGCTGGACGACCTGCGGGGCAAGGGCATGCAGGACCTGGTGCTCGACCTGCAGGGCAATGGCGGCGGTTATCTGCGCTCGGCGATCGAGATGGCCGATGAGTTCCTGGCGGACCGCAAACTCATCGTTTACACGGAAGGCCGCAACACGCCGCGGGAGAACACCTTCGCCACGGCGGAAGGCCGGTTCGAGAAGGGTCGATTGGTGGTGCTGGTGGACGAGGGCAGCGCCAGTGCGAGCGAGATCGTGAGCGGTGCGGTGCAGGATTGGGACCGCGGCCTGGTCGTCGGGCGCCGCAGCTTCGGCAAAGGCCTGGTGCAGCGCCCCGTGATGCTCCCCGATGGCTCGGCCGTGCGGCTCACCGTGAGCCGCTACCACACCCCCAGCGGTCGATGCATCCAGAAGCCCTATGAGGAGGGTGTGGAGGCTTATCGGAAGGAGCGCGCCGAACGGCTTGCGAAGGGCGAACTGATGCATCCCGACAGCATCGCCCAGGTCGACACCGCGCGCTATTTCACCATGAACAAGCGGGTCGTTTTCGGGGGTGGTGGCATCATGCCGGACATCTTCGTGGCCATCGACACCAGCCTGAGCTCGGACTACTTCGGCCAGCTCGTCAGGAAGGGTACCCTGAACACCTTCGCCCTGGGGCTTGTGGACCGGGAGCGCGATCGGCTGCTTCGCGCCCACTCCAGCGTGGGAGCGTTCATCCAGGACCATCGCGTGGACGATGTCGTGCTCGACGAGCTCGTGGCCGCGGCCAAAGCGGACGGCGTGGAACCGGACCCCGACGGCCTCGCCCGGTCGCGTCCATTGATCGCCCTCCGTTTGAAAGCCCTGCTGGCGCGCGACCTATGGGACACCTCGGCCTACTGGCAGGTGATCAACGCGGACAATCCGGTGGACAGCAGTTTCCGCAAGGCGCTGGAGGCCCTTCAGGGCGACATGTATGAGCGCATGGGCATGGCACGTCAGCAGTGACGGGCTGTTAATGGATCGTTAAGGCGGCTCCGAAGGTCCCGTGCTCACCTATTTTCGCGCCCCGACCAAGACCAACCAAACACCATCGAGCGATGAAAGAGACCGTCAAGATCGCCCTGCTGGCCCTCATCGCCGGCACGCTGATCTACATGGCCGCGAAAGGCACCGGAACCGGTGGCGCCGCCAGCAGCGAGGCCAGCACCGCCAGCGTCGTGTCAGCCACCAAGCCTGCCACGCCGCCGAGCACCATCTCGGACGCCAAGACCTTCGACCCCCTGGCCCAACAGGCCCAGGCGGCCATCGACAACAGGCCCAAGACGTCCATCAGCTTCGCCAGCATGGAGCATGATTTCGGCACCATCAAGCAGGACTCGGAGAACAAGTATGTGTTCAGCTTCACCAATACGGGCAAGGAACCCTTGTTGATCGAGAACGCCCAAGGCAGCTGCGGGTGCACCGTGCCCAACTACCCCAAGGAGCCCATCCCTCCCGGCGGGAAAGGCGAGATCGAGGTGGTGTACAAGCCCGGCAAGCAGGAGAACCAGCAGAACAAGACGGTCACCGTCACGGCCAACACCGAGCCCAAGCAGACCACCCTGCGCATCTCGGCCAATGTGCAGAAGGTCGGCTGATCCCTCCCGGAACTTGTTGAGCGAGCCCGGCCCCAGGCCGGGCTCGTTCGTTCCGGCAGCGGCTACCTGGCGCCCATGGCGCCGGCGATGCGATCGATCGCAGCGGCAAGGTCCCGGTCCTTCGCCGTCACCACATGGCCGGCATCGTGCGTGCTCAACCGGATCCAGACGTGGTTCCATGCGTTGGTCCATGTGGGGTGGTGCCGCATGCGCTCGGCCTCCAGGGCCACGCGGGTCATGAACCCGAAAGCGGCATTGAAGTCCGCGAACCTGAAGCTCCGCTCCAACCCGCCCTCCTTCTCCTCCCAGTGCGCTTCCATGGTTCAGCGGTGGATGGGCAGGTCGATCAGGGATACGGGGGCGGCAGGCCGACGCACGAGCTTCATCTCCTGCACCAGGTGGCCAGCGCCGCACACCTTGTCGATCACGAAGAGCACGTACCGGATATCCGCACTGATGTTGCGGCACTTGGCGGGATCGAACTGGATGTCGCTCATGGTGCTCTCCCAACTGCGGTCAAAGTTGATGCCGATGAGCTCACCGCGACCGTTGAGCACTGGGCTGCCGCTGTTCCCTCCGGTGGTGTGAAGGCTGGACGTGAAGCACACGGGCATCGTTCCGTCCGCGTTGGCATAGGGCCCGAAATCACGTGTGGCATGGAGCTCGCGCAGCCGACCGGGCACCTCGAACTCCGCATCACCCGGGCGGTACTTCTCCATCACGCCATCCAGGTCGGTGAAGGGTTCGTAGGTCATGCCATCCCGCGGGCGGCTGCCCTCCACCTTGCCGAAGCTCAGGCGCAAGGTGCTGTTGGCATCCGGCCAGTGACCCCGCTCCGGGAACAGCGCCATGAGCCCGGCCACGTACGTGCGCATGTGCACCAGGACCCGTTGGTTCAGGGCGTCGGAGCGCGGCTTCACCTTGGTGGTGAAGGCCTCGGTGAGCGTTCGGGCGAAGGTCAACGCCGGGTCCTTCGCCAGGCGCCGCATCACCTTGGTGGAATAGCCGGCGAGGGCGGCGTCCAACGCGTCGGCATCGGCGAAGATCGATGTGGCGTACACCTGCTCGGCCCAGGCCCGGCCATCCTTGAACTGCTTGTCCAACGCGCCCAGGTCCGGCCCGAGCAAGGGGTCCAGGTGCTCGCGGTAGATGGGGTACTGCGCCAGGAGCACACGCTTGTCGACGGCCGCATCGAAGTCCTTGTGGAAGGCCTTTGCCGCCGTGCGAAGGCGCCCGACCTCCTGCTGCAGCTTGCCCTCCTGCTCCAATGCGGCGCGCCCTTCGGGGCTGGCGAGCTGCTGGAAACCGAGGGCGAAGCGGAAGAGCTCGGCCCCGACCAGATAGAACTCCACGTGCAGATCGCGCGCCTTGGCCACGGCCGGGAAGCCCGCATAGGTGGCTTCCAAGGAATCCAGCACGGCCAGAAGATCGCCGCGACCCGCAGCCTGCGCACGGATGCGGTACTCCGCCTCCAGCTCCCGCTTGCGGTCCACCGTGCGAAGCTCGTTCAGTCCGCGGAGCTCACCGATCCACTTCTTGTACGCGTTGCTGATGCCCTTTTGCTTGTCGGCGTATTGGATGCGGGTGCGGTCGCTGGCGAGCATGGCCTCGTCGATCACCGCCAGACTGGCGCGCCGCATCCGGATGCGGAGCGGATCGCCGGTACCCGTGATGTACTCGACGGCACGGCTGTGCAGGTAGCGCTGGGTGTTGCCGGGGAACCCGAAGATCATGGCGAAGTCGCCCTCCTTCACCCCGTCCATGCTGATGGGAAGCACATGGCGCGGCCGGAACGGGACGTTGGAGGGGGACGGCTCGGCGGGGCGTCCTTCCGCATCGGCGTAAATGCGGAACACGCTGAAGTCACCCGTGTGCCGGGGCCACATCCAGTTGTCGGTGTCGCCCCCGAAGTTGCCGATGGCGCCCGGCGGAGCGCCGACGAGACGGACATCGCGGAACACCTCACTGACGATGAGGATGTACTGCGGTCCGTAGTTGAAGGCCCGCACCACCGCCTGGTGACCGGTGCCGCTCATGGCCTCGCGCACCAGTTCCTGGCCCCGCGCGGTCAGGGCCATTTGCCGGGCGGCCTCATCCGCTCCGGCCGGCACGGATCCCAGCATGCGCTCCGTCACATCCTCCATCCGGATGATGAACGTCGCCGATAAGCCGGGGTTCTGAAGCTCCTGCGACCGGTCCATGGCCCAAAAACCGTCCTTCAGCAGGTCGCGCTCCACGGTGCTGTGCTCCTGTATGGCCCCGAACCCGCAGTGATGGTTCGTCAGGATCAATCCTTCCGCGGAGATCACTTCAGCCGTGCACCCACCACCGAAGAGCACGATGGCATCCTTCAGGCTGCCGTTGTTGACACTGTAAATGTCGTCCGCGGTCAGGCGGAGACCCTCCGCCTGCATGCGGTCCTGGATGCTGCCCAGCACCGTGGGCAACCACATGCCCTCGTGGGCCGAGGACAGGACCGGCGAGAACAACAGGAAGAACGCGATCTTCTGGTGACGTGACATGGTGCAACGATGAAGGCCGGCAAGGTAGGACGCGTGGACGCTGGTTCCGGAGGGGATCGCCTACCTTGACCTTCCCAACGGTCAAGGCCATGAGAAACCTCTTCCCTTTCCTCGCTGGTCTCGCGTTCTCCAATGCCGTACTGGCGCAATTCACGGAGCCCCGGCCCGAGTGGTGGATCACCAACGGCACCGTGCGGGCGGTCGCGGTGGACACGGCCTCCGGCACGGTCGCGCTCGGCGGCTCTTTCTCGTACGCGGGGCCCAACAACCCGTTCGGTGCGGAGATCGACCTGACGACGGGCCTGGTGCGTGCGGACCGGCCGCGCGTCAATGGTGTGGTGAACACGGCCATCAGTGACGGGGCGGGCGGATGGTACATCGGAGGTCTCTTCTCCCAAGTGGGTGGCCAACCGCGGTCCAACCTGGCCCATATCCTTGCCGATGGCTCGGTGGGAAGCTGGGCGCCGAGCACCAATAACACGGTGGCAGACCTGCTCATGCATATGGGAAAAGTCTACATCGCCGGTGCCTTCGGTGTGGTGAACGGTGCCATCCGCTCACGCCTGGCCGCGGTCGATGCGGTCACAGGGACGCTCGATCCGTTCTGGCAGGGCGCCAGCAACGCGCCAGGCACCACCTACATCAGCATACACCTCATCGGTGACACCTTGTATATCGGCGGAAGCATCGGAGCGCTCACGGCGAACAGCATCCCCTACACACGATCCCACCTCCTGGCCTGCTCGATCTCCTCCGGGAACGTGCTCCCTTGGGCTCCCCAGGCTTCGGCATCGGTCACGGGTCTGTGGGCTGCCGGCGACACCCTGTTCATGGTCGGCAACTTCACGTCGATCGATGGGACTTCCCGGAACAGGTGCGCTGCGGTGTCCACCGCCGGTGCCCTATTCCCCTGGGACCCTCAAGTGACCGGGGCTTCCGTCAGCGTGACGGGGCTCGCCATCGGCCCGGACCGGATCCATCTGGGTGGTGCCTTCAGCGCGGTCCAGGGCCAGCCCCAGGACAACCTGGCCACCCTGGACCGCTTCACCGGGGCCCCGCTCGCACAGCAGCCCGCCCCGCCTTCCGGAGGCGTGCTGGGTCTGGCCTTGTCCACCGATGGCACACTGCTGTTCGTCTGTGGGAACTTCCTCAGTGCGGCCGGCCAGCCCCGCTGGAACCTGGCGGCCTACAGCACCGGCACCGCAGGGCTGGAGCCGCTGGACGTGCGATGCAGCGGCGCCCCAAGCAACCTGTCGGCCACCTCGGCCGGCCTCTTCGTTGGTGGGACCTTCACGAGCTGCGGAGGTCGCACGGTGAACAACCTGGCCTTGCTTGACCTCGGCACGGGATCCGGCAGCCCACTGCAGCCCACACTCGCCTTCAACGGGGATGTCCGTTCTCTGGCCTCCGCCAACGGGCGCTGGTTCGCAGGAGGTGCGTTCACCGCGCCGCGCCAGCGCCTGCTCTCGCTGGACGCCACCACGCTGACCCTGGACACCTGGAACCCCGTTGCCGATGGCCCCGTGGACGTTCTGGTGGCCGACGGCAGCGACCTCTTCGCGGCCGGAGCGTTCACGCAGATCGGCGGCACCCCTCGGAACGGCCTGGCCCTGCTGAGCACCACCTCGGACACCGCGCAGCCCTGGGACCCCGTCCCCGATGGTCCGGTGCTCGCGATCAGCGTGAGCGGCCAGGATGTGCATGTGGGCGGCGCTTTCAGCACGATCGGTGGAGGAAGCCGACGCGGAACCGCTTTGCTGGACCGCTCCACCGGAGCCGCCTCCGGCAGCTTGTTCGACCTTGATGCCACGGGCAGCTGCCATGCCATGCACCGTGTCGACAGCATGCTCTACATCGGCGGGCATTTCTCTTCGTTCAACGGCGCCGCCGTGATGAACCTTGCGCGCGCGCACGCCGGAACGGGATCGATGGACACGCTCTTCGATGCCGCAGGGGCCGACAGCACGATCGCTGCGATCGCGTGGCGGGGAAGCCAGATCTTCATCGCCGGTCCCTTTGACCAAGTGGGTGGCCAAGGCCGGAGCGGTGTGGCGGCCCTGGACCCCGGCACCGGAGCCCTGGCGCCGTTCGACCCCGCGTTGACCTCCGGCCCGGTGCTGGGCCTCATCGCTGCGGGTGATCTGCTCCTTTGTGCCGGCGGATTCACACAGGCCCAGGGCGCACCCGGCCGTTCGCTGAACGTCCATCGGGCCTGCACCACCACGCCTTGGTTCACGGATGCCGATGGGGATGGCCGAGGCGACGCGGGCACGGCGGTCCTGGCCTGTGATGCACCTCCCGGAACCGTGGCCAACGACAGCGATTGCGACGACGCCGACGCGGCGAAATACCCGGGGGCCGCCTGCGACGACGGCGACCCGTACACGGTGAACGATGTGGTGGACAATGCCTGCCAATGTGCGGGCAGCACGGTGCGACTTGCGGTGAAGGCCTTCCTGGGCGGTGCCTATGGCCCCCTGCCGAACATCATGGCCGACGGCATGCGCGCCGCAGGTCTGGTGCCGACCCTGGAGCCCTACACCGCCCTCGGGTTCGCGCATCAAGGGCAAGGTGGCGGGGAATCGATCGCGCCCGCGCTGCTGAGCATCACCGGCAACGATGCGATCGTGGACTGGGTCTACCTGGAAGTGCGCTCGGCCACGAACCCATCGTCGGTGGTGGCCACCCGAAGCTGCCTCCTGCAGCGAGACGGGGACGTGGTGGACCTGGATGGCACTTCGCCCGTGCACCTCTTTGTGCCGACCGGTGAGTACCACATCGCGATCCGCCATCGCAACCACCTGCCCGTAATGACCGGACTCACGCGCACCCTGCAGCCGGGGATCCCGGTCGAGGTCCGCTTCGACCTGCCCGGCACGGCCACCTACGGGACCAACGCTCAGCGCGATATCAACGGAGTGACGGTCCTATGGCCCGGCGATTCAAACGGCAATGGCCAGGTGAAATACGCCGGTGGGGCCAACGACCGCGACCCGGTCCTGGTCGCCATCGGAGGCACGGTGCCCACGGCGACCACGAGCGGTTACGTCCGCACGGACATCACCCTGGACGGTGTGGTGAAGTACACCGGTCCGAACAACGACCGCGACCGGATCCTCCAGACCGTGGGCGGCTCGGTGCCCACGGCGGTGAGGAACGCGCAACTGCCTTGAGCCTCAGGCCCACGGCCTGAGCCCTTGCCGGACGACCGAAGCCCCCGGACGACCCGTTCGCGGTAACCCGCGTCCATATTCCCCGTTGAAGCGCTCAACCCTGCATGGGCCTGGACAACCCGTGCATGGTGTAAACGCCTCACCCATGGCCGACACTCTCCGGCTGCATGTAGGACGGGCGCGCTTCGCGCCATGCCTGGTGGCCCTGCTGATCGCAGCTGCGCCCGCGCTCTCGACCGCACAAGGCCCGGTCTGGAACTGGGCGCGGACCCTGGACGCCGGCAACGGGGAGTTCATCCGCGATGTGGTCGTGGAACCCACCACGGGCGATATCTATGTCGTTGGCGCCTATCAGGCGAGCACGGCCGCTGCGGCACCCTACGGTCTGCCGCCTTCCGTCAATGGATCGGTCGATGCCTTCATCGCGAAGCTCGACCCCAGCGGCGATCTTCTCTGGAACCGGGCGATCGGGAGTGTTCAAAGCGATGCCGCCCTCGGGGTGGCCGTCGCTGCTTCCGGAGAGGTCGCGGTCACCGGTTCCTATGGCGCGAGCATACCTGGCCTGTCATTGACCCATTCAGGCGGTCAGGATGCGTTCGTCATCCTTTACGACAATAGTGGTGCGGTCCTGTGGACAAAGAGTGTACGCAGCACCCAATACGATGAAGGTACCGGTGTGGCCATCAGCGGAAACCTGGTCGTGGCTTATGGAACGTACACACAGAGCGGTCTGGCGAGCGGTGTGCCCCCACTACCCGGTCTCACCAACGGACGGCGGTACGCTTATCTGAACACATACTCACTGTCCGGAACCGCCGGTTGGTCATTGACCGGTGGTTCCAACGACCACATCAGAAGCGAACGGATCGCCACGGATGGCACGAACGTCCATGTCGTTGGGGGCACGGATGGCAGCTCGTTCGGCTGGCTGAACAACCTCGGGCTCTCGCTCAATGCGGTCAGTGCCGCGAACAACGACGGTCTGTTCATCTCATCGGTCAGCCTGACCGGTTCGGTGACCTGGTCACAAATGATCGACAATCCGGGCGGCGACAATGTCGAATGCAATGGGGTCGCGGTGGACTGCAGCGCGGTCTACATCACCGGACGCACGCATGATGGCTCCACATTCCCAGGAGGAGTGACACGCACCGTCGGGCAACACGATTACTGGTTCCTCGCCTCGATGAACAGGTCCACGGGCATCACATCCTGGGTGCGGACCGCCTCCAGCACCTCGGCTCATGGCATCACGGGATACGACATCGCGGTGGGTCGGAACGGCCAGGTCCATGTCGCCGGTTCCATGGCGGGTACCGTGACCACGGATGCCGGACTGGTGATCGCCGGCCCGAACGATGCCGACCTCTGGGTCTCCCGGTTCGATCGTGACGGCACACCGATCTGGAGTGACCGCCAGCTCAGCACCGGAGATGAGGCGGCGCTGGCCATCGCATCCATCGGTGGTGGCAGCTTCGCGATCGGCGGATGGTTCGAGAACGACCTGACGCTGGGCTCTGCAAGCTACCCCGGGGCGAACGGGAGCAACCTGTTCACCGCATCCTTCACCGACCCTGGTTGGGCAAGTTTCGCGAACAACCCGGCCCGCTTCGCCCGACCCGATCCGGTCTGCCTATCGTCCGGGCCGGTCGACCTCAACGCCTACCTGTTGGCCCATGCCGATACGGCGGTCGCGTTCTTGAACGTGGTCTCGCCCCAGGAGGCCACCGGTGCACCGAACTCGGTCGGGGCCTTCTTCACCACCGCAGGAGGGTGGCTGGTGCTCGACCTGCGGGATACGCTCCCCATCGGCGAGGCCATGAACCTCACGTGGAGGAGCCAGACCGACCTTGTGCAGGCGCGCATGCTCGTATCCACCTCCGTGGACGCGGTGAACTGGACCACACCCGCCACCTACACCACCTCAAGCAGCACGTACGGCATCTCCAACCACATGCTCGGTGCCTCCGCTCGCTACATCAGGGTCGCCCGCCATGGCACCTTGGGGACCGGCTTCCACCTCGATGCGGTGCGCTTCCTCGGCAGCGCCACCACCGGGGGTACATGGAGCGGCGGGGCGCACGTCACCGCGGCGGGGATCTTCAGCCCCGGCGCTGCAGGCAGCTACCCCGTCACCTACACGGTGGTGCAAGGACCATGCACGTTCTCATACTCGCGTACGATCGTGGTGAACGCCCCTGCCATCGGCGGAACGATCGCCGGTGGAGGCACGTACTGCCCGGGTTCATCCGGCACGCTCACCCTGAGCGGCCACTCAGGCGCCATCCTGCGCTGGGAGCGAAGCACCAACGGCAGCACCTGGTTCCCGATCAGCAACACGACGACCACGGAAACATGGTCCGGCATCACCGGAACGATGCACCTGCGCGTGGTGGTCGACGGTGGTGGCGTTTGCGGGACGACAGTAAGCTCCACGGCCACCTTGATCGTGGAGGACGTCACGCCACCCGTGGTCGCGTGCCCGGCGGACGACACGCTCTACGTGGCATCCGCCTCCTGTACGGCACCCTACGCCATGCCCTTGATCGCGAGCACGGATGACTGCATGGGCGTGCTTCCCGGCGGCCCGGTGCAGATCACGGTGGCCGGTGGTGGCCAGGTCGCGGTGAACGGCATCCCTGTGCAGGCGGACCTCGACCTGAGCCTGATCGCCGGAAGCATCATCGACCTTCCCTTAGGGGCGAATCAGTTCATCGACACCATCATCGATGGGAACGGGAACATGACCGTGTGCGCGTGGGCGATCACCGTGCTGGACACCATTCCGCCCGAGATCACCTGCCCGTCAACGATCGAACTGCCCGCCGGCGTTTCCTGCAAGGCCGTGCTTCCCGATATCAACGGCATGGTCATCACCCTCAATGACAACTGCACCGGACCACTGGCGATCGGCCAGGACATCCCCACGGGCACCAACGTGGTCGGAGGTGAGGTCGTCCACCTCATCGCGACGGACCCTTCGGGTAACGTCAGTGCGTGCCCCATGCAGGTGGTGACCATCGATACGATCGCACCCGTGATCGACAATTGTCCGGGTCCTCTCACGGTGAACGCCGACCTGAACAACTGCGAGCATCCGTACACCTTCCCCACGATCGAGAGCAGTGACGACTGCGATGCGGACACGGAGAGCGACTACCGCGCCTTCGTCCTGAAGGCTGGCAGCACCACCTGGCAGGAGGTGACCGGGCAGTTGACCCACCCACTGCCCATCGGAGCGAACGAGATCCGCGAAGTGCATCGCGATGACGCCGGGAATCAGGACACCTGCGCCTGGACCGTGGACGTGAAGGACATCCATGCACCCGTCATCAACTGCCCATTGTACGATGGCATGCTTGTCCCGCTCGGGGCGGGATGCCAGCTGACCTTTCCCGATCTGCGCGACTCCCTCACCATCGACGACTGCAGCAGTTGGACCAACACGATGGACCCTGCGCCAGGGACCCTGTTCCTTCAGGATACCATGGTGAACATGACGATGTGGGTCGTGGACGTCCATGGGAACGGGACCTGGAACAACCATATCATCCACATTGCCGACACCACGCCACCAACGATCACTGGCTGTTCCCCGGACCTCACCGTGACCGCGGAGCCAGGGGCCTGCGAACATATCCTATCCTGGAACGAGCCCTCCGTGCATGACAACTGCCCCGGCGCAAACCTCATCCGCACCGAAGGCCCCGCGCCTGGCAGCAGCTTCCCCATAGGCACCACGACCATCAAGTACACGGCGGACGATGGGTCGCACACCAACACATGCAGCTTCGACGTGGTCGTGGAGCCTGCCGTGGTCGATGTTGCCTATGCGGTCACGACGGTCTGCCAAGGCGCAGCGCAGATACTCCCCACCATTTCCAGCCCTGCAGGAGGCGTGTTCAGCGATGCGGACCAAGCCGGTACGATCGACCCGGTCACCGGCGCGTTCGACCCCTCACTGGCGACACCCGGCCTGCACACGCTCGGATACGTCTTCGCGGGCGCATGCACATCGCAAGACTGGTTCACCATTGAGGTAGTGCCCGCACCAACCGCATCGATCACGTATGCCGATTCGCCCTTTTGCAGTAGTGAGACCGTAGCGACCGTGACGCGCACAGGCTCTGCGGGAGGAACGTTCACGGCCACCCCTTCGCTCAATGGCCTCTCCTCCGGTACCGGTGATGTGGACATCACCATGGCCAGCCCCGGCACCTATACGGTGACCTACACCATTCCTGCATCCGGCGCATGCCCTGCGTTCAGCACCAGCACTTCGCTGATCATCGAGCAGGCTCCCGATGCGACGATCAGCTACGCTGGGCCGTACTGCAACAACACGGGGCAGCAGGCGGTCACCTTCAGTGGCACGGCGGGCGGAAGCTTCAACGCATCTCCTGCCGGACTCACGCTGAACAGTTCAACGGGTCAGATCACACCGGGCAGCAGCGCATGCGCTTCAACGGGCACCACCTACACCGTCACCTATTCGATACCTGCCGCCAGTGCGTGCCCGGCTTTCAGCACTTCAGCGAACGTGACCATCACCGAGGCGCCCTGGGCCGGAACGAACGGATCGCTGCCGATCTGCAGCAATGCTGCGCCGATGAGCCTCATCGCTTCAGTGAACGGCAACCCGGCCAACGGTGGCAGTTGGAAAGACCCGGCCAACACGGCGCACAGCGGTGTGTACGACCCTGCGGTCGACGTTCCAGGCGCATACACCTATACCGTGGCCGGTGGTCCGGGCTGCGCAGCGCACAGCGCCGCGGTGCAAGTGACCGAGACCAATGCCACCCTCTTCTACGCGGATCAGGACGGTGACAGCGCCGGAGACCCAGCGACCTCCGTGCTGGCTTGCGCACAACCCGTGGGATATGTATCGAACAGCTCGGATGGCTGCCCATTCGATGTGAACAAGATCGCGCCGGGCGTTTGCGGTTGTGGTGTAGCCGATACGGATACCGACTCCGATGGCACTGCTGACTGCATCGACGGTTGTCCGAACGACCCCAGCAAGACCTCGGCAGGATCGTGCGGATGCGGGCAGGCCGAGCCTGGTTCGCTCTGTGACGACGGCGATCCGAATACAGCGAACGATGCGATCAATGCGTCGTGTCAATGCGTCGGTCAGCTGATCGACTGTCTGGGCCTGCCGGGCGGCAGCGCCCTGCCGGGTACCGCCTGCGACGACGGCGACGCCACCACCGGCAACGACACCTGGGATGCCAACTGCGTGTGCGCGGGTCAACTCATCGACTGCCTCGGTGTACCCGGTGGTCCGGCGCTCGCCGGTACCGCCTGCGACGACAGCGACGCCACCACCGGCAACGACACCTGGGACGCGAACTGCGTGTGCGCGGGTCAACTCATCGACTGCCTGGGCCTGCCGGGCGGCAGCGCCCTGCCGGGTACCGCCTGCGACGACGGCGACGCCAACACCGGAAACGACACCTGGGACGCGAACTGCACCTGCGCAGGTCAGCTGATCGACTGCCTGGGCCTGCCGGGCGGCAGCGCCCTGCCGGGTACCGCCTGCGACGACGGCAACGCCAACACCGGCAACGACACCTGGGACGCGAACTGCGTGTGTGCAGGCCAGCTCATCGACTGCCTCGGTGTACCCGGTGGTTCGGCGCTCGCCGGTACCGCCTGCGACGACGGCAACGCCAACACAGTGAACGACACCTGGAGCGGCAGCTGTGTCT
>JADLBK010000244.1 GCA_020847755.1 Flavobacteriales bacterium | reverse complement strand
CCCGTGTGGTGCGCACACCCATCGCCGGGCTGGCCGAGGAGGTCCGCGCGTTCAACCATGCCATCGAAGCGCGCAACGCAGCGGAATACCCCGTGCATGCCCACCGCCTGTACCAGCGCCTCCTCGCGCCGGTGGAGCCGTATCTCCGGGGGGCGGAGCTGCTCATCGTCCCCGACGGCCCCCTGCATCAGGTGTCCTTCGATGCCCTGCTGATGCGCCCCGCCGATGCCGCGTCGTACGTGCCGCATCTGCTGATCCAGCGCCACGCCATCGCCTACCTGCTCAGTGCCACCACGGCCGTGCAGTTCGCCGAACTGGCCCGCGAAGCCAGTGGATCCGCGCTGGCACTGGCTCCCGGCTTCACCCGTGATGTGAAGCAGCGCTACCTCGCCCAAGTGAAGGACACCACCGCCATCGACCGCCGTTTCCTCAGCTACGTGCGCCAGCCCTTCGCGGTGCGCACGGCGCAGGCGCTGGGCCCACTGCTCAGCGCGCGTGTGCATGTGGGCAGCGAGGCCAGCGAGGGCCGGTTCCGCAAGGAAGCCGCAGGCCACGGCATCCTCCACCTCGGAACGCACGCCGAGATGAACGCCACCGACCCCATGTACTCGCGCCTCGTCTTCAGCAAGGACGGCAGTGGTGTGGATCCCGATGCCGACGGCTACCTGCACGCCTACGAGATCTACGAGCTCGACCTGCGCGCACAGCTCGCCGTGCTCACCGCCTGCGAAACAGGCGCCGGCCGCAGCGATGGCGAAGGCGTGCGCTCCATCGGCTACGGCTTCGCATACGCCGGATGCCCCAGCCTCGTCATGTCACTCTGGAACATCGACGAGAAGGTGAGCGCCGCGATCATCACCCGCTTCTACGAGCACCTTGCCGCAGGTCTGCCCAAGCATCTGGCACTGCGTCAGGCGAAACTGGACCACCTCGCCGTGGCACAGGATGAACTCGCACTGCCCTACTACTGGGCGGGGCTTGTGCTGGTGGGGGAGGTGGAACCGGTGGATGTAGGGGGATGGAGGCGGTACCGATGGTGGGTGATGGGGGGGGTGTTGCTGATCGCGGTGGCGGTGTGGTGGAGAAGACGGTAACGGCTTGCCGTGTCTTCGCTTGGACGCACCAAAGGTGTCGAAGCCCTTTTCGTTCCGTGGTATACCACCAAGGGTACCCGTTTCTTTCCATCACCTTGCGTACCGTGGAGGGGGCACAGATAGCGTCTCGCGTAATAGTTTCGCAATGACGCCGGGGTTGGCGACGTGTGGCGCAGGACTGGTTCCACCAGTTACAGCAGCGGATTTGAACGCCCCCGGCGTTGCCGTTCCATGGTGGCGATGGCTTCAACGGACGCGCTACCTTGGCATGCGAAGCCCTGACAGGAGCGGGACGCGGCGATGCCCACACATCACCAACTCCATGCACATCGGGGCTTCGCTCTGTTCGGTGGCGCATGTGGATGTGGGCTAATGCGGATCAGGCTTTCACACCTCCACATCGTACAGGTCGCTTCCGTTGCGCACCATGCCGCTCACCATGAAGCCGCCGGGCTCGGGGATCTCCTCGATCAGGTCGAACACGGTGCATCCATCGGGAAGCGGTGCGAAGACCAGCGTGAAGGAGATGGTGCCCGCCGGTACCGGCATCCACGCGGGGTACCAGCTGATGCCCTCCGCGTGCAGCAGGGCGCTGCGGTGGCCGGTGGTGCGGCAGATCAGGTAGGTGCCGGGCCATACGCGCAGCCGTGTACCCCAAGGCGTAGAGAAGCGGCAATGCACGGTGACCTGTCCGCGTTCGTCGGCCTGCGCCAGCAGCTCCTCGCGGATGCCGGGGTCGATGGCGGGTGTGCTTGTTGGAGGCGGCAATACCTCCGGTTCGGCGATGGTGTGTGAAGAACGGGTGTTCATGTGCGTGTGGGTTTTCCGGTATCGGGTGTTGTCCGTTGTTGCGCCAGCCAGCGCAGGCGTTCGCCTTCGATGCGTTCATCGGTCTCCATGCGGAAGAGGACGGAGCCGTAGTACCGCTGCCAGAAGAACGTGTCCTCGGTGTGCAGGAGCGGGGAGAGTTCGTGGCCGGAGGTCCAACGGCGGTGGATGAGGATGCCGTTCTCGTAGTAAGCGCGCATCCACGGGTCGGGGAGTTGCACCAGCACCATCAGGGCGCTGCGCTCGCATTGCAGCAGGTGCTTCAGTGGCAGTGGGGTGGGCAGGGCCTTCAGGTCGCCGGCCGGGAGCGGGGCGAGGCCATCCGCGCGCTGCCGGGTATCGCGGAGGATCTTCTTGAAGTGCTCCGATGACAGCCAGTAGAAAGCGGCCGAATCGAGGAATGGGTATATGCGGTGGAGCTTCCAGCTGTTGATGAGCTGGTTCTTGTGGTAGTTGTCGAGGCCGCATCCGCGCAGTCCGTAGGCAAGGTCATCGAAGACTTCGGCCGATGGCCAGCGGTCCTCATCCTTCGGCGGTGGCTCCTTGGCGCTGTTGTCCGGGGCGGGCGCGTTGGTGGCCTGCAGCCGGTGGAAACGTTCGATGCACGCGCCCACCGTCCAGTCGCGCAGCAGGACGAGGCGCTCCCCATGATCCGGCTTGTCGGCGAGGATCTGCGCATGCACATCCACGATGTCTTCGATAAGGAGCGTGAGGTTCATGGTGATGTCCCGTGGCTGTTCACAACGTGTGGCTGTTCCCGTGGCGCGCGGTACTTTGCGGGCTGCCATCATGCAACGCCCCATGGGAACCCCCGATCTCTTCGAGCAGGCGCGCTACACGCCGCGCAACCCCAGCGTGGCGAAACTGCTGGCGGAGTACAGCAGCCGCTACATGCCGCTGTTCGAGCGCGTGAAGGGCGAGTGGGATCCGCTGATCCGCGAATTCTACCGCAACGCGATGGGGCTGAGCCTCGGCGCTTCTTCGCGCAAGGCTCCGGCCGGGCGTGGAAAGAAGGCGGCGGGCGATGCGGGCGTGCCCATCCAGATACGGCCCGACCGCGACGACACCTTCCTGCGCGCGGTGGACGAGATGCTGCCCGATGTGGACTTCGCGCGTATCGGTGCCCTGCGCGAACTGCGCGCGAGCCTGCACAAGGCCGCGCCCCACTTCGCGGGCGATCCCGGCAGGCAGCGGGCGCACGCGTGGATGCTCACCGACATCGAGGCGCACATCGGCACCAACTCGCTGGAGGGGCCCTTCAGCACGCTGATGAACACGCCCGGCAAGCACCGCGATGTCTTCGGTTCGTATTTCTACGCCGACCAGCACGTGGAGCTGTACTACATGCCGCTGCTGATCTATTGCGAGTACCGGGGCATCGACCTGCAATGGGCCATCGTGAAGGTGCTGGCGCACGAACTGGCGCACGCCTACCACCATGCGGGCCGCGACAGCGATGGGCGCACATGGCCCGCCATGCCCAAGGCCGCGCCCGAGGTGAAGGAGGGCCTGGCCGAGTACTGGAGCGAGCGTTTCGTGCGGGCGCACGAGCATGCGTACCCGGCCCTGCGCACCGCCTACGACGGCATGTTGGAGGGCAAGAGCGGCGCATACCGCAGCGTGCTGGAATGGCGCGACGACCACACGCAGGAACAGGTGCGGCTGGCGATGGTGATGGTGCGCAAGCACGGGGCGGTGGATCATGCGGCGTTCAAGGCGATGCTGGCCGAGGCGAAGCGGGTGCTGGGTTGAAGGGGGCGTCATCCGTGGTCCGGGAAGAAGGCGTCACATCGAAGTAGTAGGTTTCCTCCTGCCGCACCAGCCTCTCGCCCTCGTACCACAGGGCCATGATCGTCACCCTGTCGATCCGCCGGTCTTCGTGGTACACAAGCGCCTGCTCCATCACCTGCCATACGATGCCCCGCCCCAGCCCGATGTGCTTGAGGTATGCGTGCTCAATGGCGGCCGCGTTGCTCCCTTCGGTGCGGTGGATGGTCAGGGCATCGTGCAGGCGCGTGCCCGAGCCGCCGCTGATGGGCAGGTCCACGCCGAAGTCGTTCTTGATCATTTCACGGATCTCGTCGCCGGTCATGGGATCTGACTCTTTTCGTGCGTGTGTGGCGCCTATCGGGGCTGTATGCCGAAGCTGATGGCCACATCGGGGCTGGGGATCCCGATCATGTCGGCCCGCGTGATCCGGCCGTTCGCCACCTGCACGATGATGCTCACCTTCCTATCCCCCTGCGTCAGCACCAGGCAGGGTTTGTCCTTGTGCATGTAGGCATAGCGGTAGTAGGCGATCTCGGCCTCGGGGATCGCGCCGGTCTCCAAGATGGTCTGGAATTTTCCGCTCAGGTATTCCAGGTAGTTGTCCTTGCCGTGCATGGTCTCGAACACCCATTGCGAGGTGTACTCGAAGTCCTCGTGCAGCAGATCCCTGATGTAGGAGGTATCGAGGTTGTTCCACGCTTTCGCGTATTCCATCAGCAGTTCGATCTCGTTCATGGCCTGTGTCTTTTGGTGTTCGTATGTCCTTCCGTGTTCGCCGGGGCATCGCTCATACCTTCGCACCGGACCCGCCTGGGGGCGAATGCCGGTTCCGTCCGGGTTCGCACGCGCAAGCATCGAGGGCGGGTCTCTTCGTTCCCGGTGGTGGCGTGCGCGGGTCTTCGCATCTTCTTCACTTCTTCTCATCATCCTTCTGTTTGCGGTGCTCCTCCGCCGGTTTGTCGTCGCCGAAGAAATCGTCGCCATAGCTGGCACAGGACAGGCCGGGATCTGCTTCCCGTACCTGCTTGCGATGGCGGGAGGTGGAGTGCGAGAGGCTGCTGAAGGCCATCATGGTGCCTTCCGCGCCGGGGTCGAAGGCCTGTGAGCTGCGGCGGTGGATGCCCAGCGACTCGGCATCGGCGTAGGCATCGAGCGCGGCGCTGAGGAAGGCGAAGGTCCAGCCCTCGGCCTCGCAGCGGGCGATCAGTTCGCGCACCTGCTTCAGCGTGTGGCGGTGGCTCGCGTTCTCCTGCCCGTCGGTGATGCTCACGAAGAGGATCCGTTCGGCGGGCAGCCCGTTCTCGGCGCGCAGGGTGGCGGCCGTGCGCGCGCGTTCGATCAGCGCGGCGGTGGCGTCCAGCAGCGGTGTGCTGCCACGGGGCCGGAAGATGTCCGGGGTCAGGGGCTTCGCCTCGGCGATGGGCACGCCTCCGAGGACCACCTCGTGCGGGTCCCGGCCGTCGAACTGCACCAGCGTGATGCGGGCGTCGGGGCCTTCGGCCTGCTGCTCGGCCAGGAAGCGGTTGAAGCCGCCGATCACGTCATCGACGATGCTTTGCATGGATCCGCTGCGGTCCAGCAGGATGTGGATGTGCGTATGGGCAGGGCTGTTGTTCATGGTGTTCGTGTATTTGCCTGCAAGTCTCGGACGGCACATTGCAACCAGTTTGCAGTGGCGCGGATGGACCTGATCTTTTCGTGTCTTTAGGGCATGTCGCACCACAAATTCGCCCTTGTCCGCTACGCCATGCTGGACCGTTGCCTTGGGCGCTTCCGCTATACCAAGGAGGAGCTGATGGACCATTGCGCGCGGGCCATCGGGGAGGTGGCCGGTGAAGAGCGGCGGTTCAGTGAACGTACCTTCCACTACGACCTACAGGCGCTGCGCGAAGGGCTGGTGCTGGGCCGTATGGCGGAGATCATCGAGGCCGATGGCCGGTATCATTATGCCGAGCGTGGCTTCTCGCTCTTCGGCCAGAACGGGGAGGAACTGGAGCGCCTGAAGGCACAACTGGCCGCGCAGGAGCAGCGCGCACAGGAGGCGCTGGATCTGCTGGCGCGCAACGGGGCCGATGCCGTGCTGTTGGCGCAGATGCGCGATGTGCTGCTGGGCGAGGAAGGCGAACGCATCGTGCGGGTGGAGTCCGCAGCAGTGCATGCCCGCCGCGCGGATCTGTTGCAGCGCAGAGCCAGCGCATTCGAGGAGGTGGAAGAGTTCTCGTCGGACGAAAGCGTGGAAGAGGCCAGCATCGCATGGGAGCCGCGACGAGTGCCGGTGGATCCCTTTGTCGCGCGGTTGGTGCGGGTGTTGGAGAGGTTGGGGTAGGGGGCGGCGTTAGGTCGGGCTGGCCCATGGACAATGCCATAATAGGGTCAGGACGATCTTCGGAGCTTCGATGCGCGCTCGATCCGAAGATCGGGCGATAGGGCAGTTCGTGTGGGCATCACAAGTTGCGCGACGTGACGTTGCCTGTGGCTGGCAATGTGATGAGGAAGGGGCGATGTTCGAGCGAGGCATGCACGTTGGAGCAGAGGTCTGGCCGAGCCTGAGGCTGTTCAGCAGGGTCCGGTGCGCGCACCACTGGCACGGTTCATGCTCCGTCATGGCGAACAGTCCGGCGGACAGGGATCCCCGGTCAGTTACCAAAAACAGGGACAACATGGCGAAAAGGAAAGCGGCCGCTGGCGCGGTCAAGAAGGTTCAGGGGATCGTTGATGGGGTCATCGACGAGGGCATGGTGAGCGCCACCCTCCTCGAGCTGGCCGACGAACTCGAAGGGGAGGCCAAATACCTCCGCAGCATAGTGCGCGGCCAGATCTGGCAGGATACCAAGAGCTATGCGGGTGATCTCGCGGCGCGGATCCTGCGGCCGGGAGCGTAGGGCAGAAGGCGCGAAAGATGGGGAGGCCGCGCGGAGCGCGGGTGGCATGGCCCTTTAACAGCGCCGCCGCAGGCATGAGTTACCGTCTTGGACCGCGATGCGACGGCGTGAGCCGAAGCAGCGTGGTTCGGGACGGTAACTCAAGGTTGTGATCTGCTTTCAATTCTTTCCTTTGGGGCTGGCTGATCCAACCTACTTCCTATCATCGAAAGCAGCCGCTGGTTGTGATCTGCTTTCAATTCTTTCCTTTGGGGCTGGCTGATCCAACGTGTGCCCTAAGAAGGAAAAGCGGGCTTCAGTT
>JADLBK010000243.1 GCA_020847755.1 Flavobacteriales bacterium | reverse complement strand
CCACAGGAGGGAACCCGGCTGATGCCGCCTGGACGCTGCGGCCGGACAACTACTTCTACAATGCCTCGAGCGGCAGCGACCCCACCTTCAGCAGCAACGACGACAGCCCGTTCTTCCTCAGCAACAGTGACGATCAGGGCAGCGGTGGCATCACGGCCACCACGCTGGTGTCGCCTGCCTTCAGCCTGGTGGGCTATTCCACCGCCTCCCTGAACTTCTTCCATCACTACCGGTTCAATTCCGGGGCCTCGGACCGCGCGTATGTCGAGGTATCCACCGATGGCACGAACTACTCCAACCTGGTCACCTACAACTCGACACAAGGCGCGGTGAACGGCTTCGTACCGGTCACCATCAGCCTGAACAGTTACGCGGGACAGCCGACAGTGTATGTCCGCTTCCGCTATGCCGCCACCTACGACTGGTGGTGGGCGGTGGACAACGTGAGCGTCACGGGCGTGGGCAGCGCGCCACTGACCTGGGCCTGGACCTCCACCCCCAGCGGCTTCACGTCAAGCGTGCAGAACCCCACCGGTGTGGTGGTGGACCAGACCCGTACCTACACGGTGACCGCCACGGCCCCGAACGGCTGCTTCGGCACGGCGAACGTGAACGTGACCGCCGTGGATCCGCCCGATGCGGGCACCAACGGAACGGTGACCGTGTGCAGCATCGACGCTCCGGTCAGCCTGTTCGCCCAACTGGGCGGCACGCCTGACGGTGGAGGCACCTGGAGCGGGCCCAGCCCCGTGGTGGGCGGCAACTACGACCCGGCCACGATGAGCCCCGGTGTCTACACCTACACGGCGAGCGCTCCACCCTGTGCCAACGCGCAGGCCACGGTCACCGTCACGGAGAACGCCGCCACCACCTGGTACGCGGATGCCGACGGGGACAGCTTTGGCGATCCCGGTGTGACGCAGCAGGCCTGCTCGCAACCGCCCGGGTACGTGGCCAACAGCTCGGACAACTGCCCCGGCACCCCGGGTGTGATCGGCAGCGCCTGCAACGACGGGAATGCCTGCACCATCAACGATGTGATCGACGGGTCGTGCAATTGCGCGGGCACCTTCCAGGACACGGACGGCGACAGTGTCTGCGACGCGAACGACAATTGTCCCACGGTGCCGGGCCAGATCGGCAGCGCGTGCGACGACAACAACGATTGCACGCTCAATGACGTGCTCGATGGCTCGTGCAACTGCGCGGGCACGTACACGGACACGGATGGCGATGGCACCTGCGACGCCGAGGATGGCTGCCCCACGGACCCCAACAAGACCTGGGAGGGCATCTGCGGCTGTGGCAACCCCGACGTGGACGGCGATGGTGACACGGTGATGGACTGCCTCGATGGCTGCCCCACCGACCCCACCAAGATCGCGCCGGGTGCATGCGGTTGCGGCACGCCGGACACGGACACCGACGGTGACGCCACGCCGGACTGTAACGACCTGTGCCCCATGGATCCGAACAAGACGGCTCCGGGCAGCTGTGGCTGCGGCCAGGCGGAACCGGGATCGGCCTGCAACGACGGCAACCCCAGCACCGGGAATGACACGGTGAACGGCAGCTGCCAGTGCGTGGGCCAGCCGCTGGACTGCACCGGTACTCCGGGGGGAAGCGCTTTGCCGGGCACGGCCTGCAACGACGGCGACCCGAACACGGCGAACGACGTGTACGATGCGAACTGCACCTGTGCGGGAACGCCCACGGGCCAGACCGTCGGCCTGACGCTGAACACCGATGCGAACGGCAGCCAGACGAGCTGGGAGATCATCCCGCAAGGTGGCGGCGCGCCCCTGTGCAGCGGGTCCGGCTATCCGAACAACGCCACCGTTCCCCTGAACTGCCCGCTGGCCGACGGCTGTTATGAGCTGCGCGTGATGGACAGCTTCGGTGACGGCATGACCACCGGTGGTTATGTGCTGCGCGATGCCGGCAACCAGCGCATCATCGACAACGCCAATGACGGTGCCTTCGGCTCGGTGAGCCAGATCGCCAACAACGGCGGCTTCGGCCTGCCGTTGGGCAACGACCGCATCCGTCCGAGCCGCTGCGACCTGGAGACCCTGCTGCCCACGGATTGGATCGCCGCCGACGAGAACCCGGCAGTAAGCGCCCAGTTCGGTGTGGGCAACCAGGCCGATGACGGCTACCAGTTCTGGTTCTTCAACCCCGATGGCGGGTACAGCCGCCGGGTGTTGATCACCCATGCCAGCAACAACTACCTCTTCCCGTGGGGTCCCGGCCGCGCCAGCTACCTGCGCCTGAGCAACCTCACCACCTCGCCCCTGCCCCACAACCAGCTGCTGAACGTGCGCGTGCGCAGCATGGTCAACGGCGTGTACACCGCCTTCGGTCCGGCCTGCCGCCTGAAGATCGACCTGGTGAACCAGTGCCCGACGAGCCAGCTGGTGAACGACATCAACAGCAGCCTGCACTCCTGCGGCATCACGAACGTGGTGCTCGACGGATCGCAATACCTGTATACCCAGTACGTGGCCAACGTGGTGACCTACCAGTGGGAGTTCGACGACATCAACAGTGCCTACCTGCGCCGCATCACCAGCAGTGGCAGCGCCTTGCGCCTCAGCGCCTGGGCCACCCTGCCGCTGCAGTACAACAGCACCTACAACGTGCGGGTGCGGGTGAGCTACGACGGTGGTGCGAACTACTGTCCCTGGGGCACCGCGTGCACCATCACGACGGCCCCGGTGCCACCGGGTGCGGGTCAAGGACGGGGCGTGACCGCCATGATCGAGAGCCCGGTGACCGAGTTCCGCCTCTGGCCGAACCCCAACCGCGGCGATGTGGTGAACGTGCTGGCCGATGGCCTCCCCCCGGAGAACAACACCGCCGACCTCTCCATCACCGACCTCTTCGGCAAGCAGGTGTACAACGGCCAGGTGCCGGTGGCCGATGGCACGGTCCGTCAGGTGATCGACCTCAGCGGCCGGGCGGCGTCGGGCGTGTACCTGGTGGTGCTGCGCACGAACGACATCGAACGCATCCAGCGGTTGGTGATCGAGTGATCCGGACCTGCGGACGTGCTTCAAGAACCCCCGGGCGATGCCCGGGGGTTCTTGCTCATGGGCCCTCCGGATACAGCAGATAGCGCGCCCGCACCGACCGGAACGCCTCCACCGCCGGTTTCCACGAAGCCCGGATGGCCTCCTCGGTCTCGCCGCGCCGGATGCGCTCCCGCAGCTCGGGCCCACCGGCCAGCTTGTCGAAGAACGGGTTGAAGAAGCCGTCCTTGTCCGCTGCGGCCTGGTACATGCCGATGAGCCAGCCCAGGTGCAGGCGCGGATCCAGCCGGCTGTAGAAGGTGCCGTACTCGGACAGGTCCAGTCCGGTGCATTCCCGCCCCTTGAACGGGGGATCCTTGGCGCCGGGCATCGAGCGTGGTGTGAAGCGGTACGAACCCAGCGTACAGCCGGGGAAGCCGATGCACTGGAACGGCGCATCCGTACCACGGCCCACGCTGACGATGGTGCCCTCGAAGAGGCCCAGCGCCGGGTACAGCATCACGGCGGAGAGGTTGGGCAGGTTGGGGCTCGGACGCACCGGAGGCGCGTAGGCCATACGATGGTCGTAGCCGGTGCACGGGATCACCGTGAGCGCCACCTGCCGACCCTCACCGAGCCAGCCCTCCCCGGCGATCAGGCGGGCGAACTCCCCCACCGTCATGCCGTGCACCAGCGGCACCGGATGCAGGCCCACGAACGAGCGGTGCTTGGGGTCCAGCACCGGGCCGTCCACGTAGAAGCCGTTGGGGTTGGGCCGGTCGAGCACCACCACCGGCAACGTCGCCTCGGCCGCGGCCTCCATCACGTAGTGCAGCGTACTGATGTAGGTGTAGAAGCGCACGCCCACGTCCTGGATGTCGAAGAGCAGCACATCCACGTCCTGCAGCTGCTCCGGCCGGGGCTTCTTGTTGTCGCCGTAGAGCGAGACCAACGGCAGCCCGGTACGCGCATCGCGGCCGTCCTTCACCTGCTCGCCGGCATCGGCGTCGCCCCGGAACCCGTGCTCGGGCGCGAACACCTTCGCGACGCGCACGCCCAGGCCCACCAGGGTGTCCACCAGGTGCACGGCACCCACCCGTCCGGTCTGGTTGGTGACCACGGCCACACGCTTTCCGTGCAGCAGGGGCAGATACTCCGCGGTGCGTTCCGCTCCCACGCGGAGGGCCTCCGGATGAGGCGGAGGAAGGGGGTCCACCTGGGCCGGCATCTTCGCCGAACAGGTGGAGAGCAGCACGAGGCCCAACAGGAAGGGGAACAGCGCAGGCATGGCGGAACGAGCGGGTGCGGCGTAGGACTGACGTCCGTGCCGGCGCGAAAGTAGACCGTGGATGGCCGCGCTACCTTGCGCCGACATGGGTCTCGCCCGCTTCATCGCGCGCCGCATCCTGGCCGACCCCGAGCGGCAGGACCGGCTCTCGCGGCCGATCGTCCTCATCGCCATGGTGGGGGTCGTACTGGGCATGGCGGTCATGGTGCTCACCGTGGGCATCACGCGGGGCTTCCAGCACGAGATCCGGGCCAAAGTGGTGGGCATCGGCGGCCATCTGCAGCTCACCGCCATCGCACAGAGCGACCCCAAGGAGACGCCGCGCATGGTGTACGACCCAGCGCAGGCCGAGGCCTTGCGCGCCCTGCCCGGCGTGGCCCACGTGCAGACCTACGCCACCAAGCCCGGCATCGTGGAGACCGAGGGCGACATCGAAGGTGTGGTGGTGCGCGGGCTGGGCGGCGACCTGGACCCCACCTACCTCACGCGCCATCTGGTGGAAGGCCGGCTGCCGCTGCTCGGCGCCGCCGAACGGCCGAACGAGGTGCTCATCAGCGCCTACCTCGCCGACCGCATGCGCATCGCGGTGGGCGACACGATCACCATCTACCTCGTGAAGGACCGCGACGACATCCGCCCGCGCAAGTTCACCGTCACCGGCACCTACCGCACCGGCCTCGAACAGGTGGACCACCAGCTGGTGGTGGTCGACATCGGTCACCTGCAGCGCTTCGCCCAGTGGGGCCTCACCGCCGAGATCCTGTTGGACACCGTGAACCAGGCCGTCACCGTGGAAGGACTCGCCTTCGGCGGGGACAGGGACCATTTCTTCGAGTGGTCCGTGCCGCAGTGGTCGGGCAAGGGGCCGCACACCGTGGATGCCGTGCTGCGGGAGGAACTGAAGGGTCGGGCGCTGTCCCTGGTGGTGTCGGACGCCAGCGGCACGATGCCGGACACGGCCTGGCTGCGGTTCTCCCCCGTGGATGGCCTCGTGCAGCGAGGCGGTGGTCGGGGAAGCCACCACCACTATGTGGGCGGCATCGAGGTGGACCTCACGGCCTTCGACCGGCTGGACGAACTGGAGGAGGTGGTGCACGCCCAGGTGCTGGAACCCGACCAGCGGCTCACCACCGTGCGCGAGCGGAGCCCGGAGATCTTCGCCTGGCTGGAGCTGCTGGACACCAATGTGGCCGTGGTGATCGTGCTGATGGTGGTGGTGGCGGTGATCAACATGACCAGCGCCCTGCTCCTCATCATCCTGGAACGCACCACCATGATCGGCGTGCTGAAGGCGCTCGGGGCCACCAACGGCCAGGTGCGCCGCATCTTCCTGCTGGACGGCGCCTACATCCTGGGCCTCGGCATCCTGGGGGGCGACCTGCTGGGCATCGTGCTGGCGCTGGTGCAGCGCTGGACCGGCTGGGTGCGCCTGCCCGTGGAGAGCTACTACGTGGACGTGGTACCGGTGGACCTGGAGCTCTGGCCCATCCTGTTGCTGAACGCGGGCACCCTGATGGTGTGCGTGGCCGCCCTGGTACTGCCCAGCATGCTGGTGACCCGCATCGCCCCGGCCCGCGCCATCCGCTTCGAGTAGGGACGCCGATCCCGTCGCACCTACCCGACCAACGGGCCGGTCTACCTTCGCGGGGCCATGCAGATCCACGAGAACATCCTCAGCACCATCGGCAACACGCCCCTGGTGAAGCTGAACCGCATCACCATGGACGTCGCCGCCACCGTGCTCGCCAAGGTCGAGACCTTCAACCCCGGCAACTCGATCAAGGACCGCATGGCCATCAAGATGATCGAGGACGCCGAGAAGGCGGGCCTGCTGAAACCGGGCTACACCATCATCGAAGGCACCAGCGGCAACACCGGCATGGGCCTGGCCATCGGCGCCATCATCAAGGGCTACAAGTGCATCTTCACCACCACCGACAAGCAGAGCAAGGAGAAGGTGGACATCCTGCGGGCCTTCGGCGCCGAGGTGATCGTGTGCCCCACCAACGTGGACCCCGAGGACCCGCGCAGCTATTACAGCGTGAGCAGCCGCCTGGTGAAGGAGGTGCCCAACAGCTGGAAGGCCAACCAGTACGACAACCCGAGCAAT
>JADLBK010000242.1 GCA_020847755.1 Flavobacteriales bacterium | reverse complement strand
GGCGCTCCAACGCGAGGGCATCCCGCATGCGGTGATGCCCTTTCGCCCGTGGATGAGCGAGCGCCACTACAGCGGCAGGCTCCACCACCGCATCGGCCAGCACTGGCGGCAGGAGCGGCAGGCCCGCGAGCGGGCCGCAGCGAACCGGGCCCTGCTTCCCACAATGGCCGAACAGGTCCGTGCCTGGCGGATCCGGTTGTTGCATGCCAACAGTGCCGTGGTGGGCGTGGCGCCAGCGCTCAAGGCCGCCACAGGTCTTCCGCTGGTATGGCACATCCGCGAACTGCCCGAGCGGCAATACCTGCTTCACTTGGACGCTGGCGCGCGAGGCTATGGGCGGGCCCTGCGCCTTGCGGACCGACTGATCGCCATCTCCGAGGCGGTGCGGGAGGACATCCTGCGGTACACCGGACCGGGCGCACGCATCACCGTGGTGTACAACGGTGTGCTGCGCGCGGCCCGCTACGCTCAGCTGGCCGAGGGCAGCGAGGCGCGCTGGACCGCAGCAGGGCCGTTCACCTTCCTGCTCGTGGGGCTCATCCACCCCGCCAAGGGCCAGGTGGAGGCGGTGGAAGCGCTGGCCCTGCTCAAGCGCCAGGGTCGGGCGGTGCGCCTGGTGATCGCCGGCGATGGGCGCGACACCGCTCTGCGGCAGCGGATCGCCGAGCTCGGAGTGTCCGATGCGGTCGAACTGACGGGCTTCGTGAAGGACCCCTTTCCGCTGTTCCATGCTGCGCACGCCCTGCTGATGTGCTCCCGCAACGAGGCCATGGGCCGTGTCACCGTGGAGGGCATGGCGTGCGGGCTGCCGGTCGTGGGCCATGCATCGGGCGGTACGGTGGAACTGGTGGAGGACGGAGTGAACGGGCTGTTGTACCCCGGCGGTGCCGAAGCGCTCGCCGAGCGCATGGCCCGTCTGGTGGCCGATCCCCCGCTCGCGCATCGGCTGGGCGACGAGGCCGCGCGCAGTGCCGCCGGGCGCTTCAGTGTGGAACGCTATGCCGGCGAGGTGCTCGACGTGTGCCGGGCGGTACTTTCGGACGCGCACTGACATGACCGATCCGCTGATCTCCATCGTGACGCCGAGCTTCCGGCAGGCCGCCTACATCGAGGACTGCCTTCGGTCGGTGGAGGTGCAGGCCGTGCCGGTGCAGCACATCGTGGTGGACGGCGGCAGCCCCGACGGTTCGAAGGAGCTGATCGCCAGGCACGCCGACCGGCTGCATTGGTGGTGCAGTGAGCCCGATCGCGGCCAGAGCGACGCCATCAACAAGGGGCTCGCGCGGTGCACCGGCACGGTGTTCAACTGGCTGAACAGCGACGACCTGCTGCTGCCGGGAGCGCTGAAGCGGGTGGCCGATGCGTTCGCCGCGGACCCCGCCCTGCTGGTGTTCGGCGGGCGCGTGGTGCATCGAAGCGCCAGCGGCGACCGCCCCTTCGAACGCCAGAACGATGCGCGCGACGTGCAGCGCCTCTTCCGGGACCCCGTGATCAACCAGCCCGCCACCTTCTACCGCATGGACGTGGTGAAGGAGCTGGGCGGCGTGGACCCGGCCCTCCGCTACGTGATGGACGTGGAGCTCTGGTGGCAGCTGCTCTTCCGTCACGGGGCGGCGCATCTGCGCTTCGAGCCGGAGGACCTGGCCGTGTTCCGCCTTCATGAGGAGAGCAAGACGGTGACCGCGCACCGGGGCTTCCTCGATGAGCTGGCCAGCCTGCTCCACGGCCTCTGCATGGTCACCGGTCAACCGGAGCTGGCGCGCGTGCTGGCCATCGGGCACGATCTGCGCGAGGGCCTGCGCGGCATCCCCGTCGGGCCTGAACAGCACGGCGTGGTCCGCGGCATGGTGCTGCACTTCCTGCTGAAGTGGCATGGCGTGGTCCATCGGCGTGAACAGTACCGCATGATGAAGGCCCTGAAGCGCGTGGTGACCCTGCGCGACATGAAGGACTTGGACGATGCGCTGCTGCACCGATGGACGCAGCTCGACACCCAGCTGAAGGCGCCCACTTGGTGGACCTTCCGGCTGCGGCGCAAGTGGCGCCACCTGCGGCCATGAAGGTCAGCGTGCTCATCCCGGTGTACAACAAGGCGCCCTTCCTGCGGGAGTGCCTGGACAGCGTGTACGCGCAGACCCATGCCGACCTGGAAGTGGTGGCGGTGGACGACCACAGCACCGATGGCAGCCTGGCGTTGCTGCGAGCCGAGACCGATCCCCGCCTGCGCATCATCGGGCTGCCCGTGAACCGTGGTCCGGCGGGAGCGGCCAATGCGGGGATCGAAGCCTGCACGGGCACCTACATCGTGCGGCTCGATGCCGATGACCTGATGGTGCCGACGCGCGTGGAGCAGCAGGTGGCGTACATGGAAGCCCATCCCGAGGTGGGCGCCAGCGGCGGATGGCTGCAGCTCTTCGGTGCGCGCGACCGCGTGTGGAAGTTCCCCCTGACCGATGCCGCGTGCAAGGCACAGCTGCTCTTCGGCGTGCCCGTCTCGCAGGGTGCTTCCATCCTGCGCCGTTCGGTGCTGGAAGCGCATGGCCTCCGCTATGACCCCGCCTGGCCCCGGGTGGGGGAGGACTGGCTCTTCTGGACCCGGCTGGCGCGCGTGTCGGCCTTCGGCAACCTCGATGCGCCGATGACCCTTTACCGGCGCGGCGAGCAGAACATCAGCCACGGGCGTGACAAGCGGGCCGACCACGAACTGCTGGTGCGCGCCGTGTTCAACTGGTTCCAGGTGCCGCACACCGATGCGGACGTGCGGTCGCACCTCATGGCGCTGCGCCTCTTCGAGGGCATCCCCTCCGCCGCCGATGTCCGTGCGCTGCACGACTGGTTGAGGCGCCTCCGGGAGTGGAACGGCCGCGAGCGCGTGTTCCCGGTGGAGGCGTTCGATGCCCGGGTGCGGCAGGCCTGGGACGGGCTCTTCCACGTGCTGGCGGACCGTGATGTCCGGGCGGCATGGATGCACCTGCGACTGGGCGGGGGCTTTTCCGCCGCCCACCTGTGGTACCTCATCCGCAAGGCGACGCGGCGATGAAGGACCTCTGGCTGTTCACCACGCGTTTCCCCTATGGTCAGGGCGAGCCCTTCCTGGAGAACGAGCTGCCCTTCCTGGCCGCTCGCTTCGCCCGCATCCGACTGATCCCCCTGGTGCGCGACCACGGCATCCGCGAACTGCCGCCGAACGTGGAGGTGGTGCCGCCGCCGGCCGACCCCTACGCTGTCGCTTCGCCCCTGCGGATATTGGCCCATCTGCGCACCTGGTGGCGCATGCGGCGGGTGGTGCGTGCGTCGGCGCCTTCCGTGGAGGTGCGCGAACGCCTGTGGCCCGATGCGCGCGCGGCGATGCGGCAGGCGTTGGAACGGATGCACCGCTACCGCACCGGGCTGTTCCGTGAGTTCGACCCGGACCGGGTGCTGCTGTACAGCTACTGGATGGCCGATCACGCGACGGCCCTGTCCCTGCTGCAGCTCAACGACAGGCGCGTGCGGTTCGTGGCACGCATGCACGGATTCGACCTTTACGCCGATCGCTGGCCGGGGCACTGGCCGTTCTTCCAGGGCCTTCAGATGGACCATGTGGACCGGGTCCATTTGGTGTCGCAGGCCGGTCTGGACCACCTCACCGCACGGTATCCGCAGCACGCCGACCGCTGCGAGCTGTCGCGCCTGGGCACCTTCGACCATGGCGCGGGCCCCTGGGCGCCATCACCCGAGCTGCGCATCGCCTCGGCGTCGCACCTGGTGCCCATCAAGCGGGTGGCGCTGCTGATCGAGGCGTTGCGGGTCGTGCGCCGACCGGTGCGGTGGACGCATTTCGGCGAAGGCCCCGAGCGGGCGGCCCTGGAGGCCGCCGTGGCCACGCTGCCGCCGCATGTCCGCGTGGACCTGCCCGGCAACATCGCCAATCAGGACCTGCTCGCCTGGTACCGGAGCACACCGGTGGACCTCTTCGTGCACCTCAGCAGCACGGAGGGCGGTGTGCCGGTGGCCCTGCAGGAGGCCGCGAGCTTCGGCATTCCGCTCCTTGCGGCCGATGCCGGCGGCGTGCGCGAGATCGCAGGCCCGGCGACCGGGACCCTGTTGCCGCACGATCCGGACGCCGCGCTCATCGCCCGGCACCTCGAGGACTTCCCCGGGGGACCGCAGAACACCGCCGCGTTCAGAGCGGGTGTGCGGGCGGCCTGGGCGGCAGGCTTCAAGGCGGAGGTCAATTTTGGGCCATTTTGCGACCGCCTCCGGGGCGCCGCCGAGCGCGCGCACTGAGCCCGGCCCGCGATGCTCTTCAACTCCTTCGCGTTCTGCTTCATCTTCTTCCCGCTGGTGACGGCCGGCTACTTCCTGCTGCCGCACCGGTACCGCTGGGCGTTGCTGCTCGCCGCGAGCTGCTGGTTCTACATGGCCTTCGTACCGGCGTACATCCTCATCCTGGCCTTCACCATCGTGGTGGACTACGTCGCCGGTCTGCTGATCGCCGGAAGCTCGGGTCGTCGACGCAAGGCCTGGCTCGTGGCCAGCATCGTGGCCAACCTCGGCGTGCTGGCCTTCTTCAAGTACTACGCCTTCCTGGACCAGAGCATCGCCGCCCTGCTGCAGGCGGCCGGCTTCGCCTATACGCCCACCGACCTGGGCATCCTGCTGCCCATCGGTCTCAGCTTCCACACGTTCCAAAGCCTCAGCTACACCATCGAGGTGTATCGCGGGCATCAGAAGGCCGAGCGCCGCCCCGGCCATTTCGCGCTCTACGTCATGTTCTATCCCCAGCTCGTGGCCGGGCCGATCGAGCGGCCGGGCAACCTGTTGAACCAGCTGGACCATGTGCACCACTGGGACCATGCGCGCGTGGTGCACGGACTGCAGCAGATGCTGTGGGGCTTCTTCAAGAAGCTGGTGATCGCCGATCGTTGTGCGGTGGTGGTGGACCATGTGTACGCCGATCCACAGACCTTCGGCGGCGCCGCCACGCTCCTGGCCACCTATCTCTTCGCCCTGCAGATCTACTGCGACTTCAGCGGGTACACGGACATCGCGCTCGGGGCCGCGCGGGTGATGGGGTTCGACCTGATGGTGAACTTCCGGACGCCATACCGGTCGGCCTCCATCAGCGAGTTCTGGAGCCGCTGGCACATCAGCCTCAGCAGTTGGTTCCGCGACTACGTGTACATCCCCCTCGGGGGCAACCGGGTGATCCGATGGCGCTGGTACATGAACCTGCTGCTCGTGTTCCTGCTGAGCGGGCTGTGGCACGGCGCCAGCTGGACCTATGTGGCGTGGGGCGGCGTGCATGGTCTCTACCTCATCGGGGCGATCGTGCTGGCCGGCGTGCGTGGCCGGGTGGTGCGCGGGCTGGGCCTGCACCGCCACCCCCGGCTCGACCGTGCCCTGGACGTCATCGTCACGGTGCATCTGGTGGTGGCCGGCTGGGTCTTCTTCCGCGCCGCCACCTTCGCCGATGCGTGGTCCGTTCTGGGCTCGTGGGTGCGGCCCGATGCGTGGTGGACGGGCTTCGCCGGCCTGGTGCGTGAACTGGGCGCGGGCATCGTGCTCACCACGGTGGGGCTGGCGATCGGCTTCATCGGACTGGACCCCTGGGGTGATGCGGTGGCCAAGGGCGAACGCCGGATCACCTGGCGCCCCCTGCGCTATGCCTGGTTCGGAACCCTGCTGGCCGCCTGTCTGGTGCTGGGCCAGTATGGCGCCGCCATGTTCATCTACTTCCAGTTCTGATGCGGCGTTGAAAGGAGGGCGTTCCGGAACGCCCCCCTGCGCCACGGCATGGCGGGCGGGATCGCGGTGGGGTGCATGGTCAGTGGACCACCACAGGGGGTATGGAACGGGCGGGGCTTTGAGCCCGACCGGGACGCATGTCGGCCCATGCGCAAGCCACCGGGTGAAGGACCGGATCGTGCATCTTTGCCACCGCTCGCCCGGTTCAGCGCGGTCGACCGGTATGAACACAGCATCGCGGCCCCCGGCTTCTCCCTTGAAGGTGTGCATCGTGGTGCCCTGCTACAACGAGGAGGGCGTACTGGATCACACCACGACCGTCCTCCTGGGTGAGCTGAACGCCATGGCCGGCGCAGGTCTGTGCACTGCGGACAGTTTTCTGTGCCTGGTGGATGATGGGAGCCGCGACCGCACTTGGGCGGATATCGAGCGGCTTGCACAAGGGGAGGCCAGGATCCTTGGGTTGAAGCTCAGTGCGAACTTCGGTCACCAGAATGCCCTGATCGCCGGGCTGTTCAGCCAACGGGGCCGGGCCGATGTGCTGGTGACGATCGATGCGGACCTTCAGGATGATGTGAACGTGATCAGCGAGATGGTGCGCCTTCACCACCAAGGCAAGCGGATCGTATACGGGGTGCGCGAGGACCGGAACGTGGACCCCTTGGGCAAGCGGATCGCAGCCCGGGTGTTCTATGCGATGATGAAGCGCATGAACGACCGGGCCATCAAGGGGCATGCGGATTTCCGTTCCGCCGACGCGGGTGTCATCGCGGACCTTGAGCGGTTCAACGAGGCCAATATCTACCTGCGGGGGGTGTTCCCGCTCATCGGGTACGAGTCCGCGCTGGTGAGGTATGTGCGGAAGGACAGGCATGCAGGAGAGTCGAAATACTCGTACCGCAAGTTGATGAGCCTGGCCTGGCAGGGCATCACCTCGTTCACGACGACCCCGTTGAAGCTCGTGCTGTACCTGGGGGCGCTCATGTTCGTGATCAGCGGGTGCATCGGCCTGTGGATCGTCTGGGGCCTCGCCACGGGGACGGCCGTTCAGGGGTGGGCGTCCACTGTAATGGTGATCATGCTCTTTTCGTCCATGAACATGGTGAGCCTGGGCATCATCGGTGAGTACATCGGGAAGATCTACAAGGAGGTGAAGCAGCGCCCCCGTTACATCATCGACCGAACAACGCAACAGCCCCATGGGTGATACCGCGTTCGACCAGAGGCAGTTCGATGTGCTCTATCCCCCCGGCGTGGAGCTGCACTACTGGAGCCTCTGCCGGAACCGGATCATCGCACGGTACCTGAGACGGCATGCCGCACCAGGTCCGATCCTGGAGGTGGGGTGCGGAAAGGGGGTTGTTGTGAGCTACCTGCGTGACAAGGGCTTTCCGGTGGTGGGTGTCGAGCTGGCGCCGGTCACCCCGCTGCCGGGGATGGAACCCTTCGTGCGCACCGGCTTCGACGTGAACGCGCTCGGGTCCGGGGAGGCGTCCACCTACCGCACGGTGCTGCTGCTGGACGTCATCGAGCATCTGCCCGATCCGCGCGGGTTCCTGATGATGCTCAAGACCAGGCTTCCCGGTCTGCAGCTGGTGCTCGTGACGGTTCCGGCCCGGCAGGAACTGTTCAGCAATTTCGACCGCTTCAACGGGCATTTCCGGCGCTATGACGGCGCCATGGTGAGCGATCACCTCGCACCTTGCGCGGCGGGTGGCATGAGCTGGTCCTATGCCTTCCACCTGCTCTACCCAGCGGCCAGGCTGCAACTGCGCCTCCGGGGTGCGCGCGAGGTCGGGTTCAGGGTGCCGGGCGGAGCGTTGGGGCGGTGGGTCCATCGCATGATCGCGGCATTGCTTTATTTCGATCACCTGCTGATCCCGTCCACTTGGAAGGGCACTTCCATCATCGCCTGTGCCCGGATCGAGTGACCGGTTCGCCGCCAGGGTTCCGGTACAGGTGGTAGCCGTATCGCACACCGAGTTCGATGAATTCCGGGTGTTCCCTTCCGAAGAACGGAAGCTCGTCCACTGGACCTTTGGCGACGATGTACCGGATGCTTCCATCCGCCATGTCGGACCGCAATCCGCTCAGGTCATAGTGCTCCTGGGAGGTCTTCAGGCAGATGATATCCTTCTGCGTGCCGACGCTGCGGCCCACGAGGAAATTCTCAAGGTGGTCATGCCGGTCAAGGAAGACGAGCCCGCTGCTCAGATCGGGATCGTTGCGGAACGCTGCGGCCATCGCCGTGGCATCACGGTAGGCCTGACTTGCCGGTACCGGGTGCGTCAGTTCATCGATCGAGGAAGCCCCGCGCACCAGACGGTCCGGCCGTACGTTCAGAAGCATCACCAGCGACAGCACCGGTACGGCGTGCCGCCATCGCACGAACCGGCCGATCAGAGCCGTGTTGCACAGCAGGACGATCATCAACAGGAGGTTCTCGCTATGGTATCCTGGTGAACTGCCGTGCTTGAGCGTGGTGAACAGCGCGAACGCATAGGCGAGCAGTATGCCCAGGCCGAGCGCACGCTCGCGCGGTGCTCCCCGGACGAGGAGCATCAGGGCACCCCCGATCCCGATCAGTTGAAGGACCACACGCTGAACCTGGCCGAAGTTCTGGTCGGTCCACGTTGCCAGGTGGACGTGACGTCCGTTGTTGATGCCGGTGATGATGTTGGCCTGTAGGACCTCGGGTCCGTAGGCCCAAGCAAGAAGGCCGAAAGCCGTGCCCAGCACCGCGATCCCGAAGAGCACATGCCTTCCGAGCTCGCGCCAGCGGCCGAGGAGGATCAGGTATGCGCCGATCACAAGGAGGGCGAGGGCCCCCGATTGTTTGCACAGCACGGACAGGCAGGCCAGCAGGGTCGCCCAGAGGGATACCCGTTCCGACCCGTTCCCTTGCCCCCTGGGGGGGGCGATCAGCAACCACATCGCGCCCGCGAACAGGACGAGGTGGAGGGCGTCGGGGCGGGAGTGGACCTGTCGGGCGAGCATGGAGAAAAGCACCGAGCCTCCGAGGGCCGCCGCCGGCACTGCGGCACCCATGCGGCGGGCCATGGAAAAGCCAAGCACCACGAACACGATATTGAGCACCAGCCCGCACCAACGCACAACGAGGTAGACCGATCTGGGCTCCTGTGGATCCATGCCCGTCAACGCACCCACACCGCGGCACAGGTAGTAGAACCCGGGCGTGTACTGGATCACGTCGTACGGCCGTTGCTCGGGGTCCGTATACAGCGGTAGATCCTTGGATGCCAGTTTGATGACCCCGTACACCACGTTCTGCTCCTCACCGCTGGTGTTCAGGTCGTAGGAGCCGAGCATGTCGATCCTGGCCAGCACGGTGAGGACCGTGATGGCGAATGCCAGGATGAGCATGACCTTGCCGAGTGAACGAGAGGGGGGCATATGTGGGGCATGATGGTTCAAGGGCGTGAAGTTGCGGATCCCGGGCGCTTCGAAGGAGCGATGGCATGGTGTTGAGAGCTCATGGTCCTGGTCGGGCGGCGAAGACACCTGAACGACCTGGGCGGGGCCGTAGCTTAGCAGCCCGATGTGCGCATGGTGCGACGATACGGCCGGTGGGGCCTTGGCCTCCGATCGCACTGCGGGGGTTCTGTTCCTCACGGGAGGGATGGGCCGCCGTGAACGGAAGAGCGTCGGTGGTGGTGCGGCGATCCGCACGCGCGAGGGTCCCGCCCGTGGGCCCTACCGTCCGACGGAAGTGGTGCACGCGGCCCGCACCATCGTGCATGGGCGGGGTGGTGCGGGTTCCGGCCATGTTCGCTTCTGATGCGCCGAGCCCTATCCGCCACCCTGCTGCTGGGCCTCAGCTTCGCGCTGGTCTATGGGCTTGCGATGCTGGTGCTCTGCCGCGTGGAGGTGGGGGGGGCTGCGTTGATCCACCGAACGGGCGACTACTTCAAGCTCAAGGGTGGCAACAGCTACCGCAAATTCCGCGAGTTCAGGGCGGACAGCGTGTACGACGTGGTGTTCATCGGTTCGTCGCACGCCTATCGCGGCTACGACCCGGCGCTGTTCACGGCACGTGGCTGGAGGGCGTTCAATCTCGGCACCAGCGGCCAAGGGCCATTGAACACCTATCACATCGTGCGCACGCACCTCACTTCCGCCAACACCCGCCTTCTGCTGCTGGACGTGTATGAGGGGGCCATGGTGCGCGATGGCTTGGAGAGCACTGCGGACCTCACGCAGAACATGGTGGACGACCGCGCGGCCACGTCCATGGCACTGGCCCTCAAGGATCCACGCGGGGTGAACTTGCTCGCCTTGCGGTTCCTCACCAAGGATCGTGGACCGTACTACGAGGACAGCACCTATCGGTCCGGTGGTTTTTCCGTGCGGACGGACTCGGTGCGCAAGCGCATCCATTACGTGCACGGGCGGCCGCTGAAGCTGAATGCCGACCAGCTGGATCACCTGGAACGGACGCTGGAGCACTGCGCCGACGCCGGCATGCCGGTCGTCCTGGTGAACCATCCCTGCCCCTGGCAGAGCGACCGGAGCACGCATGTGGCCTTCAATGCGGTGCTCGGTGAACTTGCCCGTCGGTACAAGGTGCCCTACCTCGACTTCGCATACAAGCACACCTTGGACGACGAGGACCATTTCTACGACCACAACCACCTCAACCAGGCCGGGGTGGAGCGCTTCAACGCGGACCTGATCCCCGAGCTGGAGGCCATGGGCCTGTTGCGTCGGCCGGCCCAGTAGCTTCGCGGCGATGCGCGTCACCGTCGTGATCCCCTGCTACAACGTGGCCGGCCTGGTGGGCAAGGCGCTGGATTCCGCGCTGATGCAGGACCATGACGACCTGGAACTGATCGTGGTGGACGATGGCAGCACGGACAGTACCGTGGGGGTGCTGGAGCGGCATCCGGCGGTAAGCGGGGGCCGGGTGCGGTTGGTGCGGCAGATGAACCGGGGGGCCTCGGCCGCGCGGAATCACGGCCTGCGCATGGCCACGGGCACCTACCTCCAATTCCTGGATGCCGACGATCTGCTGATGCCCGACAAGGTCTCCGGCCAGCTCGCCCTGGCCGAGCGCGAAGGCTGGCCAGAGGTGATCGTCGGCGACTACCGTGCCGTGCGGCCCGACGGGCTCATGGACCGCGTGCAGGCGCTGTACGACCGGCCGTGGATGGCCTT
>JADLBK010000241.1 GCA_020847755.1 Flavobacteriales bacterium | reverse complement strand
TGCTGAAGGTGAACGGTATGCTGGTGACCTGTGTGGAGGAGAGGGCGATGGGGCTCGCGCTCATGGCACCGAGGTGGTTGCGGTGGCGGATGGCGACGAAATAGCTCCCGGGAGGAGCGGGCAGGCGCAGAACTTGTTGCCCGTTGAGGTCCACCAGGGCCCCGCTGCGCCGCAACAGCGCCCGCCGGCTGCACAGCACTTGCGCGCTGTTGGTCCCGCTGCGCAGTTCCACCACCACCCAGTCCACGATGGCCGAGGAGCCGGTGGTGCTCATCACCAAGGAGGGGATCACGCCCTCGCCACCGCCGGCGGTGAAGGCGAAGCCCAGCGCGGTGTAGGGCTCGGTGTAGGGTAGGATGCCCGCGCTCCGCAGGTTGTCGCGCATCAGACCGCTGCCGGTATCGAACGCGCCGTGCAAATACACGGAGCCCGAGATCACCACGCTCGGCCCGGGAGGGGCGAGCACGGCGAAGTGGGTCACCGGGTAGTTGTACACGGCGTTGAACGAACCGCCGGCCACCACCGCAGTGGACGATGCTGCCAGCGCGAACACCTGGTCCTGTACACCGGACCAGGCGAGCAGGGCGCCGGTGGTGGCGTCCACCACGTTGAGGCTGCCGTAGCTTCCGATCGGTCCGGAGAGCGCGACACTGCTGCCGAGCGGGCACATGCCGTACACCGCCGAAAAGATGCCGGGGTCCCAGGCGGTGACGCTTCCGCCGCTGTTGATGGCCGCCGCGTTGGTGCGGGGGATGCCATCGACGCTGTCGAACTGACCACCGAGGTAGAGCGTGGAACCGACGCGGGCCATGGCGAAGACGCCGATGCCCCCGCTGACACTGTGCGACCAGCCGAAACCCTGTCCGAACTGGGTGTCCACGGCGGCGACCCGCTCACAGGGCGTGCCGTTCATCGTGTTGAAAGCGCCGCCGAGGTACACCGTGCTGTTGTGCACCACCAGGGCGCGGATGAGGTCGTCTGGCACCGGGGCCCAGTCCGTGAGGCCCTGCGTGGCGAGGGTGAAGGCGCCGGCGCCGGAGCGCGATTGGCCTGCCGCTGCGGTGAAGGTGCCGGAGAAGAACAGCGTGCCGTTGCCGATGGCGAAAGCCCGCACATAGCCGCCCTGCACCTGCGGGTTCCACGTTGTGGCCAGCCCGGTGGTTCGGCCGATGACGCTGAGGTTCGGACGCGAAGCGCCACCGCATTGCACCTGCTGCCCGCCGACGAACACGTCATCGCCATGCACCGCCAGGGCCAGCACCTGGCCGTCCGCACCGGGGTTCCAGGCGGTGGGGTCGCCGGTGCTGAGGTCGATGGCCGCCAACCGCTGGCGGGCCACGGTGTTGTAAGGCGGCACCGGATCGGCGAGCTGCGTGAAGTCACCCCCCAGGTAGGCGATGTGGTGCACGCTGTCGATCGCCACGGCGAACACAGGACCGTTGGGCCGCCAGGTGGTGGTGCGCACCGGCATCCACTGGGCGCGGGCCGGTGCGATGGCCAATAGGACGAAGGCGAGCGCCGACCGGAACGGGACGGAGGTGTGCATGTCTCCAAGACGGACCGATCGGTCGTGGTTGCCCGGTCAGCGCATCACCATCAGCGGAAGCGAATAGCGCTGATCGACCCCCTGAACATGCAGGACATGGCGACCGGGGCTTACGGCGCCGAGGTCCAGCGTGGCGCGCGGCCCTTGCTCCCGTGTGCGCAGCAGCAGGCGGCCGGTGCCGTCGAACAGCTCCACGATGAAGTGACCGCCTGTTCCGGGCAGGAGCAGCTCCACCTGGTCGTTCGCCGGCTGGGGAAAGAGCAGTGGGTCTTGGACAGGGCCATCGGCGATGCCAGTGGGGCAGAGCTCATAGGCGCCGGCGTCCAGCGTGGCCTGTTGGCATCGCGGGGTGCTTCCCATGGGGTGCACGTATTCCTCCATGGCCACCAGCGGGTAGCCGCTGCCGATGCCTGCGGGTTGGCCGATGCCCAGCACCGGGGAGGACGCGTCGAGGTGCAGGTCGAAGGTGAGCGGATCGGTGAAGTGGAAGGCGGCGATGGGGCCGGTGCGGTTCGCCAGGGTATCGGGCGCGAAGGGCCAGATGTTCATGAAAGTGCCGCCACCGGCGAGGATGTTGTTGTAGCCCTTGAAGAGCACACTGGTGGGCATGGCGAAGAAGCTGCCCCCCGGCTTCTCGTTCAGCAGCGTGTTGTTGATGGCGTACAGGATGTGCGGTCCGGGGTTGGTGAAGCCCTCGAGCGCGAAGCCGACAAGGTTGCTGTTCTGCCCCAGCGGGCCCTGCTGGATGATGTTGCCGATGAGGAAGGCGCGGCCACCATCGGGCAGGTCGATCTCCCGGCTCGCATCGCCATCGGCCTCGTTGCTGAAGCGGTTGTACTCGATGATGTTCACCCGGGCGCGGCTCTTCAGTTCATGTCCCACATGGGCGTGGTGGCAGTAGTTGGTGCGGAAGATGAGGGTGTCCACATTGTTGATGTAGAGGTTGTGGCTCTGCCCGTCGCCGTGGCCGTTGTGGCCGAACTCGCTGTGTTCGATGCGGATGGTGCTGGGGTTCACGGTGCCGGCGAGGATGCCGTTCTCATTGTCGTGGAACCAGCAATGGCGAACGGTGAGGTCATGCCCTTCCTGACGGATGCCCGCGCCGTTCTGGTCGGGCACGGCACATTCGCTGAACGCGATCCATTCGACGGTACACCGGTCGCCCTGGATCACCCAGATGGCCTTGTCGCCCCAGCTCATGCCGTTGCTCTCCAGATGCGCGAAGCCGCCCACGCCGCGCAGCAGCAGGTCGTGGGCCTGCCAGCGCGCCACATCGCCGGGGTACACACCGGCCTCGATGTCCACCGTATCGCCATCGGAGACCAGCGTGCTCACCTGGCTCGGCAGGGTATGGTTCTGCCCGGGTCCCACGGTCCATGTGGTGGCTTGCGTGACGGCCGGGGCGAGCAGCAACGCGAGGAACGGGATGGCTCTCATGCATCCGAAGATAGTTCGATGGGTTCCGCGGACCCGGATCACAGGACCGTCGGGCGGTAGCTCGTTGAGGGCGAGCGGCAGGCGGCCGTCCAGGGTCCGAGTGCGGGGGAGCGCGACCGGTGCCGTCGAACAGCTCCAGGCAACAGGTTCCCGCCGGCACCATGGCCAATGGCGGAACGACCGCTTCGTCACCGGTCCGCTGCAGCCGTACCTCGGTCCGTGCGCTGCACCTCCGCTCACGAACAGGAACAGCGACCTGGTGGATGCGACCATGGCGGCCACCGGCTGATCATCAGGAGGTCAAGGCTCCAGGTCGCTCGTCCCTCCGGACGACCATTCATGCCGGACCTGTTACAAAACGAAGCGCTCGCGCGTCACACGCACGGAACAAGACGATCCCTCCACGTACTCCGGAAGATCCATGAAGTCCATCACCATCCTCGGCGGGGGCATCGCAGGCCTCACCACAGCGATCGCACTGCGACGTATCGGTATTGCTTCCACGGTGTTCGAGGCCGCGCCGGAGATACGGCCGGTGGGCGCCGGTCTGGGGTTGGGTGCGAATGCCATCCAGGCCTTCAAGGCCTTGGGTCTTCGCGATGAACTGGTCGCCCGGGGCCGTGCGCTGAATGCGCTGTCCATCCTGGATGCTCGGGGCAAGGTCATATCCCGTACGCAAAGCGCATCCTCGACCGGGAACGACACTTACGCCATCCATCGGGCCGAACTGCAGGACCTGTTGTTGTCACATCTCGCTCCCGGCACGCTCCAGCTGGGCAAGCGGGCGGAACGGATCACCACCAAGGATGACCATGTCGTCGTTCACTTCAGCGATGGCACCGAGCGACCAACCGGACATGTGATCGCGGCCGATGGCATCGGTTCGATGATACGGCGGTCCTTGGTGCCCGGGTCCGAGCCTCGCTACGCGGGCTACACGTGCTGGCGCGGGGTGGTGGATGCACCGGACCTGCCACTGCATGAAGCCGTCGAGATCTGGGGAACGCGCGGGCGGATCGGCGTCGTTCCGCTCACGCATGACCGGATCTACTGGTTCGCGACGATCACCGGTCCACCGAAGGATGCACACCTCGCATCCTATACCGTGAAGGACCTGCAGGCTCATTTCGGCAACTACCACGACCCGGTGCGATCCGTGCTGTCCCGCGCAACGGATGCCGGTTTGATCCATGGCGACATCCACGACCTGGACCCCCTCCCGCACTACGCGTTCGGTCGTGTGCTGCTGATCGGCGACGCGGCGCACGGCACCACGCCCAACCTCGGACAGGGGGCCTGCCAGGCGATCGAGGATGCCGTGGTGCTCGCCCACATGGTGCAGGCTCATTCCGATCCCCAACAGGCCTTCGTCGCTTTCGAACGCGCCCGGATGGAGCGCACGCGGTGGATCACGCGCACCTCGCGGCGGATCGGTGTTGTGGCGGAATGGAAGAACCCGGTCCTGACCATGCTGCGCGACACCTTGTTCCGACTGATGCCACCGTCCGTGAACCAACGGCAGATGAACAAGGTGTTGAACGTCCGGCTCGAAGCGCTTCCGGAGATCCCCTCCCACGGACCGGGGTCATTCCGTTCGTGAGCGGACATGGGCCCCCCTGCGGACCGACCGTCGGCGGGGAATGGCACCGCACGCGCGGATGCGTGGGTGGGTCGTCATCCCAGCAGGACGGCGATCACGGTCGCGACGAGGATGGCGCCGAAGCCGATGCCGACCCGGGTGCGGAGGCCGCGGTGGCCGAAGATCAGGACCAGGGCGAGCTTCATCACCGTGTTGGAGATCGTGGCGAGCAGGATGGCCGTGGCGCGCGGAGCAGCGTTCAGCTCGCCCCGACGGGCGATGGACAGGGTGATGGCATCCATGTCGGTGGCGCCGAAAAGCAGGCTGCCGGCGTAGAGGCCCTGTGCGGGGTAGTGCGTGGTGGCGAGCATCATGAGCCATTGGACGAGCATGTACACCGCACCGAACTGAAGGGCCACACCGAAGTTGAGCGGGTTGGTCACCTCCAGGTCCGAAGCTGTTCCGGGTCGTTGGTCGGTGCGACGCCAGAGAAGGATGGCGGCCAGCGTGGCTGTTGCCGTGATGGCGAGGATGGAAGGCAGCAGGTGCAGGGCCAGGTGCCGGTCCACCACCCAGGTCTCCAGCAGGATCCGCGGATACATCACGGACGTGGAGGCCACGATGCCCACCGCAGCGAGCTGGCTGGCGGTGAGCGTCCCTGAACGGGCGCGGCGCGAAAGGCTGAGCGTTACCGCGGTGCTGCTGACAAGGCCGCCGATCAGCCCTTCGAACAGGATGCCCTTGCCGTGCCCGAACACCTTCACCAGCAGGTAGCCGGCCAGACTGATGCCGGTCACGAGGATCACCATCGTCCAGACCTCGTGGAGGTCCCAGACACCGCCCGGGCCGATCGCGCCACGGGGCAGGAAGGGCAGTACGAGCGCCGAGATGATGGTGAACTGGATGAAGGCGCGGATGTCCGCGGGGGAGAGGGAGGCGATGAACGTGTGCAGGCGCACCTTCAGGGTGAGCAGGCTGACGACCAGCACGGTGATGGTGGTGGCCAGTAGGATGTGGTCCGCGAAGACGAGCACACCGAGCAGGAAGGCGATGATGCCGGCCAGTTCGGTGGTGATGCCGAAGCTTTCCGATCGGGCCATCATCACGTAGGAGGCCACCACCATGGCAAAGAGGCCTGCGAGGCCGACCACCAGGAAGGCCGGTCCGAACTGCTCACCCAGCAGGGCGCAGAGGAAGCCGAGCAGCGCGATCAACGGGTAGGTGCGCACACCGGCGAACTGCTCCTCCTTGTCCACCACGCGTTTGGCGTACTCGCGCTCAAGACCGATGAGCAGGCCGATGCCGAGCGTGATCAGCACACGCACAAGAAGCGGATGCGGACCGGTGCCTGGGTCAAGGAAGGGGTCCATGGCGGGAGCAAGAAAGGTCGGCGATCCGGCTCATTCGGCCAAGGATCCCCATCAGGGTCGCTGGGAGCGAAGGCGTCGGAACCTGCGGTCAACCGCGCCGCACGGCGTAGATCCATTCATCCTCCACCCGGCCGTTCTTCACCAGCGTGCCGATGAGCTTCGCTTCCAAGGTGAAGCCGGCCTTCTCCAAAGCCTTCTGCGAGGCGATGTTCCTGCCGAAAGGCGTTGCATAGATGCGCGTCACCTCAGGGAAGGCCTCGAAGCCCAGCCGCACCATCTGCCGGATCGCCTCGGGCATGATGCCTTGGCCGCGGTGCTCCTTCGCCAGCCAGTAGCCCAGTTCCAGGTTGCGCCGCCACAGGTCGGTCTTCGGGTGCAGCCCGATCGCGCCCACGCATCCGCCGTTGAGTTCGATGCATCGCCGCAGCGGAGGGCTTTGCAGGGCCTGCTCGAGGAAGGCGCGGCCATGCGCTTCGGTGTAGGGATGGGGGAAGGCGTCCGTGAGGTGTGCCGCCACGGTGGCATCGTTGGCGTGCTTCACCAGCGCGATCAGGTCTTCGTGGCGGAAGGGGCGTAGGGTGAAGAGCATGGAGGGGGGATGGGGGCGAGTGGCGAGTTCGGCCTGCGGCCTCCGAGTGGCGAGTAAATGCACGTGCCCCGATGAGGCAGTGCATTCACTCGCCACTCGCTACTCGCCACTCCCACGCGACTCAGAATTTCGGCGTCACCCCCACGTTGTGGAAGAAGAACGCGTACTTGTCCGCCTGCTCGGCGATGATCTTGCTGGTGGGCTTGCCTGCGCCGTGGCCGGCCTGGGTCTCCACGCGGATCATCACCGGGGCATCACCCTGCTGGGCGGGCTGCAGTGTGCTGATGAACTTGAAGCTGTGCGCGGGCACCACGCGGTCGTCGTGGTCGGCGGTCATCACCATGGTGGCCGGGTACTTCGCGGGCTTCACGTTGTGCAGCGGGCTGTAGGCCTTCAGGTAGGCGAACTCCTCCGGGCTGTTCTCGGCGTTGCCGTACTCGGGCACCCAGCCGAAGCCGGCGGTGAACTTCTGGAAGCGCAGCATGTCCAGCACACCCACCTCGGGGAAGCACACGCCGAAGAGGTCGGGGCGCTGGGTCATCACCGCGCCCACGAGCAGGCCGCCGTTGCTGCCGCCGTTGATGCCCAGGTGCGGCGTGTCGGTCCACT
>JADLBK010000240.1 GCA_020847755.1 Flavobacteriales bacterium | reverse complement strand
CGGTGTGGAAGGCCATGCCGCGGCCCACGGCCACGGTGCTGAAGAGCACGATGCCGCTCCCGGGCTTCTTCTTCAGCCGGTCCACGCAGGCCTGGATGGTGTTGAAGGCACCCACCACGTTCAGCTCGAAGGCGGCCCGCAGGTCTTCGGCCTTGGTGGAGCGCAGGGGTTTGAGGTCGATGCTGCCAGGGCAGTAGACGAGCCCGGCCAACTCCGGCGGCAGCTGGTCCGCAGGGAAGGGGCCAGCGGTGGCGTCGAAGGTGATGTGCGGTACGCCGAGCCCAGGGTCACGGCGGCCGGCGGTGATCACGTTGCGGCCCTGGGCCATGAGCCATTGTGCCGTGGCCTGGCCGATGCCGCTCGACGCGCCGACGACAAGGAAGGGCGCGGGGGACATGTGCTCCAGGAACAGCGGCGGCGCCCGCCTTGTTCGCGATCAGAGGCTCAGCAGGTCCTTGAAGCGCGTGGCCTGGCGACGACTCACCTCGATGCTCTCGCCGGCCGCGCCGCTCTTGTCCGCGGGCTTCAGCTTCACCATCAACCCGCCGTTGAACCACGGTTCGATCCTGTCCACCCAGCGCAGGTTGATGATGTGCTTGCGGCTGGCGCGGAAGAAGGTGAGGGGGTCGAGCTTCTCCTCCAGCTTGTTGAGGCTGCGCAGCACCAGCGGCTTCTGGTCGGCGAAGCGCACCCGCACGTAGTTGCCCTCGCTCTCGAACACCCGCACGTCCTTCAGCGTCACGAACCAGCACTTCTCCCCGTCCTTCAGGAAGATCTGGTCGTTCTCGCGCAGGATGTCGCGCTGCGGCACGTCCTCGCCGGTGGGCTGGGGCACCTTGGCCAGCGCGGCGTCCAGGCGTTCGGGGTCGATCGGCTTCAGCACGTAGTCCAGCGCGTTCACCTGGAAGGCGCGGATGGCGTGTTCGTCGTAGGCCGTGACGAAGATCACGTGCGGCGGGCGGTCCAGCGCGCTCAGCAGTTCGAAGCCGTCGCGCCCCGGCATGTTGATGTCCAGGAAGATGAGGTCGGGGTGCTTCTCGGCGATCAGGGCCTCCGCCTCGTCGGCGTTGGCGGCCTCGCCCACCACGTCAACGTCCTCGTGCTTCTCCAGCAGCGAGATCAGCTCCTTGCGGGCCAGGCGTTCGTCATCGATGATCAGCGTCTTCATGGTCGTTCGTTGTTCGTGTTCGTCAGGCGATCGGTCGCAGGCCATGCGCTTCCGGCCGCAGGCCACAAGCCTCCAGCCTCCGGCTTGCGGCATTCAGCGTTGGTGCGGTCGTTCCTGTTCCCGTGTCCCATGGTTCAGGTCTCCTCGCCGAGCACCGGGGCTTCGGCGCGTGGGATCAGCACATCGGTGACCACCATGCCATCGGCGTTGCTGATGTGCAGGTTGGCCTTTCTGCCGTAGATGAGGTCGAGTCGGCGCTGGGTGTTGCGCAGGCCGATCCCACTGCCGTTGATGCGGCCGGGTTCGTAGTGGCCGGTGTTGCGCACGGTGAGGTGCAGTCCGTCGTCCGCCTGGTGTGCCGCGATGTGGATGTCGCCGCCCTGGGTGAGCTTGGCGATCCCATGGCGCACGGCGTTCTCCACCAGTGTCTGCAAGAGCATGGGCGGAACGGGTTCGCGGTCCAGGCCCTGAGGCACGTCGAACTGAACGCGCAGGCGCTCCTCGAAGCGCATGGCCTCCAGTGCGAGGTAGGCCTTCACGATGTCCACCTCCTCGCCGAGCGGCACCGTGGTGCGCTTCACCGTGCTCATGGCATTGCGCAGGATGGCGCTCAGCTGGGTGATGGCCCGCTTGGCCTGTGCGGGATCCTCGTCGATCAACGCGCGGATGCCGTTCAGGGCGTTGAACATGAAGTGCGGGTTGAGCTGGCTCCGCAGGTTGTTGAGCTGGTTCTCTCGGTCGGCTGTCTGCAGGCGCAGGTTGCGGATCTCCTCCAGGCGGTTGCGGGCGAAATAGTGGTAGGCCAGGTAGGCCAGGGACCATACCACCAGCAGCACCACCCAGTTGATGAGCTGGCCGAAGAAGCGGATGACATCGCTGCTGAAGAGCGAGTCGTACTCCGGCAGCAGAAGCTCGACCAGGAGGCCTTCCACCAGCGCGGCCGCGAGGCCCAATAACAGGCCGGCCAGGGCCAGGCGCGGGATCAGCAGGCCCAGTGGCCGTTCGAGCCAATGGTTGCGCACCATCACCTCGCGCAAGGCGTGGCTTGTGCCGATGCCCAGGGCGAACACCAGCACCAGGATCACGTTGAGCCCCGGGTCGAGCGTGCCCTTCACATAATTCCCCAGGGCGTACAGGCCCACATAGCCGCCCCACGCCACGAGCTGGGTGGCCCAATAGAGCAGATAGCGCCGCTGCGGTGACATCGGTGGAGCACGAAGGTACCGGGGCGGCGGTCCACGGGCCGGGGCATTCCACGAGCGGCGGACGGCCGGGTTGGAAGGGCGGTACCTTCGGGCCCCGCGATGAACTTCCTGGGCCACCTGTACCTGAGCGGCGATGATCCGCTGGTGATCACGGGCAACTTCATGGCCGACGCCATCAAGGGCGGAGACCTCAGCCGATTCCCCGACGATCTGCAGCGTGGCATCCGGCTGCACCGGACCATCGACCACTACACCGACCAGCATCCGCTGGCCCGCGCGGGCCGTGAACGTGCCCGGGCCCATGCCGGCCGGTACGCCCCGGTGGTGATGGACCTTTTCTACGACCATCTGCTCGCGGCCCACTGGAGCGCGCTGCACCCCGAGCCGCTGGGGCACTTCACCGCCCGGATGTACGCGGTGCTCGAGGCCCACGCCACCTGGATGGAGGGCCGGCCGGCGCGCATGCTGCCCCACCTGATGGCGGACGATTGGCTGGGCGCCTATGCGCGGCGCGAAGGACTGGCCGGGGCCCTGCGGGGCATGGCGCGACGGGCGCCCGAGGGCGGCTCCATGGTGGGCGCCGAGCAGGTGCTCTGGCAGCACTACGATGCCTACCGCGCTGAGTTCATCGGCTTCCTCACGGACATCGAACGCGCCACACGCACCCTGCGATGACCCGCACGCAACGCATCGCCCTGATCGGCCTGGCCACCATCGTGGTCGTTGGCCTGGCGTTGTGGTTCCGCACGGAGGTCGCCGTGCCACGCGGCGCACAACGCCCGTGGTCGGATCCGCTGGTGGACCGCGATCTGGCGGCGATCGCTGCGGATACGCTGCGTGTGCTGGTGGTGGAGCACCCGCTCACCTACGAGCGCTTCCCCGGAGGGGAACGAGGAGCGGAGCTCGAGCTGTTGGAACGGTTCGCACGGCACCGGAAGCTCCGGCTGAAGGTCCTGGCCGTGGCGCCCGACAGCCTGCTTCCCCTGGTGCAGCGCGGGGCCGGGGATGTGGTGGCCGCGCTGGTGCATCACGGGCGTTTCGGCGACGCGTTGGCCGGCACCGCGCCCTGGTGGCACGCCGCACCGGTGCGTGTGCGGCTGCGTCCGGACCGGGCTGCGGAGGTGGGGCCGGGCGATCCGGACACGGTGCATGTGCATGCCTTCGGACCCTGGTCGACGGACAGCGTGGTGGCCCCGGTGCGACGGGCCGACGCGCGCACGGGCACGGCATTGATCGAGGCGGTGGCGGTGGGGGAGCTGCCTGCGGCGCTGGTGAGCGACCTCGAGGCGCGCCACCATGCCGAGGACCTGCCGCAACTGGCCTTCGAACCGGTGGACGGCGCGCCGGTGGACCTGGTGTTCGCGGTGCGGCGCAACGCGGTGCGGCTGCTCGATGCGCTGGACGGCTGGCTGGCGCTGCCCGCCGAGCAGGAAGCGCGCGCGCTCATCATCGCGGCCTACGGCGATCGGTTGCCCCGGCGCGGCCCCTTGGGCGCCACGCGCGGAAGGCCGCTGACCGGTGACTCCTTGTCGCCGTTCGATGCGCTCTTCCAGGAGAAGGCGGACCTGATGCACTGGGACTGGGAACTGCTCGCCGCCATCGCGTTCAAGGAATCACGCTTCGACACGGCCGCGCTCAGTGTGAAGGGGGCGCAGGGCCTCATGCAGATGATGCCCGCCACGGCCGAAAGCCTGGGCGTGGACAGCATGCAGTTGGTGGAAGGGCAGGTGCACGCCGCGGCCATCTACCTGGCCATGTTGGACAGCCTGTGGAGGCGCTCGATACCGGAGGCGGACGAGCGCCTGCACTTCGTGCTGGCCGCCTACAACGCCGGGCCGGGCCATGTGCGCGACGCCCAGCGCCTGGCGGAGGAACTGGGTCTGGACAGCCGCCGGTGGACCGGTCACGTGGAGCGAGCCATCACGCTGCTGGCGTTCCCGGCTTATTACCGGCGACCGGGCATCACGGCGGGGCGTTGCAAGGGCTCCCAGACCTTCCTGTATGTGCGGGAGGTGCTCGGCCTGCACCGTCGGTTCCGCTCGGCGGGGCGCTGAGGGGGGCGTCCCTTTACCTTGCGGGGCCATGTCACTGCGCTCTGTTCCACCGTCCCGCGTCCTCACACGCCTTGCCGCCATCCTCAGCCTGGTGACGCCCCTGATGGCCGCCGCGCAGCAGGGGCTGCCCCACGCGCTCGACCCCTCGGAGGTGCCGTTGATCCGCGCCTACCGCGACAGCCGGGCCCAGGACGCGCGCGGCACCACCACCCCGCCGCCCTTCGCGCCACGCACCATGGCTGAGTGGGAGGAGGTGCAGACGCTGTGCGTGGCCTGGGTGTCCTTCCCCAGCATCCTCAAGCAGATCGTCCGCCACGCCAAGGCCGAGTGCCAGGTGCTCATCCTCTGCGGCAACCCCGGCACCACCAACTCGCAGACCAACATCATCAGCTATCTGCAGGCGAACAACGCGGGCGGGGCACCTCTGCCGGACCTCGCCAACATCAGCTTCCTCAACACGCCCTACAACAGCATCTGGATGCGTGATTACGGTCCGGAGTGCATCTACCAGAACGAGGTGGATTCGCTGTTCCTGCTGGATTGGATCTACAACAGGCCGCGGCCGGCGGACGACGCCACCCCCGACGCGATCGGCACCTTCAAGAACATCGCCGTGTACAGCACCACCACCGCGCCGAACGACCTGGTGCACACGGGCGGCAACTTCATGAGCGACGGCTTCGGCACGGGCTTCAGCAGCGACCTGGTGATCGAGGAGAACGGCCCTTCCGGGGCGTACAACCAGACGGACAAGACCCCCGCGCAGGTGGACGCGTTGATGACCACCTGGATGGGCATCCAGCCGGGGCGTTATGTGCGCATGACGCAGCTGCCCTTCGACGGCATCAACCACATCGACATGCACATGAAGCTGCTCGATGAGCGGACGCTGTTGATCGGGCAGTTCCCGAACGGCCTCAGCGACGGGCCGCAGATCGAGGCCAACATCCAGACCATCCAGCAGAACGTCTCCAGCGTGTTCGGCACGCCGTACCGCATCATCCGGGTGCCCATGCCACCGAGCACCGGCGGCGCCTTTCCGCCGAACAGCAGCTACCGCACTTACACCAACAGCATCTTCATCAACCGCACCATCCTGGTGCCCACCTACCGGGAGCAGTACGACAGCACCGCACTGCGCATCTACCGCGAGGCGCTCCCGGGGTACAAGGTCGTGCCGATCGATTGTGACGATGCGAGCGGCAACATCATCGCCCAGAGCGGCGCGCTGCACTGCATCACCAAGGCGATCGGGGTGGCCAAGCCGCTGCTGATCCGCCATGAACCGCTCGCCGACCGGACGAACACGGGCGGCGGTTATCCGGTGGAGGCCTACATCCGGCATCAGAGCGGCATCGCCTCGGCAGAGGTGTACTGGACCACGGACACCACGCAGGGCTATACGGCATCGGCCATGGTGCCCATCGGCGGGAATGAGTGGGCCGCCACGATCCCCGAACAGGTCGGCGGTGGCACGGTGTACTACCACATCCGGGCGGTGGCCCACAGCGGCAAGGTGCAGGTGAGGCCCATCACGGCACCGCAAGGTTGGTGGCGCTTCAGCATCACGCCGGCCCCGGGCCTCGCCCTGGCGGTGCGCGCCTGGCTGGAGGGGGCCTTCGATGCCAATGCGGGCCTGATGCGCGATGACCTGCGCACGCAGGGCCTGCTCCCCCTCACCGAGCCCTACACGGCCGCGGGCATCACGCTGGTGGGCAACAGCACGCCCACCACCACCGCACCCGTGCTGGCCGTCACCGGAACGAACGCCATCGTGGACTGGGTGCTGGTGGAGCTGCGCGACGCCACAGTGCCTTCCACGGTGCTCCGCAGCCGAACGGCCCTGGTGCAGCGGGATGGCGACATCGTCGCGGTCGACGGTACCTCGCCCGTGTCCTTTGATGTCTCACCAGGTACGTACCATGTCGCGGTGCGCCACCGGAACCACCTGGGCGTGATGACGGCCACGGCCCTGTCGTTGGGAGCGGGTGTCACCGCGCTCGACCTCACCGCTGCGGCCACGCCCACCTGGGGTACGGACGCACGGAAGTCGTTGGGCACCGTTCAATTGCTGTGGGCGGGCAATGCCTTGCGCGATGATCGGTTGAAGTACGCCGGAAGCGGTAACGACCGGGACCCGGTGCTGACCGCGATCGGCGGCACGGTGCCCACGGCGACCCTCAACGGGCAATACCGGCCGGAGGACGTGAACCTGGACGGGGTGGTGAAGTACGCCGGCGGCGCCAACGACCGCGACCCCATCCTGGTGAACATCGGCGGCACGGTGCCCACGGCCACGCGAATGGAGCAACTACCTTGAACCAAGTACGATCAACACATGATGAGGACCTGGATCGGAGCCGGCCTGATGGCCATCGCCGCGAGCGCCTTCGCGCAAGGACCTTCCCGCATCGGTGATGAGACCGAACATGTTCCCGGCCACGTGCTGGTGCGCCTGGCCCCGGAGGCCGATCCGCGCGACCTTGAGCGCGACCTGGCCTTCATCGATGGAAGGCCGACAGGGCTCACCGCATCGTGGGAGGTGAGCCCTCCGGCGCGGATCTGGCTGCTGCGCCACGACCCGGCCCTGGATGCCGCCCTCGTCCTCGAACGCATCCGGCGGCATGCCTCCGTGGAGGTGGCCCAGTTCGATCACGTGGTCCACGAGCGCATCACCCCGAACGACACCCAGTTCGGCCAGCAATGGCACCACGTGGATCCGCAGGACAACGACATCGACACCGATCTGGCCTGGAACACGACCACCGGTGGCAACACGGCCTTGGGCGACACCATCGTGGTCTGCGTGGTCGAAGGATTCGACCGGTCGCACAGCGACCTGAACGGCAATGCCTGGGTGAACCGCGCGGAGATCGACGGCAATGGTGTCGACGATGATGCGAACGGCTACATCGACGATGTGTTCGGCTGGAATCCGTCCGCAGGGAATGACAATACGCTGTTCAGCGGCGGTCACGGCACCAGCTGTGCGGGCATGGTGGGGGCGCGGGGCAACAACGCGAATGGCGTGGTGGGCGCCAACTGGGCGGTGAAGATGATCCCGGTGCGCATCGGCAGCCTCACGGAGTCCAACGTCATCGCCAGCTACACCTACCCGCTGGTGTTGCGCCAGCGCTGGAACCAGACGAACGGCGCACAGGGGGCCTTCGTGGTGGCCACCAGCAGCAGCTGGGGCATCGACAACGCGAACCCGAACAACTATCCGCTCTGGTGCGGCTTCTACGACACGATGGGCCAGGCGGGGATCCTGAACTGCGGCGCCACGGCCAACAACAACGTGAACGTGGATGTGGTGGGCGACATGCCCACGGCGTGCAGCAGCCCGTACATGATCAGCGTCACGGCCACGGATGCCAACGACCAGCGCACCTTCAGCGGCTACGGTCTCACCACCATCGATGTGGGCGCCCCCGGAGCCAGCGTCCGCACCACTTCGTCCAGCAACGGATACACCACCACCAGCGGCACCAGCTTCGCCACCCCGCTCACCGCCGGTGTCATCGCGCTGATGTACAGCGCTCCGTGCACCGGGGTCGCGCAGCTTGCGCGCACCGATCCGCAGGGTGCGGCCGATGCGATGCGCACCGCGCTCTTCGCGGGGGTGGAGCAGGTGGGCAACCTGCCGGGCCAGACGGTCACCGGAGGGCGGATCAATGCGAACAACAGTGTGCAGTACGTCATGACCAACTGCGCCACCTACAGCCCGGCGATCACCTTGGACGCGAAGGTCCTGCTCGAAGGAGCCTACGTGGAAGCCTCCGGCCTGATGCGCGACGACCTGCGCACGCAGGGCCTGCTTCCCCTGGTCGAGCCCTACACGGCCGCAGGCATCCCCGTGGTGGGCAACACGACGGCCACGACCACCGCACCGGTGCTCGCCGTCACCGGGGCGAACGCCATCGTGGACTGGGTGCTGCTGGAGCTGCGCGACGCCACAGTACCTTCCACGGTGCTCCGGAGCCGAACGGCCCTGGTGCAGCGGGATGGCGACATCGTCGCGGTCGACGGTACCTCGCCCGTGTCCTTTGATGTCTCACCAGGTACGTACCATGTCGCAGTGCGCCATCGGAACCACCTGGGCGTGATGACGGCCACGGCCCCGTCGTTGGGAGCGGGTGTCACCGCGCTCGACCTCACCGCTGCGGCCACGCCCACCTGGGGTACGGACGCACGGAAGTCGTTGGGCACCGTTCAATTGCTGTGGGCGGGCAATGCCTTGCGCGATGACCGGTTGAAGTACGCCGGCAGCGCCAACGACCGGGACCCGGTGCTGACGGCGATCGGTGGCACGGTGCCCACGGCCACGCTCAATGGGCAGTACCGACCGGAGGACGTGAACCTGGACGGGGTGGTGAAGTACGCCGGCGGCGCCAATGACCGGGACCCCATCCTGGTGAACATCGGTGGCACGGTGCCCACGGCCACGCGGCAGGAGCAACTGCCCTGAGCGTCTGCTTTCCAAGGCCCGTCCACGCCCGGGTTGATGGCCGCGGGCAAGCCGCGCTACCTTGGCGCCGAACGAACGCCCATGTTGCGCCGCATCCTCCTTCTCGCCCCCTTCATCGATCCCGCTTCCGTCCTGCACGCGCAGGAGCACGCCCCGCTGCCCCATGTGCTCGCCCCGCATGAGCACGCCCTGATCCGTGAGTACCGCGACAGCCGTGCGAACGCAGGACGGGGCATCACCACACCGCCACCGGGGCCCGTGCGCACCATGGCCGAGTGGGAGGAGATCCAGAGCCTGGTGATCTGCTGGGCCCAGTACGAGGGCATCCTCAAGCAGATCGTCCGCCACGCCAAGGAGGAGTGCGAGGTGATCATCGTGTGCGACGATGCCGCCGATGTCACCAGCACCCTGAACAATGCGCAGTACGGCGGTCCGCTGAACAACCTCAACAACGTCACCCTGCTGGAGGGCGACTACAACAGCGTGTGGGCCCGCGATTACTTCGCCGAGAGCATCTACCTCAACGAGGTGGACTCGCTGCTGCTGCTGGACTGGATCTACAACCGGCCGCGGCCGCTGGACGATGCGATGTCCGACGCGGTCGGGACCTTCAAGAACATCCCGGTGTACAGCACGAGCCAGGCGCCGCACGACCTGGTGCACACGGGCGGCAACTTCATGAGCGACGGCTTCGGCACGGCCTTCAGCAGCGAGCTCGTGCTGGAGGAGAACGGCCCCAATGGCCAGTACAACCAGACCGTGCGGAACGAGGCGCAGGTGGACGCCCTGATGGCCACATGGATGGGCATCCAGCCCGGGCGCTACGTGAAGATGAACACCCTGCCCTACGACAACATCCATCACATCGACATGCACATGAAGCTCCTCGATGAGGAGCGCCTGCTGGTGGGCGAGTTCCCATTGGGGCTCAGCGATGGTCCGCAGATCGAGACCAACCTGGACTACGTGACCAGCACCTTCAACAGTGTGTTCGGCACGCCGTACGAAACGATCCGGGTGCCCATGCCCCCCAGCACGGGAGGCAACTTCCCGCCCAACGCAAGCTACCGGACCTACGCGAACAATGTGTTCGTGAACGGCACCGTGCTGGTGCCCACCTACCGTGCGGAGTACGACACGGTGGGCCTGCGGATCCTGCGCGAGAGCCTGCCCGGTTACAACGTGGTGGGCATCGACTGCGACGACCAGGGCATGAACATCATCAGCGCGAGCGGGGCCATCCACTGCATCACCAAGGGCATCGGCGTCAGCGATCCGCTGCTGATCCGGCACCAGCGGCTGGACGACACGTACGAGACGGTGACCCCCTACCCGGTGGAGGCCTACATCCGCCATCGCACGGGGATCTCCGGTGCGCAGCTGTACTGGACCACGGACACCGCCGCCGGCTTCGCCGCGCTGCCCATGACCGACCAGGGCGGCAACACGTGGGCCGGGGCCATCCCCGCACAGCCGGCAGGCACCCGCATCTTCTACTACATCGAGGCCGCGGCCAACAGCGGCAAGGTGCAGGTGCGCCCCCTGGTGGCGCCCGACGGCTGGTGGGACTTCCGCGTGCTCGATGCCAACACGGCGGTGTCGCCCGTGGATGCGCCGGCGTTCGTATCGCTCTATCCCAACCCCGCCACCTCCATCGTGGTGGTGGGCGTGGAGCCGGGGCGCACGGACCGCTTGGAGCTGCGCCTGCTCGACGCCACCGGCCGGCTGGTGCACACGGTGTTCCGCGGTGTCCCGCCCGCCGACGGCCGGCTCTTCGTGGACATCGCCACACTGCCCGTGGGCGTGTACCAGCTTGAACTGCGGAGCGCATCGGGCCGCAGCGCCCGCACGCTGCTCAAACAGTGAGGTGCACGGATCGGCACGCCCTTCGCGTTCACCGGACGTGAACATGTCCCTGCTCAGCCCTGCGTTGCCTTCGGCTTTGTGCCTCACGGCCGCGTTCCTGCTCATCGCGCCGCTGCGTGCGCAGACCAACATCCCCTGGAGCGCGGAGCGGCCGCTCACCTGGGCTGATTTCCAAGGAACGCCACCGCGTGGCATCGACCGTGACGCCTACACCTACTACGGCATCTCGGCGAGCTTCGAGCGCGACGGGGAGGGCCGCATCACCGCCGAGGTGAGCTGCGTCTTCATGCCGGCGGAGAGCTGGGTACGACCACCGGCGAAGGCCAGCGCCCCATTGCTGGCGCACGAGCAGCTCCACTTCGACCTGGCCGAGCTGCATGCGCGCCGCTTCGCCCGCGAGCTTCCGGCCCAGCTCGGGGGTGCGGGCCCCGAGGCCGCCTTCCAGCGCGCGCACGACCGCATGATGGCCCGTCTGCGGGAGGAGCAGGAGCGCTACGACCGCGACACCGATCACGGCAGGGATGCGGCCGCACAGGCGCGTTGGGCCGCGGATGTGCGTCGTCGCCTCGCCGAGGATGAGCGGTGATCAGCGCGCCACCACGAAGCGCACCGATCCGTTCACGCTGCCGTCGAGGCGAAGCAGGTAGGTGCCGTTCGCCAGTTCGTTCACCGGCAGCTCAGCCCTTCCGGCCGAAACGCGCAACGCAACGGAACGGACCATGCGCCCTTGCAGGTCGATCACCTCGGCCAGCCGCGCTGTGGCGGGCACGCCGGTCAACTGCAGCACATCGCTCACCGGGACGGGGAAAGCGCCCAGTGCAGGCCGGTCCCGGTCGGCCACGGCGGTGGGCAGTGCGGCCTGATCGCAGAGCGTGAAGGTGCCCGCATCGGCGCCGCCACCGTTCCACACGCGCACCAGCAGGTCGGTGTTCAGCGGCAGGCCGTTCAGCGTCACCGGACCGGCCACCTCGGTGAAGCAGTCGATGTAGGCCGGCGTCGCACAGTCGGTGTACACGGCCATGTTGAGCGTGGCCGCGCTCTGCGCCTCCAGCGTCAGCACATGCGAGCTCGTATCCCCCGTGTTGAAGCTGTACCACACGTCGATGATGTTGGACCACGGATCGCACGGCGGATTGGGCAGCGGCGAACCGTAGGCGCACACGTTGGTGCCTGCGGTGGGTGTGGCGCAGGTGCCCAGCGGAAGCGTGGGCACGGGTGTGGCCCCCGAGCAGACGTCGTTGGACGGGATGTTCGCGCACGGCGGTGCGCAGGAGAGGGTGAGGAGGAAGGTGCCCGTGGCGCCGTTATAGCCGTGCACGAGCACCAGGTATTCCACGCCGTTCTGCGCGAAGAAGGTGACGCTGCTGGTATTGCCGGGGCAGCCCATGGCGTCGTCGTTACCGGCCGCGCACACCGGGCTGGCGCAGCTGCCTTCGAACACACTGATCCGCGTGTCGAACGAGGCCTGGTCGCAGGTGAAGAGCGTCGCGTCCTCGCCGGTGCCGATGAAGATGTACCAGAGCCCCGGTGCGCTCACCGCCGCACTGCCGCAGGTGGGCGCCGGCGCGAAGAGCCCCTCGTTCGTGTCGCCCAGCAGCGTGTCGCCGCAGTTGATCGCGGCGGCCTGGTTGCAGAACGCGTTCGTCGCCACCGGGTCCAGCAGGGTGGTGAAGGCCAGGGGACCCACCGTCGGGCTCACGTCGCCGCTGCCGCAGTCCTCCTGCACGTAAAGCTCCAGGTCGGTGCCCGGCGTCAGCCCGTTCAGCGTCACCGGCGGACCGTTGATGCCGATCGTGCCGCTCACCACGGTGCCGGTGCCGGGGGTGAAGCCCGCGGGCCCGAACTCCACGCTGAAGGTGCCGCTTGGGTTGGCGCTGGTCCAGTACACGTTGGCCTGGGTGTCGCTGGGGCTCACCACCACGTTCTGCGGGGGCGCGCAGCTGTTGCAGCTCAGCGACAGGGTGAAGTCGCCCGTCTGCCCATCGTAGCCCTGCACCAGCACGAAGTAGGTGACGCCCGCATCCGTCAGCACCGTCACCTCCGAGGTGTAGTCTGCGCACAACGGGCTGTCGTCGTTGCCGCCCACGCACACCAGGTTGCCGCAGGTGCCGGTGTACACGTTGATGCGCGTGTCGTAGGTGGCCGCGTTGCAGGTGCTGAGCGTGGCGCTGCCCTGCACGCCGGTGAAGCTGTACCAGATGCCCGGAGCCTCGATGCCCGTGCCGCAACCCGCCACCGCATCGGCGAAGGCGTCGGTGGTGGAACCCTGCACGGTGTCGCCGCAGGCCAGCGGCAGCGCGTCGATGCAGTCGTCGTTGGGCACCAGCGGATTGCCCGCGGTGGTCACCGGCCAAGGGCCGATGCTCATGCCCTGGCCGCAGTTCACGTCCAGGTACACCGCGTATGCCGTTCCTTCTGAAAGCCCGCTAAAGGTCACCGGAGGCCCGTCCACGCCCACCGTTCCGGTGATCAGGGTGCCTGTTCCAGGGGTGAAGCCGGCGGGCCCCAATTCCGCACTGAACAGGGTGCCGGGCGGCTGTGCGGGCCAGTTCACGGTGATGCTGCTGTCCGTGCTGGAAAAGGTGGGCGGGTAGGGACCGGGGCAATCGTGCAGCATCAGGTCCCAGGTGAAGCCGTCGGTGCTCCAGCGGTCGTCCCATTCGATGTAGTAGGTGACGCTGGGCACCACGGCCAGGCCCGCCACCAGCGAGTTGCCGGGCGGATAGCCGCCGGGGCAGCCATCGTCGTCGATGGCCAGCTGCGTCAGGTTGGTGCAGGTGCCCGTGTGGATGATCACCCGTGTATCGGTGGCGCCGTCCACGCAGCTGTTCACGGTCATGTAGCCGGGTTGATTGGTCTCGAAGGCGTACCAATCGGCGTTGGTGGCGTTGCCCTGGGTGGCGCCGGCACCGGCGCTGGGACCGTCCGCGGTGTGCCCACCCGGACCGATCAGGACGGCGTTCGTGCATAGGTCGCCTTGGGCGTGGACAAGTGAGGTGGCGAGCAGCAGGGCGGGGGTGAGGGCGTGGCGCATGCGACGGGGCTGGGCAGGAAAGATATCCGGCGCGGGTGAACTGCGCGGTGAGCGAACGCAGCGGGCGTGGAGCAACTTCGAACGGTCCTCGCGAGCAGCCCGAAGGGATGTGCGGCGATCTCCCCTGTCAACGATCGGATCACTTCCGGGGAGATCCCTTCAGGGACATCGCCCAACCGTGTGAAGCCCATGTGAAGTGTTCAACCAGCAGCACCAACTGGCTCGTCGTCGACTATTTTCGACCTGCCATGCCTGCCGTGAACCCCATCTCCAGTGAGCGCGGAACGCGCGGAGGCCTGCTGGAAGGGGGGGGAAGTTGGCGGCCAGTCGGCCGGTCGGCCAAGTGGTCTCCAGCTCGGCTCAGGCAGCGCACTGCACGCCGTGTGTTCCTTCTTTTTATCAACGCCTAACCCGCTGCATCATGGAGCAGGCACCGCCATACCATAGATAGGTGCGAGCCTCCGACTCGCGGGCATCGGATCGCTTACACTGAGCGCAGTCGAAGTGTCCGATCAGCTGCTCGCCCCGGCCACTCCCGGCCGCCGCAAGGGAAGGCACGCTGGCGTGCAGCTCGCACCTGGCGTTGTATTTTCACATCAGAGGACCGGCCCTCTGCCGGTCATCACGAACTTCACGCAATGCCAAGGCAAGCGAACATGCATCGGATACACAAGCGCAGCAGCGCGGTGCCCGCCCTGTGGGCCATGGCTTGCCTATTCTTCCTTGCCCTTCCGCGCTGCGAAGCGCAAAACCTGGTGCCCAACCCCAGCTTTGAGTTGACGGATAGTTGCCCTGCTTCGGCAGGATTCAACGATGGTGCGCGCCCGCTGTATTGGCATCGGTGGGACCAAAGCCCTGAATACTTCCATGCCTGTGCGGGTGACGTTGGTGGTATTGACTCCCTGTGGGATGTGCCATTGAACGGCTTCACTTGGCAATACGCTCACAACGGAGATGCATACGTGGGAATGGGCTTGTACACCGTGGATGATTTTCGGGAGTTGGTCGGCGCCCCCTTGATCGAGCCGCTGGTGGTGGGGCAGACCTACTACGTGAGCTATTGGGTGAACCTGGCCACCGAGGGGTCTTACTACTGGTTGCGCTGGGCTTGCAACAACCAGGGCGTGCTTTTCACCATGGATGAACACATCTGGAGCGGCCAGACCGGCTCCGGCCCCGAGTTCGCACCCCGCAACTACGCCCATGTGAACAACCCCACCATCATCACCGATACGGCCAACTGGACCCTGGTGAGCGGGAGCTTCGTGGCCGACAGCGCCTACCGCTACATCGTGCTGGGCAACTTCTTCAACGATGCCCTTACCGACACGGTCCATTTCACTCCGGGGCCGTCGGCTGCTGCCTATTACCTCTACGATGCCATTTGCGTTTCGCCCACACCGGGTGAGTGCCCAACGGCCACCGGGTTGCCGGAGCTAGGACAGGCAACGCTTGCGGTGCGCGTAGGGGGCGGTGGGCAGTGGTTGCAGGTGGATGGGGTGGATGCTGGAGCCAATGGCTGGGTGTACGATGCCGGGGGGCGCTTGGTGGCGCAGTTCGCCCTCAATGGAAGTGCCACACAGCCCATTGGGCATTGGCCGGAAGGGGTCTATGTGCTGCGCGTGCAGGGGCGCACAGGAAGCATTTGGCATGAGAAGTTCGTGGTGATGCGGTAGCTGCGATCCGGTCTTCGGTTGAACACCTAACACGAGCACGCCATGAAGCCATCATCCCAGTTCAGCGGGGCGTATGCTGAAGCGTAGTAGGCAGCGCCCACCGGCCCCCGACCGGTCTCTATCTTCAGGATGCCTTGACGGAACCCGCGCCGAACGAAGGCATTAGCACCAGCGGAAGAAGGACCGGAACGATGCTTCCGGTCGATACGAACGGACAATGACTCCCACGGGTAATATGCACAAGGTCTTCAAGCGGATCCTGCAATGCACAGGGGTGGTGTGGTGCCTGGTGCCTTTCGCCCATCCAACTGCCGCCCAAAACCTGGTGCCCAACCCGGGGTTCGAAGTGGCAGATACCTGCTCCACGATGGGCTTTGGTGTCGAAGGTCCGCTCTTTTGGCACAGCGCCAATGTGACTCCTGATCACTTGCAGGGTTGTTTGCCCTATGGGAATGCCCTCGGGCTACCCCTGAATTTCATCACCTTCCAAGAGCCATTCGAGGGTTCCTCATGTGCTGGCATGCACACGTACCACCAGAATGGCTCTACCGAGAACCGGGAATGGATTCAGGCTCCATTGCTGGAGCCTTTGGTGGTGGGGCAGACTTATTACTGCAGCTTCCGGGCGAACGCGGCCTTCGGCGGCAACGCCCAGTACCCGCAGATCTGGTTGGCCAGTGACAAGGTGGGCATGCTATTCACCATGCAAGACCGGCCATGGGCTTGGGGTGACCCTTACCCTGTGCCTCCCAACCATGCGCACATCGCTTATCCACAGATCCTCGCGGATACGGTGGGTTGGACGTTGGTGAGCGGCAGCTTCGTGGCGGACAGTGCGTACCAGTATGTGATGATCGGGCAGTTCTTCAGCAATGCCTTGACGGATACGCTGCACTTCGCGGACCCGAACTCCGTGTTCCCATGGTATCCTCGGGGATACACTTTGGTGGATGCGGTCTGTGTCTCGGCCAGCCCGGAGGGTTGCGAACTGGGGCAAGCGGTGGGCGAGGCGCAGGCCACAGGCCCGGTGCTGTTCCCTAATCCTGCACAGGACCAATTGGTGGTGGGCCAGAGGACCGGGGCTGAGGCAAAGGTGCTGGATGCGATGGGGCGCTTGCTGTGGCAGGGGCGGATCAGCAACGATCGCTGGGTGCTGGAGGTGGGGTCCTGGGCACGCGGCACCTACGTGTTGCGCATGGCGCATCGCGGCCGGGTGGAAACGCACAAGTTCGTATTGACCGAGTGAACGCATCGTTCCGGTCCTTTCAGCGAACACGTAACACGAAAAGACATGAGAACGAAGAACTTCTTGAAGCACCTGATCCTCGGTGCGCTGTTGCTGACGATCGGCAAGGTGGTCGGCCAAACCTCGGTAGTTGGAAACTCTGGTGGCGTGACCGATTTCCTGGGTTGGGACAACACGGTGACCAACAATTTCCCGCTGATGGTTCGGCATGATCTGAACCAGCCGATCGAATTCTACACCGAGACCGATGAACGAATGACGATATCACCAATTCGCACCGGCCAAACCATCAATGCATACACGAATCTGGACCTGACCGGTTTCGTGGGGGTGGGTGATTTCTACACCAACACCAACATCTTTCGCCATCCGGTGGCTCGCGTACACGCGGAGAATGGAGCCTCCACGGAGGAGGGATACCGACCCATGCTCGGGGAGGGATTCCTAGCCACGCGAGGTGAGTCCTTGTTCTACGGAGGCTTGCTCGACGGGCTGGAAGGTGGGGTCGTCTGGGCTCGCAAGCGGGCGCCAGGTTTCCCAACGGCCCCCTTGCGCTTCATTTACACCGGCACGGATGGTACGTCCACGGTCTCAGCCGGAGCTGATGGTCTTGAACTGGGTAGGTTTCAACCGGACGTTTCGCTGGATGAAGGTTACTTCGGCGTGGGAGATTGGACCACCATTGCCCCGCTCCTTCCCGACGAACGCCTTGACCTGGCCGACCAGACCATCCGGCTGCGCAACTTCATGGACCCGCTGCCGAGCTACCTCACCACATCCTACGAAAATGACGCACTGACCCGGGCTGTCGTGGTGGACCCGGCCGATGGCCGGCTCTACTGGAGGGAATTGCCCGGGTCATTGGGCGATTGCGAATGGCGGATGAACACGAGCACGCCGCACCATGTGTACACAGCGGTCGGTGCATCGGACCCTGATTGTCCGGATCAGTTCGAAAGCGTTGGGATCGGGGTGGACCTGTCCATCACGACGGCGCAGGCGAAACTCGAAGTGTCGACGGTGGACCATGGTACCGCCGTTCTGATCACGGACCATGCGCCTGATGCCGATGTGCGCGGCCTACAGGTGGAGGTGATGAACGGAACGACCTCCAACCGGGGCTTCAGTGCAGAGGTCGTGGCCGATGGCAACGCGATCAACTATGGCTTGCGCGCGGATGTTTCCGGCTCCACCGTGCGTTCACGCGGAGTGAGCGCGCAGACCAACGGGGCGAGCTACACGGCTTATGCAGGTGAGTTCCTTGCGGACGATGAAGCACAGTTCACGACCGGTGTTATCGGCTGGGCCCGAGGTGGCGGTTTGCGCGTTGGGTCTGATG
>JADLBK010000239.1 GCA_020847755.1 Flavobacteriales bacterium | reverse complement strand
CCCCCCTCTGGCGCGGGTCTTCCCCTGATCTCTGGCGCGGGAGTTAGGCGTGGGCGGGCGCAGTGCGAGAGGGGCCGTCCTCCCGTGCCTTCGGCACTATGCCCTGTCGTTGGCCGACCGAACGTCCACAGGTCCTGACTAGCTTGCTCAAGTGAGCGGCAAGTACAAGATGCACGATGCCGAAGGTCTGTACTTCCTGTCGTTCGCCACGGTAGGCTGGATCGACGTGCTCACGCGTCGCGCGTACAAGGATGTCGTGGTGGAGAGCCTGCGGTTCTGCCAGGAGAAGAAAGGCCTGGACCTGTTCGAGTGGGTGATCATGACCAACCATGTACACCTGTTGGCACGTGCCAAGCCGGGATCCGCGTTGCCGGATATCATCCGTGATCTGAAGAAATTCACGTCCGGCAGCATCCACCGGATGATCGAACAGAGCGCGACCGAGAGCCGGAAAGCGTGGATGCTCGATCTGCTGCGCGCAGCGGGCGAGTCCAACGGCGGGAACACTGGCTTCCAGCTTTGGCAGCAGCACAACAAGCCATTGCTGTTGGATACACCCGAGGCGATCGACAGGGTGGTGGCTTACATTCGTGAGAACCCGGTGAACGAGGGGGTTGTGGCCAAGGCGGAGGACTATGTGTACGGTTCAGCGCATGAGCCCGGGCTGTTGGAACTGGAGAAGGAATGACCGCGCGGAGGCCAGGTTGGATCTTCGGGGTACAGTGCCGAAGGCACGGGAGGACGGCCTTCCCGCCCTCGGGCCCATGCGCGCCGAACTCCCGCGCCAGGGTGATGCGGTAGCGGTCGCCGGACATGTGCCGGAAGAATAGGATGCGCGGCACAGCGGCGTGAACGATCCACGGCAGAGCCGTGGACCAGCACTAAGATGCGCGGCACAGCCGCGGGCCCGGCTCAGAAGATGATCTTCTGGCGGCGGATGCGGGTGCGGTACTTCTTGCTGCCGCTCTTGTACTTGTAGAGCTTGTGGTGCACCTGCAGCTTGATGAAGAGGTAGGCGTCGTTGTCGCTGCTGTCCCCGCGCTGCTGGCCGGGGCTGGTGGTGAGCTCGTTCACGTTGTCGCCCACGCCCAGGCTGGGGTCGGCCATGTACACGCCCACATCGCCGCTCACCACGCGGATGGCATCGGGGTCGTAGTACACGGTGCTCACATCGTCGATGTAATCGGTGAAGGTGGTGGTGTGCTGCAGTTCCAGGCCCACGCTCCACTGCTTGGTGAGGGCCTTGCGGATGCCGAAGCCCATGGGCACGCAGAAGCCGAAGTTGCTGTACTCCTGCGCCCCGCCCGGGAGGCCCTGTCCTTCGGTGCGCAGCGGCTTCAATCGCACCCAGCTGTTGTTGAACTTGCCCCGCGGGTCGAAATAGAAGCCGCCGATGCCGATGAAGCCGTACAGCCCCACCCGGCTCGCCTTCTGGCCCTTCACCCCGCGCAGGTCGTAGATGTGTCCGAGCTCCTCCTTGAAGGCATGCAGCTCGAACACCACGCTGAACTCGAACACGTCGCTGCGGAAGTTGAGGTTCCGGTTGCGGCGAAAGGTCTCGGCGGTGAGGTTGTCGTTGCCTGCGAGCACCCCGTAGGTGAGGGAGGTGCGCAGGGCCATCTTCTCGCGGAGGTAGTAGCGCCAGCCCAGGCTGAACGCCGGACGCGTCTGGCTCACCTCCCGGTCCCAGATGAAGGAGGTGCCGATCTGGTCGCGGCCGCCCAGCTCGCCCAGGAAGTTGGCGGCGCCCAAACCCACGGTGATCTCGTTGCGGTTGGTCTTCCAGTAGTTCGACTTGCGGAAGTACTGGGCATGAAGACCGGCGCCTCCGAAGAGGCCCGTCAGCAGCAGGGCAATGATGCGAAGCGCGTATCGTCCCTTCATGCGTGCACCCGGTTTCCGTTCAAATGTATCCGCTGGGGCGGAACGGCCAAGTGACCGGTGGCCATCCTATCCCCATAGACCTGTTGAACGGCCAAAGGTTGCCTTTGTACGCGGGTCCGGCGGCCGGGTTCGCCCGCCTCAGCGTCCTGCGAACCACCAGAGCACCACGCCGGCGCAGACCGAGACGTTGAGGGAGTGCTTGGCGCCGTGCTGGGGGATCACCAGGCAGCCGTCACAGGCTCCGATCACCGCGTCGCTCACCCCGTGCAGTTCGTTGCCGAACACCAGGGCCAGCGGGGCGTCGGGCGGATGCGCCACCTCCGTCAAGGGCACCGCCCGGAGCGTCTGCTCCACGGCCAGCACCCGGTAGCCACGGGCCTGCAGCTGTTGAACGGCCTGGGCGGCATCGGGGGCATGCTCCCAAGGCACGGTGGCCGTGGCGCCCAGCGCGGTCTTCTCGATCTCGCGGTGGGGCGGCAGGGGGGTGAATCCGCAGAGCGTAAGCCCCTCGAGGGCGAAGGCGTCGGCCGTGCGGAACACCGAGCCCACGTTGTGGCGGCTGCGCACATCGTCCAGCACCACGCGCACCGGCCGTCGAGGGGCACTACGGAACCGCTCCGGGCTTGGCCGGCCCAGCTCGTCGGTGGTCAGTTTTCGGTCGTCCGTGGGCATGGATCGTGGATAACCGGAGGGGTGGGGGACGGCGGACGGGCCGTACTTTTCCGGGCTGGCGAAAATAGAAGGCCGGCAAGGCATCATGAGCAAGGCGGGGCGCGGCGAAACGCCGCTGATGCAGCAATACCAGCGCATCAAGGGGCAGTACCCCGATGCCGTGCTGCTGTTCCGTGTGGGCGACTTCTATGAGACCTTCGCGGACGATGCGGTGCGGGCGTCGCAGGTGCTGGGCATCACCCTCACGCGCCGCAACAACGGCGCCGCCGGCGAGGTTCCGCTGGCGGGCTTCCCGCACCACGCCCTGGAGACCTACCTGCCCCGCCTGGTGCGGGCGGGCCACCGGGTGGCCGTGTGCGATCAGCTGGAGGACCCCAAGCTGGCCAAGACCGTGGTGGAGCGTGGGGTCACCGAGGTGGTGACACCCGGGGTGGCCTTCAGCGACCGGGTGGTGGACCACCGCAGCAACAACTGGCTGGCCGCCGTTTGTGCACAACGAGGCCGTTACGGTGTGGCCTTCCTCGATATCACCACCGGCGAGTTCCTGGTGGGCGAGGAGGAGGGCGACGGCTTGCGCAAGTTCATGGAGGGCCATGCCCCCAGCGAGCTGCTGCATCCCCGCGGCGCCGACGACCCGTTGGTGCAGGAGCTCATCGCTGGCCAGTACAGCTATGCCCTGGAGGATTGGGTCTTCACGGACGATCTGGCCCGGGAGCGCCTGCTACGGCAGTTCGGCACCACCAGCCTCAAGGGCTTCGGGGTGGAGGAACTGCAGCTGGGCCAGCGCGCTGCGGGCGCCGTGCTGCACTACCTGGGTGACACGCGGCACGAGCGGCTGGCGCACATCACCACCCTGTCGCGCCTTCAGCCCGAGGCCCACGTGGGGCTCGACCGGTTCACCCTGCGCAACCTGGAAGTGGTGGCGCCCGTGAACGAAGGGGCCCGCACGCTGTGCGGTGTCCTGGACCGCTGCGCCACGCCGATGGGCTCGCGCCTGCTGAAGCGCTGGCTCACCTTCCCGTTGGTGGACCGTGCCGCGATCGACGCCCGGCACGCCGTGGTCGGCCAGGGGGTCGACGATGTGGCGCTGTTGGAACGCTGCGGTCCGCACCTGCAGGCGATCGGCGACCTGGAACGGCTCGCCGGCAAGGCCGCCGCCGGGCGCATCACCCCGCGCGAACTGAACCAGGTGCGGCTGGCCCTGGAGGCCGCCCAGGCGCTTCGGCATGACCTGCTTCAGGCGGGTGGTGCCATGGCCACGGTCGCCGAAGGCATCGATGCCGACACCGCCCTGAGCGAGCAGCTGGCACGTACCCTGGAGGCCGAGGCGCCTGCTGCACTGGGCAAGGGCGGGGTCATCCGCGCCGGTGTCGACGCCGAGCTCGATGAGCTGCGGCATGTGAGCGGCCACGCGAAGGACCTGTTGCTGGAGGCGCAGCAGCGTGAGAGCGAGCGCACCGGCATCCCCTCCCTGAAGGTGGGCTTCAACAACGTGTTCGGCTACTACCTGGAGGTGCGCAACGCCCACAAGGCCAAGGTGCCACCCGAATGGGTGCGCAAACAGACGCTGGTGGGCGCCGAGCGCTACATCACGGACGAACTGAAGGCGCTCGAGGAGCGGATCCTGGGGGCGGAGGAGCGTATCCTCGACCTGGAGGCGCGGCGCTTCGCCGAGCTGGTGGAGGCCGTGTGCGCCCGGATCCGCTCGGTGCAGGCCACCGCCTCGGCGGTGGCGGCCTTCGATGTGCTGCGCGGCTACGCGCTCACTGCGGTGCGCTGGGGCTATGCACGCCCCGTGCTCGATGATGGCCGCACGATCGACCTGCGCGACGCGCGCCACCCGGTGATCGAACAGCAGCTTCCGCCCGGCGAGGCGTATGTGGCCAACGACCTGCTGTTGGACCCCGAGGAACGCCAGCTGGTGGTGATCACCGGTCCCAACATGAGCGGGAAATCGGCGCTCCTGCGGCAGACGGCGCTCATCGTGCTGATGGCCCAGGCGGGCAGCTTCGTGCCGGCGTCGGCCGCGCGCATCGGTGTGGTGGACCGCATCTTCACGCGGGTGGGGGCGAGCGACAACCTGAGCACCGGGGAGAGCACCTTCATGGTGGAGATGAACGAGACCGCGAGCATCCTCAACAACCTCACGGCGCGGAGCCTGGTGGTGCTCGACGAGATCGGCCGTGGCACCAGCACCTACGATGGCATCTCCATCGCCTGGGCCATCGCCGAGCATCTGCACGAGCACCCCGGCCGGCCGCGCACGCTGTTCGCCACGCACTACCACGAACTGAACGAGATGGCGGCCACCTACCCGCGGATCCGCAATGCCAGCGTGGCGGTGCGCGAGGTGGACGGGCGCGTGCACTTCCTGCGCAAGTTGGTGCCCGGTGGCAGCGACCGGAGCTTCGGCATCCACGTGGCGCGCATGGCGGGCATGCCGCGGAGCGTGGTGCGGCGTGCCGAGAAAGTGTTGGCCCACCTGGAGCGCAGCCATGCCGGCGACCTCGGTGAGCGCGAGGGTGGACTGCCGGCAGCCCCCGGCCGGCGCGCCGTGGACGGGCTGGACCGCGACCTGCAGCTGAGCTTCTTCCAGCTCGACGACCCCGCGTTGGAGGGCATCCGTGGGCAGCTGGAGGCCCTGGACATCGACACGCTGACCCCGGTGGAGGCCCTGCTGAAGCTCAACGAGATCAAGCGGATGGCCGGTGCGCGTTCGGCGCAGTTGCGCAAGGCGTGAGCCCCGCATTGCACGGATCGGAGGACCGCCTATATTTGCACCCCCGTCCGACCGTGGACGGGTTTCAAGCGAGAGTAGCTCAGTTGGTAGAGCACGACCTTGCCAAGGTCGGGGTCGCGGGTTCGAGTCCCGTTTCTCGCTCACGATGCCTTCGCCATCTGGCGGGGGCATCGCTATTTTCGGGAGTTCCCATCCGCCGGCGCCGCGCCTGCGGACCCCGCCCGGGTGGTGGAACCGGTAGACACGAGGGACTTAAAATCCCTTGGCCCGCAAGGGCCGTGCGGGTTCAAGTCCCGCCCCGGGCACCGCCCCTGCCATGCCCGAGCCCGTTGCGTCCCCCGACCCCGGAAGCACCCGCCTGGCGCCCACGCCCAGTGGCTTTCTGCACGCCGGCAACGCGCTGAACTTCCTGCTCACCGACCGGCTCGCCCGTCGCACCGGAGCCACCCTGCGCCTGCGGATCGACGACCTCGATGCCGAGCGGGGGCGCCAAGCCTACGTCGAGGACATCTTCGAGGGGCTGGCCTGGCTGGGCATCCGTCCGGACGTCGGTCCGCGCGATGCCGAGGACCAGCGCCGGCACTGGTCGCAACAGCTCCGGGTCCCGCGGTACCGGGAGCTTGCCGATGCCCTGCGGTGCGCAGGTGAGGTGTACGCCTGCGGCTGTTCGCGCCAGCAGCGTGCGACCCTGTTGGCGGCGGGTGTCTCCACCTGCGGCTGCCGCACCGCCGGGTCCGATCTGGATGATGAGACCCTGGCGTGGCGGGTGCGGATCCCGGAGGCCGCCGAGGTGACCGTCCACGGCCTGTGCGGCCCGCCCCGCACGGAGCGGCCGTTCGCGTGGCTGCCTGACCCCGTGGTGCTGCAGCGCGCACAGGATGGGCGGCCGCGCCGACCGGCCTATCAGCTCGCCTCCCTGGCGGATGACGTGGACCACGGCATCACGTTCATCGTGCGCGGCGAGGACCTCTTCCCCAGCACCCTGGTACAGCTCCACCTGGCGCGTGTGCTGGGGCTGTCCGCGTTCGCTGCCGTGCGGTTCCTGCACCACCCGCTGCTCACGGACGACAGCGGGGCCAAGCTGAGCAAGTCGGTGGGGACCTCGGTGTCGGCGACCACACTTCGCGGCATGCGTCAGGCCGGCGTGGGACCGCAGGCCCTCGTGGCCCAGGCGGAGGCCCTGCTCAAGCGGCTTGCCGGCGGGTCTTGATCTCCCGTACGGGGAAAGCGGCCGGTCGCAGCCGGATGATCCGCAGTCCGTTCAGCACCCGGATGATGGGCCAGGTGGGGTCGAACTCCCACCACTTGGCCGCGAAGTTGGCCCGGCCGCTGTGGGCGTGGTGGTTGTTGTGCAGGCCTTCGCCCATTACGAGCACTTCCACGGGCCACATGTTGCGGCTGGTGTCGCTCACCTCGTAGTTGCGGTAGCCGTACTTGTGGGCGTACCAGTTGATGATGGCTCCATGGAGCGGGCCCATCACGTAGTGCAACGGCAGGAGCAGGTACCACCAGGCGCTGGGTGCGAAGACCACGTAGAAGGCGGTGTAGCCCAGGATCCAGGCGATGCGCGTGGGCCACGCGTCGGCGAACACCTCGAACGCACGCCATTGGGGCACTCCCTTGGTGAAGCGTTCCTCCACCGGCATCGACCGGTCGAACAGCTGGTGGTAGGTGGTCTTGGTGCGCCACATCATGCTGAACAGGCTGGGGTCGTACTTCGGGGAATGCGGGTCCTGCTCGGTGTCCGCGTAGGCGTGGTGCAGCCGGTGGAGCACCCCATAGGCGTACGGGCTCAGGTAGCTGCTGCCTTGGGCGATGAAGGTGAGCACATGGAACGCCTTCTCCCAGAAGGGGCTCATCGTGAACATGTGGTGCGCGGCGTAGCGGTGCAGGTAGAAGGTCTGCACGAAGAGGCTCAGGTACCAGTGGAGGATGAAGAAGAGGAGGATCGCGGTCATGGTCGGCGCGAAGGTAGCCCCGTGGGGTGGGGGCCCGTGTGAGGGTCGTCAGTCGAAGAAGGACGGTTCAGGGAAGGCGCGTCAGGTCGGGCAGTCGATGGCCTTCCGGGCCGGGCAGCAGTTCCTGGTGCTCGACCACGGGGAAGCCGAAGAGACCGTCGTGGAAGGTGGTGCGCAGCCGGTCGGCGGACCAGACCGAGGGGTCGAGCGGGGCCATCCGCAGCTTGTTCGGGAAGTCGGCGTAGGCGCCGCCTTCGAGGTGCAGGAGCAGGCCGTCGAGGTCAGCGCGTCGCTCGATGCCCACGATGCGGAGCTCTTCCACCCGTTCGCGACCCACCATGCGGTTGAGGCTGAGCACCAGCAGGCCCAGGAGGGGCAGCCCGCCGAAGAGCCCGGCGATGAAGGAGGCCCAGGGGCCGAAGCGGTAGCGGCGGTCGAGCAGGCGGGCCACCACGGCGATGAGGGCCACAAGGGCACCGAGCAGGCGCAGCCAGCCATCCGTGGTGAGCAGGGTGGGAGCGGCCAGCACGAACACACAGGGCACACCGATGAACCAGACCGGGATGAGGTGGCCCCAACGGAGCCGGTGGAAGGGCGAGGGTGCTGCGGTCGGGTGCGGTGCGGAGCTTCCGCCGCCTGCGGTGGTAGAGCGCGGCCTGGGACGATGCGCGGGCAGCATGGGACCCGGGCAAGATAGGCACCGGCACCGGCCGCTCAGTGGCCGAACATCTCCCGTACGCGCTCGAAGAAGCCCTTGTCCTTGTTGGTGGGTCGTGGCTGGAACCCCGGGCTGGTGCGCAGTTTCTCCAACACGTCGCGTTCGGCTTTGGTGAGGTCCGTGGGTGTCCATACCGCGACGTGGACGAACAGGTCGCCCGCCCCGCCGCCGTTCAGGCTGGGCAGCCCCTTGCCACGCAGGCGCAGGGTGTGGTTGCTCTGGGTGCCAGGCTCGATCTTCACCTTGGCGCGGCCCTGCACCAGGGGCACCTCGATGGTGGTGCCGAGCGCGGCGTCAGGCATGCTGATGAAGGCTTCATGGTGCAGGTGCAGGCCATCGCGCTTCAGGTCGGGGTGGGCCTCCTCCTCGATCACCACCAGCAGATCGCCCGGCACGCCGCCGGCCGGGGCTTCGTTGCCCATGCCGCTGATGTTGAGCTGCATGCCCTCCTCCACACCGGCGGGGATGCGGATGGGCACCACCACCTCCTCGCGGACCAGGCCGTGCTCATCGCTGCCCGGGGCCCGTTTGCTCACGGTCTGGCCGACGCCCCCGCAGGCCGGGCAGGTGCTCACGGTCTGCATGGCGCCCAGGAAGGTGCTCTGCACGCGTGTCACCTGTCCGGTGCCTTTGCAGGTGCCGCAAGCGCTGTACTCGCTGCCCTTGCCGCGCACCAGCTTGGTCACCTTGATCTTTTTCTCGGAACCGAGGGCGATCTCCTCGAGGGTGAGCTTGAGGCGCACGCGCAGGTTGCTGCCTTTGATGACGCGTCCTCCGCGCCCGCGCCCGCCGCCGAAACCTCCGAAGGCACCGCCTCCGAACGTATCCCCGAAGATGTCGCCGAAGTGGCTGAAGATGTCGTCCATCGACATGCCACCGGCATGGCCACCGCCGCCGAAGCCGCCCGGGGCCTGATGGCCGAAGCGGTCGTAGCGGGCCTTTTTCTCGGGGTCGCTGAGGATCTCATAGGCCTCGGCGGCCTCCTTGAACTTCTCCTCGGCGGCCTTGTCGCCCGGGTTCTTGTCCGGGTGGAACTTGATGGCCTGCTTGCGGTAGGCCTTCTTGATCTCGTCGGCGCTGGCGGTGCGTGCCACGCCCAGGACCTCGTAGGGATCGCGCTTGCTCATGTCGTCAGTTCATGTCGGTCTCGTCCGGGCGGATCATGATCCGTCCCTACTCGCCGACGACCACCTTGGCGTAGCGGATCACCTTGTCATGCAGGGTATAGCCGTTCTCCACCACGTCCAGCACATGGCCCTTCAGATCGGGGCTCGGGGCCGGGGCCTTTGTGATGGCCTCGTGGCGGTCCACATCGAAGGGCTGGCCCTTCACCTCGGACATCGGTTTGACGCCCTGGCTGCCGAGGATGTGCAGCAACTTGTTCTGGATGAGGTGGAAGCCCTCCTTCACCACGGACAGGTCCTCGGTGCGTGCGTTGTTGGCGATGGCGCGCTCCATGTCGTCCAGCACGGGAAGCACGTTCTTCAGGGCGTTCTCGGCCGCGAACTGGATCAGGTCGAGGCGCTCGCGGGCCGTGCGCTTGCGGAAGTTGTCGAAGTCGGCGTTGAGCCGCAGCCACTTGTCCTTCAGGTCGGCCGCCTCGGCCCTGGCCTGGTCCAGTTCGGCCTGAAGGGTGTTGATGTCCTCACGGCGGTCGGCCTCCGCGTCGCGCATCACATGCTCGGCGGCCGCCTCGGAGGCGGCGGTCAGCGCATCCTTGCGGGCCTCATCGGCCGCATCGGCGGGCAGGTCGTGCGTGGTCGGTTTGGCAGGCTGTTCTGCCTCGGCGGCGGCTTGAGGGCGGTCCGTCATGGGTTTCCGGGCTTTTCCGAAGATGCGGCGCATGGGTCAAGGACGATGCCGAGGGTGGGGTTGGGGACAAAATGACAGGAAGCCCGGCAATGAAAGAGCCCCGCCGTGGCGGGGCCCTTGGGAGGCGTTCCTGAAGCTCACAGGCTTTTGACGTACTTGTCGAGCTCCTGGTGCAGGGCCATGCCCCGCAGGTTCTTGCCGATGATCACCCCGTTGGGGTCCACCAGGAAGCTCATGGGGATCCCTGAGACGCCGTAGAGACGGGAGGCCTCCGAGGCCCAGTACTTCAGGTCGCTGACGTGATACCTCCAGCTGAGCTTGTCCTGCTCGATGGCGCGGCGCCAGGCATCCCGGTTCTTGTCAAGGCTCACGCTGTAGATCTCGAAGCCCTTGCCATCCTTGAACTTGGCCGCGCTGTACTTCTGATAGGCCGCCACCACGTTCGGATTCTCACGTCGGCAAGGACCGCACCAGCTGGCCCAGAAGTCGATCAGCACGTATTTGCCGCGGAGCTCGGAGAGCTTGAGGACCTTCGTGCTGTCCACGTTCATGTAGGCGAGCTCGGGCGCCTGGTCGCCGATGTTGGTGCCCACCTTGGCTCCTTTGGCGGCTTTTTGGTCCAGGCGTTCGGTGAAGCCATAGATGGCCAGCAGGGCCACGACCGAGAGGATGAGCACGCGCAGCTTGTTCATCGCGGGGCGGAGGTTCATGGGACGAAGGTAGGCGATGGGTGCCGCGTGAGCTGCCAAGACCGTGCCGGATGGAAAGGCCAGCGCGGTCACTCTTCGGCAGTTGGCGGATGGATCATCCCAGACCTGCAGATGACCTTTCGGGTACCGGAACTGCCAACTGCCGGCCGCCTTCAGACCACCTCGATCCGCGCACCGATGGCGTTGAGGCGGCCCTCGATGTTCTGGTAGCCGCGGCGGATCTGCTCGATGTTGTCGATGGTGCTGACCCCTTCGGCGCTGAGCGCGGCGATCAGCAGCGACACGCCCGCGCGGATGTCGGGGCTGGTCATGCGGATGCCGCGCAGCGGGATCTGGAAGTCGTGGCCGATCACCAGGGCGCGGTGCGGATCGCAGAGCGTGATCTGCGCGCCCATCTCGATCAGCTTGTCCACGAAGAACAGGCGGCTCTCGAACATCTTCTGGTGGATGAGCACGCTGCCTTTGGCCTGGATGGCGGTGACGAGCACGATGCTGAGCAGGTCGGGTGTGAAGCCGGGCCAGGGCGCGTCCGCCACGATCATCTGGCTGCCATCGATGAATCGGGAGATGGTGTAATGCTCCTGCTGCGGCACATGGATATCGTCGCCGTTGCGCACCACGGCGATGCCGAGGCGTCGGAACACGTCCGGGATCATGCCCAGGTGGTCATAGCCGGTGTCCTTGATGGTGATCTCGCTGCGGGTCATGGCCGCCAGGCCGATGAAGGAGCCGATCTCGATCATGTCCGGCAGCATGCGGTGCTCGGTGCCGCCGAGCTCCTTCACGCCATCGATGTGGAGCAGGTTGCTGCCGATGCCGCCGATCTGCGCGCCCATGCGGACCAGCATGTTGCAGAGCTGCTGGATGTACGGTTCGCAGGCGGCGTTGAAGATGGTGGTGCGCCCCTCGGCCAGTACCGCCGCCATGATGATGTTCGCCGTGCCGGTGACGCTGGCCTCGTCGAGCAGCATGTGGCACCCTTTGAGCTGCCTGGCTTCCGCGCGGTAGAAGCCCTCCTTGGCGTCGTACTTGATCTCGGCGCCGAGGCGCTCAAAGCCGATGAAGTGGGTGTCCATGCGGCGGCGGCCGATCTTGTCACCGCCGGGGCTGGGGATGTAGCCGCGGCCGAAGCGCGCCAGGGCCGGGCCCGCCACCATCACGCTGCCGCGCAGGCTTCCGCCCATGCGCTTGTACTCGGGGTCCAGGAAGAATTCGAGGTTCACGGACCTCGCGGTGAACCGGTAGGAACCGGAGCCCAGACCGACCACCTCAACGCCCATGGCGCGCAGCAGGTCGATGAGCTTGTTGACGTCCACGATGTCCGGCACGTTGTGGATCGTCACCGGTTCGCTCGTCAGCAGCACGGCGCAGAGGATCTGGAGGGCTTCGTTCTTGGCGCCCTGCGGCACCAGGTCGCCCTTCAGGCGGCGCCCCCCTTCAATGCGGAAACTTCCCATGGCTTGTCACTTCGTGGTGCGAAGCAAGCGCCGATGTGGGCCTGTGCGCTGTGCGCACTTGGCGGGCTGCTAACAACAGGGGACTGACAACGCGGTCGCCCGATTCAGTAGCGCCCGCCCTTCTTGTTGCGGTTGCGGTGGCGCTTCTTGCCGCGCTTGCGCACCTCGGCCTCGTTGCGCGGGCCACTGCGCTGGGCCTGCAGCAGCAAGTCGGTGCTGGCGAGCTGCTGGTCCTCCTTCAGCTTCACCCGGCCCTTGCTCAGTTCGTTCAGGTCCTTCAGGATCACCCCGTCGGGCACCGTGTCGCGGTTCCACGTGAGGAACTGGCGCTTCATCAGGTTGGCGATGAGGTGGGTGTAGGCATCGCGCTTCTCGCCGGCCTCCAGGGCGGCGCACTGCTCGATCATGCGCTCCACCAGCTTGCCGTAGTGGCCGAAGCGGATCTTCCTCTGCGGGTAGGGCACGCGCTCCGGTCTGGTCTCCAGTTCCTCGGGTGAGGGCTTCGGGAATGGGCCGTCCACATCGAGCTTGAACTCGCTCATGATGTAGAGGTGGTCCCACAGGGTGCGGTCGGCGTTCTCGCTGCTGCGCAGCTGCGGGTTGAGGCGGCCGATCACCTGGATGATGGCCTTCGCCAGTCGGGTGCGTTCGGTGCGGTCGTCCACGCCCATGCAGTGCTCCACCATGCGCTGTACATGGCGGCCGTATTCGGGGATGATCAGGCGCGGACGGCGCGTGTTGTAGTCGTAGGCGACGGCGTTCATCGGTCGGGGCGGGCAGGACCGCGCCGGGCGGGTCGCACCGGGGTCCGGCTCAAAGGTAGGCGAAGGCACTGACCCGCGCATCAGGGGCCGCCCACCGGCCAATGTCCGTTGCCGGGCACCACCAAGGTCTTGTGCCGCCGCTTGCCGTCGGTTTCGGCGACCACATGGTACAGGCCGGGGACCAGGTCCAGGGCATCGCGCCAGATGGGCAGGATGACGCGACCGGCGGCCCGCGGCCCGTTCCACAGGACCGCCTTCTCCCGCCCCTGCTGGTCGTGGATCGCCACATGCACGTTCGCGGCCGGGTGATCGAGGTCGAAGAACAGGAAGCTGCGGTCGGGCATCGGGTTGGGGTGCAGTTCGAAGTACCCTGAAGCGCGTTCGTGGGCGCTCACGGGATGCACGAAGTAGGCCTCGAAGGTGAGGTTGTCGATCATCCACCCATCGCGTGCCTCGGGGATGCTGTCGCTGTGGAAGCTGAAGCGCACATAGAGGGTGTCGGTCTGCACCAGGCCGGTGTTGGTCCAGCAGAACGAGGTGAAGCACCAATCCACCCCGGTGGCGGCGCTGCCGCTCCGCCCGCTGAACCCGATCTGGCCGTTGCTGAGCGTGTCGGCCTGCAGCGGTTGCCATCCGGGGTCGAAGAACTCCACCTCCAAGGGCATCAACCAATCGTCGAAGGCGTTCGTCCAGGTGGCGCCATGGTCCCAGCTCACTTCCACATAGCCCCCGTCCTGCAGCGTGTCCGTGTCGAAGGCCTGGTAGAAGCTCATGAAGAACACCGGACTCCACAGCAGGTCCTGGAGAGGGGCCTTCACCAGCACGCTGCTCTGGGCATTGGCCGGGTAGGGGGCCATCGTGTCCGTGATCAGCACGTTGGGCGGCGAGTACGGGTCGGCGAAGAAGGCCTTCTGCGGTGGGCCGACGTGCCAGCGGTTCCCCTGCGCGGTGTCGAGCGCCCAGAGCACGTCGTCCTGCCCACCGGGGTCGAAGTCCGTATGGACGTACTGGGCCCCGGCCAGCGCGGGGGCGATCAGGAACAGGCAAGCGTAGGGTCCGCGCATGGGGAAGGGGGGTGGGGAGTGGACGGGTGCACGGGTCGATCCGCTGCCTACGAACCGATCCCGGCGTCCGGATGTTACCTTGGACGATCCGGAACCACATTCGCATGCGCCACACCCTCTTCACCTTCGGTTTTGCCCTCATCGGTCTGCACGCCGGTGCGCAGGAGTTCTCCCACACCTTCGGGTCCACCAAGGCGGTGCCGGAGTCCTTCAGCCTGGACAAGTCGGGCTGCCGCGACAACATGGCGCTGGCGGCGGGTTTCCGCTACACGCGACCGCTCGGCGAGCGGTTCGGCCTGGGCTTCGGCGTGGCGCATGAATGGCGCCGGGCCAGCGCCGAGCAGGAGACCCCGGAGGGTACGGTGCCGCTCAATGAGGTGGAGGGCCGCGGCGTCCTGCTTCAGGTCCTTGGTCAGTACAAGCTGTTCACCTGCGCCAGCACCTGCGGAGGCACCTTCGGGGTGATGTTGGGCGCGGACGTTTCGCTGCCCTACCGCACCAATGCCCTGCGCTTCGATGCCAGCGGGTCCGAAGTGTCCAGCGGTCGTGTGGATGCGGCGTTCCAGCCGGGTCTTGCCCTGCGCGCCGGCATCCGGTACGCGATACCGCTTTGCCACAGGATGGGCTTTTTCATGGAGCCGCAGGTGGTGTACAAGGCGATCCTCGACCGCACGGACGAGGCCTTCGTGGAGGGTCGCGGCAGCAGCCGGGTGGGTGACCGCCTTGGCATGGGCATGCAGGGCGGGGTGTACCTGTCCCTGGCCGGCGGCTGCCCGATGAAGGCCGGCAAGTAGGGCGAAAAGCCGTCCGCGCTCAGCAGGTCAGCCCTCCACCACGCGCAGCTTCGCAAAGCGCAGCAGCAGCTGTTTCTGCCCCGCACTGGGGAAGAACACCGTGGCCTTCAGGTCCGGTGCGCGCCCCTCGATCTTGAGCACCTTGCCGCGGCCGAAGCGCTCGTGCTCCACGGTCATGCCCTCGGCCAGCTCGGGCGACGGACCGCCCAGGCCGGTGGTGGCCTCCAGCGGTGCACCGCCATCGGTGATGCGTTTCAGGTTCTTGCGCTGCACGGGGGCCGGAGCGGGCGGTGCGGAGGGGGCCGATCTCACCGGTGGGGCCGACCGCTCGCGACCTGAAAGCGGCCGGGCGCCGGTGTCCGATGCGGGCCGGTCGAACGCTCCGGCCCGGCTGGCCCATGGCGGAGCGATGGTCCGCCCGGCGAAGCCTGAAGCCTCGCGGGTGTTCACCGCGGGCAGCTCCAGGTACTTCGGGTCGATCTCGTCGATGAAGCGGCTCGGTTCGCCGGCGGTGAGCTGTCCCCACTTGTAGCGGCTCATGGCGTAGCTCAACGTGGCGCGGACACGGGCCCGGGTGAGGGCCACGTAGAACAGGCGGCGTTCCTCCTCCAGGTCGGCGCGGGTGGTCACGCTCATCTGGTTGGGGAAGAGCTCCTCCTCCAGGCCCACGATGTGCACATAGGAGAACTCCAGCCCCTTGGCGCTGTGGATGGTCATCAGGCTCACGCGGTCCGTGTCGTTCGGGTCCTCGTTGTCCGCATCGGTCAACAGCGCCACATCGACGAGGAAATCGGACAGGGTGCGCGGGGCGTCGGTGCCCTCCTGTGCATCGCTGAAGGCCTTCATGCCGGCGAGCAGTTCCTGGATGTTCTCGTAGCGGCTCACGCCCTCGGGCGTCTTGTCGGCGAACAGGTCGCTGAGCAGGCCGGTGGTGCGGGCGATGTACTCCCCGAGCGCATGGGCGCTCTGGTCCTCGAGCATCGTGCGGAAGCTGCGCACCATCAGCACGAACTCGGCCAGGCGTTTGCGCATGCCGTCGTGCACATCGAGCTCGCCGAGGTGGGCGTTCAGCAGGTCCCATACGCTGATGGAGCGTTCGCCGGCGGCCACCATGAGCTTCTCCACGGTGGTCTGCCCGATGCCGCGGGCGGGGTAGTTGATGATGCGTTTCAGCGCCTCCTCGTCGTTGGGGTTGCAGGTGAGGCGGAAGTAGGCCAGCAGGTCCTTGATCTCCTTGCGCTGATAGAAGCTGAGGCCACCGTGGATGCGGTAGGGGATGTTGAGCTTGCGCAGGGCCTCCTCCATGCTGCGGCTCTGCGCGTTGGTGCGGTACAGGATCGCGAATTCCCTGTTGGCCACCTGGCGCTGCATCCGCATCTCGAAGATGCTGTGCGCCACGAAGGTCCCCTCTTCATTGTCGCTCATGGCCCGGTGCACCAGGATGCGTTCACCCTCCGGATTGTCGGTCCACACCGTCTTGCGGATCTGGTCGCGGTTCTTGTCGATCACCGAGTTGGCGGCGCCGACGATGACCTTGGTGCTGCGGTAGTTCTGTTCGAGCTTGAAGAGGGTGTGGTCGGGGTAGTCCTTCCGGAAGTTGAGGATGTTCTGGATGTTGGCACCCCGGAAGGCATAGATGCTCTGGCTGTCGTCGCCCACCACCGTGAGGTTCTCATGCCGCGCGGCCAGTGTGCGCACGATGTTGTACTGGGCCAGGTTCGTGTCCTGGTACTCGTCCACCAGGATGTACTGGAACCGCTGCTGGTACTTCAGCATGGTGTCCGGGTGGTCGCGGAAGAGCAGGTTGGTGTTGAACAGGAGGTCGTCGAAGTCCATGGCACCGGCGCGGAAGCAGCGTTCGGCGTAGGCCTTGTAGAGTTCACCGAGCCTGGGCCGCAGCGCGGCGGCATCGGCGGCCATCAGTTCGGCGTTGTTCAGGTACTCGAGGGGCCCGATGAGGTTGTTCTTGGCGATGCTGATGCGGCCGTGCACCTGGTTGGGCTTGTACAACTTGTCGTCCAGCTGCCACTCCTTGAGGATGGTCTTGATGAGCGAGCGGCTGTCGTCGGTGTCGTAGATGGTGAAGTCCTTGGGGTACCCGAGCTTGTCGGCCTCGGCGCGGAGGATGCGGGCGAAGACACTGTGGAAGGTGCCCATCCACAGGTTGGCGGCCTCACCGCGCCCCACGACCTGGGCGATGCGCTCCTTCATCTCGCGGGCCGCCTTGTTGGTGAAGGTGAGGGCGAGGACACGGAAGGCGTCGACGCCCTTCACGGCGAGCAGGTGGGCGATGCGGACGGTGAGCACACGGGTCTTGCCCGATCCGGCGCCGGCGATCACGAGGTTGGGGCCGTCGGTGTGCACCACCGCGGCATGCTGAGCCTCATTGAGGCCCTTGATGTGTTCCATGGAGGCCCGAAAGGTAGCCCGCGGCACAGGGTTCACCGCCGGATGAGGAAGGCCACGTCGAGGGCGTAGAGCGTGGTGCTGCGCATGGCCGTGAGGTCCACGCCGTGCAGCCACATCAGGCCGGTCCCCCATTGGCCGCGCGCGCTCAGGTCCACCCGCTTGCCGATGCGGAAGCCCGCCTGCAGGCCTGCTGACGCACGCAGGTAGGTGCACGCCCGCGCGGGCACGCTGCGCTCCAGAAAGGTGGTCTCGGTGGCGCTTCCGTTCACCTCATCGGTCCGTATGCCGGTGGCGGCGAGGGAGCCCGATCCGGCGTGTCCCAGCTCGGCCAGCAGGCCCGGCCGCAGGAAAAAGCTGTTGCTGAGGAACAGCGTCCAGTACGGTCCCCCGCCCACGGCGATCTCCAGTTGCGAGATGGAGTAGATGTACTGGACCGTGCGGGCCGTATCGCCCAGCAGGCTGTCGGTGTGGAAGAAGAGGGTGAAGACCCGGGGCTGCAGGGCGAGATGCATCGTCCAACCGTGCTCACTGTTGCGTCCATCGCGCAGGCGGGCCAGGGCGAAGCGCGGACCGAAGCTGCCGCCGATGGCCGTGCTGGAATAGCCGAAGTAATAGTCGGAGGGCTTGCCGGCCAGCGGCGGAGGGGCTTCGCGGGAGAACTGTGCGAACCGGTCGAAGCCCATGGGCCCATGGTTCTGCAGCGTCACGCCCACGATGCCGCCGATGGCCCGCAGCTTCAGGGGGCCTTTCACGGGCTCGTGCCAGAACGCGGAGTCGGCCGGGTCCTGCGCCCATGTGATGCCCTGGCCCAGCAGGACGGCGAGCAGGAAGAGCGATGCGCGCGGCATGGAGCGGCCCGGAGGGGCTCCCGCGAAGGTAGCCGCTCAGCGTCCGAAGCGCAGGGAGCGGCCCGGGTAGCGGCCGCTCTTGCTCAACTGCTCCTCGATGCGCAGCAGTTGGTTGTACTTCGCGATGCGATCGCTCCGGCTGGCGCTTCCCGTCTTGATCATGCCGCAGTTGGTGGCCACGGCCAGGTCGGCGATCGTGCTGTCCTCCGTTTCCCCGCTGCGGTGGCTCATCACGGCGGAGTAGCCGGCGCGGTGCGCCATCTCCACGGCCTCCAGGGTCTCGGTCAGCGTGCCGATCTGGTTCACCTTCACCAGGATGCTGTTGGCGATGCCCTTGTCGATGCCTTCGGCCAGCCGCGCGGTGTTGGTGACGAACAGATCGTCGCCCACCAGCTGGATGGTGGACCCCACGGCCTCGGTGAGCTTCTTCCAGCCGGCCCAGTCGTACTCGGCCATGCCATCCTCGATGCTCACGAGGGGATATCGCTTGCACCAGTCCTTCCAGACGGCCACCATCTCGTCGCTGGTGAGGCTGTCGCCGGTGCTCTCCAGCACGTAGCGTTTCTTCCTGGCGTCGTAGAACTCGGTGCTGGCGCAGTCGAGGGCGAGCACGATGTCCTCACCGGGCCGGTAGCCCGCCTTCTCGATGGCCTCCATCACCACCTTGAGGGCCTCCTCGTTGCTGGGCAGGTCGGGAGCGAACCCGCCTTCGTCGCCCACGTTGGTGGCCAGGCCGCGGCCCTTCAGCACGGCCTTCAGGTGATGGAAGACCTCGGCGCCCATGCGCAGGCCCTGTGCGAAGCTGGTGGCCCCCACCGGCATGATCATGAACTCCTGCACATCCACCTTGTTGTCGGCATGGGCCCCGCCGTTGAGGATGTTCATCAAGGGGACGGGCAGGGTGGAGGCGTTGGCCCCGCCCACATAGCGGTATAGCGGCAACCCGGCCTGGCTGGCGGCGGCCTTGGCCACCGCGAGGCTCACGCCCAGAATGGCATTGGCGCCCAGGTTGCTCTTGTTCGGTGTGCCATCCAGCCCCATCATCGCCTTGTCGATCAAGGCCTGCTGATCCACGGGTGCGCCGTGCAGTTCATTGTTCAGGGTCGTGTTCACATGCTCCACGGCCTTGGTGACGCCCTTGCCGAGGTAGCGTTTCTTGTCGTTGTCGCGCAGCTCAACGGCCTCGTGCGCGCCGGTGCTGGCGCCGCTGGGCACGGCGGCTCGGCCCATGTGGCCCTCATCGGTGAACACCTCCACCTCGATGGTGGGGTTGCCGCGTGAATCGAGGATCTCGCGGGCTTGGATCTTGGCGATCAGGCTCATGGGGAATGCTGAGGGGGGAAAGCGGAAAGCTGGAACGGCACTTCTCGCCGGTCAGGCGTTCTGATGAAGGGGCTTTGGTACGGCAGCGTGCGCCTTCATGTTCTCCACGAAGTCGTCGAAGAGGTAGCGCGCATCGTTGGGACCGGGACCCGCTTCGGGGTGATGCTGCACGCTGAACACCGGCCGGTCCTTCAGTCGCAGCCCGGCGATGCTTCCGTCGTTGAGGTGCACATGGGTGATGACCACCTCCGGGTGGGCCTCGGCCTCAGCGCGGCGGGCCACGAAGCCGTGGTTCTGGCTGGTGATCTCGTCGTGCCCGGTCACCAGGTTCTTCACCGGATGGTTGATGCCACGATGGCCGTGATGCATCTTCTCGGTGCCGATGCCAAGGCTTTCAGCGAGCAGTTGATGACCCAGGCAGATGCCGAACACGGGCAGGCCGGTGTTGCGGATGGCGGTGACCAGCGCCACGCTGGTGGTCATGGCGGCCGGATCGCCCGGGCCATTGCTCAGCAGAAAGCCGCTCGGCCGCCACGCGAGCATCTCGTCCACCGTCGTGTCCATGGGGAACACACGCACCAGGCAACCCCGTTCGACGAGGCAACGCAGGATGTTGGTCTTCACGCCGAAGTCCACCAAGGCCACGCGGTGTGGCGAGGCCGGGTCGCCGGTCTCGAAGGTCACCGGGGTGGTCACGCGGCTGCTCAGTTCCAGCCCTGCCATGGAGGGCACGGCGAGCAGGCGTTCGCGCAGGCGGGCGGGATCGAGCTCGGTGCTGCTGATCACAGCGTTCTGTGCGCCGTGGTCGCGGATGTGGCGCACCAATCGGCGGGTGTCCACCTCGCTGATGCCCACGGTGCCGGCCTGACGCAGGTGTTCCTCCAGTGACCCCGTGCCACCTGGTCGGCTCCACACGTCGCTGAACTTCTTGACCACCAGGCCGGCGATGGTGATGCGGGCGCTCTCCTCCTCCCCGGCCTTCACGCCATAATTGCCGATGTGGGGCGAGGCCATCACCATGAGCTGGCCGGTGTAACTGGGATCGGAGAAGATCTCCTGGTACCCCGTCATGCCCGTGTTGAAGCAGATCTCGCCTGTGGCGATGCCCGATGCGCCGACGGCGCGGCCCTCGAACAAGGTGCCGTCCGCGAGCAACAGGACGGCCTTGGGGCGTTGGCTGACCAACATCGGGCGCCAAAGATACCGGGCGGGCGCATCGGCGCCGGGCCCAGTTGTCCACACCTGTGGGATCCGCCCGGTCAGGGCAGCTGCTCCAACCGCACGGCCGATGGCGCAACGCCGCCGATGGTCACCAGCACTTGGTCGCGGTCGTTGCGCGATCCGGTGTACTTCACCAGGCCGTCCAGGTTCACATCGGCCTGCAGGTAGCCGCTGCTCACCGCCGTGGGGGGCGTTCCGCCGATCGACACCAACACCGCGTCGCGGTCGTTGCCGGCGCCCACGTAGCTCACCTTGCCGTCCAGGGTGGCGTTTCCGGTCCACAGTGTACGCAGGCTGCCTCGCACACGACGCGGATCGGTGCCGAAGCAGGCGGTGGCCGGGTCGCGCAGGTCCAGCGTCAGCGTCGAGCTGCCGAGGTCGAGCGGCATGGCCGACATCACGGACAGGTGGTTGCGGTGCCGCACGGCCACATGGGCGAAGCGTGCAGGCGCCGTCATGATCAGGGGAGACACGCCGTCCAGCGAGACCACCTGGCCGTTGCGTTGAAGCAGCGCCGGAGTCCGGTCGAGCAGCACGGCGGGGTCCACCGCGTCGCGCAGTTCGATCAGGATCCAGTCCACCACCGCCTCTGGACCACCATTGTTGAGCGCGCCCGGCGTCAGTGTGGCACCCGGACCTGTGGTGGGGGTGAGGCCCAGGTCGGAATAGGGTTCCACTTCGGGGACCAGCCCCTGCACGCGCAGCTCGTCGCGCATCCAGCCGAGCAGCGGCTCAAAGGGACCGTCGAGCAGCAGGTCCACGTTCATCTCCACCTCATGCGGCAGCACGGTGATGGGGATGCTCGCGCACACCACGGTGTCCAGGGCGTTGGCCACCTGCAGTTCGGCGACGAAGCTTCCCGGTCCGAGGAAGGTGTGCTGCACGGCGGATCCGTTCTCGTCAGGCGTGCCATCGGACCAGGACCAAGTGTAGGACAGGGTGCCGCCGAGCGGGTCCACGGCCTGGGCGTTGAAGGCGACCGTGAGCTGTGGGCCCACGCCCAGGGTGGGATCGGCCTCGGCGCTTACGCATTGGGGTCCGGAGCCAGGCACATAGCTCACGCGCTTCACCGAGCCGGTGAAGGCGGGCAGGTCGTAGTAGGACAGATAGAACAGGTCGCCGCCGGGACCGGTCAGCAGCTGCGTGCAGAAGTTCGCCTGGGTTCCGCCGTAGATCGTGGTGTCCATGAAGGTGCCTTCCGCCACCACCGCACCCAGGGCGTCCAGTTGGGCCCACTTCACCCAGCCCCGGATGAAGTCGCCGTAGAAATAACGACCGTTCCAGATGCCGGGGTAGTTGGTGCCTCGGTAGGTCGCCCCACCGGTGATGGCCGCCCCCAGGCCCAGGTGCGGATACGTGATCAGTGGATCGGTGAAGGCCGGATCATCGCAGGTGCCGTCAGGCAGTCGGCCGAGCTCCCCGCAGAGGGGCCAGCCAAAGTTGGCGCCGGGGGCGGCCAGATGCACATCCTCCCAGGCAAGCGCATGGTTGTTGGCACCCACCGTACCGATCAGGAAACGACCGGTCTCGGGATCCAGATGGCCGCGAAAGGGGTTGCGCAGTCCGCTGCAATAGATGGTCTTCAACACCCCGTTGGCGTTCAGCGGCCCGGGTGTGCCGTCGGCGAAGGGGTTGTCATCCGGCGCGCTGCCGTCCCAGCGGAAGCGGTGGAGCTTGCCGAAGGCGCTGGTCATGTCCTGCGCATTGGCCGGGGTGTAGTCGTCTCCCACGGCCAGCAGGATCGTGGTGTCCGGCAGGAAGGCGAAGGCACCGCCGGTGTGGCAGCAGCCCGTGTAGACCGGGGTCTCCCAGATGAGGGTCTCACTGCTGGGAAGCGCGCTGGCGCCGAGGTGTTTGAAGGTGGACAACCGGTTGCGTTGCGCACCGGTGGAGCGGTACACGAACACGGCCGAATCGGTGGCGAAATAGGGGCTGATCCAGAGGCCCACCAGGCCATGCTCAGCACTGTTGTCGACCGGCAGCACCATGTAGTTCGTCAGGGTCACCGGGGCCTGGTCCACCGGGGTCGTGGAGATGCGGATGTGGCCGTCCTTCTGGGCCACCAGCAGGCGGCCATCCGGCAGGAAGGCGGCGGCGGTGGGGGCGTTGATGCCGCTGGCGACGGTGGTGACGGAGAAGTCAGGTGGCTGGGCTTCCGCGACGTTGCGAACGGCGAACAGGGTGAACAGGACGAGCGAACCGGCGAGCGGGCGGATGACGTGCATCAGGACGGGCTTCGGAGAGGGCCGCAAAGGTAGTGTGGTGGGGGAGGTGCCGTGGAGGGGTCGGAACGTCGAACGGCGCCGTGAAGCGCCGTTCGATGTTCGTATGCTGCACTTCGTTACTCGGCCTTTCCTTCATCGGCCTTGGGGGCCTCAGGGGCGGGCTTTTCAGCGGGCTTCTTCGCGGCGCGGCTGCGGCGCGTGCGCTTCACCTCGGCGCCGGCGGACTTCTCCTTGGTGTACACGGTGTTGAAGTCCACCAGTTCGATCATGGCCATTTCGCTGGCATCGCCCAGGCGGTTGCCCAGCTTGATGATGCGTGTGTAGCCTCCCGGACGGGCGGCCACCTTCGGCGCCACGTCGCGGAACAGGACGGCGGTGGCCTCCTTGTTCTGCAGGTAGGTGAACACCGTGCGGCGGTTGTGCATGCTGTCGTCCTTGCTGCGTGTGATCAGGGGCTCCACATAGCGGCGCAGCGCACGGGCCTTGGCCAGCGTGGTGTTGATGCGCTTGTGGGCGATCAGCGAGCAGGCCAGGTTGCTCAGCAGGGCGTCGCGGTGGGCCTTCTTGCGGCTCAGCGCGTTGTTCTTGTTGCCGTGTCTCATGACTCTGTTCTCTTGGTGGTGCTGCAGCGAGCCAAGGGCCGCCGCGGCTACCTCACTCCTTGTCCAGTTTGTACTTGCTCACGTTCATGCCGAAGCTCAGGCCCTTGTTCTCCACCAGGTCCTCCAGCTCCGTGAGGCTCTTCTTGCCGAAGTTGCGGAACTTCAACAGGTCGTTCTTGTTGTAGCTCACAAGATCGCCGAGGGTCTCGATGTCGGCGGCCTTCAGGCAGTTCAGGGCGCGCACGCTCAGGTCCATGTCCACCAGCTTGGTCTTCAGCAGCTGGCGCATGTGCAGGCTGGTCTCGTCGAACTCCTCCTCCTGCACACGCTCCTCGATCTCCAGGCTGATGCGCTCGTCGCTGAACAGCATGAAGTGGTG